>DAIPIC010000015.1:0-2335 GCA_036771025.1 Solirubrobacteraceae bacterium
CCTGGGAAGCGCTCGAGTGGACGTGCATGTCGGCACGACTGGATGTGGTCATGGGACAAGGATTGACCTGCAAAGGCGCCCATTCGTGAACAACGAGCGCACGTTCCGTGACCTTCTCGTGAACGGACGGATGCCTTTGGGGGCCTCGACGGAAGGGTTAATGAATGGAAGGTGACGTCGCGCTAGTGCGCGGAGCGCTCAGGATCGATATCGCGCTGCGCCCGTTGGCGTTCACGATTCGGCGCGGCGGCCGAAGGCTCGTTCGCTCGGGAGGGCTCTGGGCCGCGGACGGCACGATCTGCGATCACTTCATCCAGCTGACCGAAGGCGTGCTGGCGCACGAGGAGCGATCGCCTCCGGAACACGGGCTGCGGGCGACCGTCGGAAGCCTGCGAGCCGACCAAGCGAAGCTGGAGGTCCTCCTCCATGGTGGCCGCAGGGCGCAGCTGAGCATCAGCATCCCGGGAGACGATCAGATCCTGCTGGCGCTGGTGGCCGAGCGCGAACCGTTGCGGCTGGGGCTCGAATGGGATCGCCGCTCTGAGGAGCACTTCGTGGGATTGGGGGTTCGCCATGCCACGCAGCTTGATCAGGCGGGCCGGGCGATCCAGCTCGGCGCCGACCGGCGCTACACCGGGCCAGACTGCCCGCCGGAGATGCTCGAGCAGGGCGGGATTCCCCAGGGCGACTGCGCGCCCGTACCCTGGTTCATCTCCAGCCGGGGCTACGCGATCCTCGTGCACACCGAGGCCAACGGGACCCGCTTCGATCTCGACGGCGACCGCGTGTCGATGTCCACCCGGGCCCACGCTGGGCCGCTGCGCGTCTCGGTCTTATGCCAGCGGACGCCGGCCGCCAGGCTGCGCGAGCTCTGCCGCCAGACGGGCTTTCCCCAGCTGCTCGCCGAGTGGGGGTACGGGTTCTGGAAGAGCCGCGATGTCTACGAGCACCAGGACGACGTGCTCGATGACTTCGCTGGCTTCCGCCGCCACCAGATTCCGCTCGATGCGATCGTGATCGATTCCCCATGGGCGACGCAATACAACACGTGGGAGTTCAACCCTCACCAATTCCCCGATGCCCCGGCAACGATCGCCCGGATGCGCGCCGATGGCGTGCGCACGGTCGTATGGGTCACCCCGTGGGTGAACCTCGACTCGGGCGACGGGCAGATCCCGCCCCAGCCCGAGTCCGAACGCCTGCACAAGGAGCCGGCGCCAAACTACGAGCCGGGCGCGGCGGCCGGTCACTTCGTCCGCTCGCCCGGCGGGGAACCGGTCGTGGGGCAGTGGTGGATGGGGACGGGCTCGACTGTCGATTTCACCAGCCCCGCGGCTGAGACCTGGTGGCGCGAGCAGGCCAAGCGCGTGCTGAAGCTGGGGGTGGAGGGGATCAAGGCTGATGACGGCGAGGGCTACTACATGTCAGACGACGCCCGGCTGTGGGACGGCCGGACCGGCGCCCAAGCCGCATGGGCGCTGGGCGGCCTGCACCGGACCTGCCTTCGGCGAGCGCTCGAGGAGACCCACGGCGAGAATGGCGTGCTGTTCGGGCGCAGCGGCTGGACCGGACAGCACGCAGCGGGCATCACCTGGGCGGGTGACCAGGCATCGGACTTCTGGTCGCTGAGAGTGCTGGTCACCTCAGCGTTGGCCGCCGCCTGCAGCGGCATCTCCAATTTCTCTCATGACATCGGCGGCTATCTGGGGCACCGGCTGGTCGAACGCTGCCCAGGGGAGCTGCTCGTCCGCTGGCTTCAGTTCGGGTGCTTCACGCCGCTCATGCACGCCCACGGCCGCATGCCGCAGGAGCCCTGGCACTACGGCGACCACATCCTCGAGCTGTATCGGGGGTACGTGCTCCTGCATGAGCAGCTCGTCCCCTACGTCCGGGCGGCCGCGCGGACCGCAGCCCGGACCGGCCTGCCGATCATCCGACCGCTGTGCCTGACCGATCCGGAGGACCTCAGGGGTTGGACCGTCTCCGATGCCTATGGCTACGGGCCGTCGCTGTGGGTGGCACCGGTCGTGGATGAGGGCGCCCGCGAGCGCGAGGTCGCGCTCCCCCGCGGCCAATGGATCGAGAGCTGGTCGGGGGCGGTGGTGGAAGGGGGCGGCGAGGTGACGGTCCAGGCGCCCCTGCATCTGATCCCGGTGTGGGTGCGTCCCGGCTCGGTCCTCATCACATATCCCGTGGAGCACGTCGCCCGGGGACTCGGGGACACGCCAGAACGCGAGCGCCCGCTCGAGGCCACCTTGTGGGGGCACCCGCGCCTGGGGCATGCCGCGGCAACGCTCGCCGACTGGCGCGAGCAGGGGATCATCGTTCAGGACGA
>DAIPIC010000015.1:2345-31551 GCA_036771025.1 Solirubrobacteraceae bacterium
GCCTCGACGCAGGTCTCGACGGTTGTAAATGCCCTCGCGCGGGGTGACGTTCAGGACGGTGACGCCTGAGGCCAGCGAGGCCCCTCGGCGATCGCGGTGTCCGGTACGAGGGCCCGGGGTGCGAACAGCGCAACCGACTCGGACTTTCCCTTGAGCTGGGCGGTCCCCCGCTGCTCGATCGAGGCGGCCGCGTCCTCCGACAGCAGCCCTCGCGTCCACTCCGAGATCAGGATCGGGTCGCCGGTGGTACGAGTGGCCGCCTCCACGCGGGCAGCGACGTTCACCGCATCGCCGATCACGGAGAACTCGAGTCGCCCGCCACCGCCCACGTTTCCCGCGATGACCATCCCAGAATTCAGGCCGATGCCGATCGACAGCTCGTTCCCAAACTGGCTCGCAACTTGGCCCGAGATCTCGATCGCAGCCTTCAGTGCCTGTTCCGCGTGGTCGGCCTGGCGCCGTGGTGCCCCGAACACGGCAAGGAGCCCGTCGCCCACGAACTTGTCGACGTGGCCCCGATGAGCGTGGATGATGGGAACGATGCAGGTGAACAGGCGGTTGAGCGTCGCCACCACCTCCCGCGCCTCCGAGCGCTCGGCAAAGCCCGTGAAGTCGCGGATGTCGGTGAACATCACCGTGACCTCCACCTCCTCGCCAACCAGAGATGTGCCCTCGTTGAGGATGTGTTCCGCGACCTCTCGGTCGAGATAGGTACCGAACGCCTCCCGGATTCGCTCCCGGTCCCGTAGCCCCGCCGTCATCTCGTTGAAACCCGCCTGAAGGAGCCCCAGCTCGCTTCCGTCGTACACCGGGATCTCGGCTGCCAGATCCCCGGTCTGCACCCGGCGCTGGCCCCCACGTACGGCCTCGATCGGGTCCACCAGCGACTGCCCGGCGATGCTCATCGCCCGCCAGCCGAGCGCGAGCCCCACGCCCGTCAGGACCAACAGGCTGATCGCGATCCGCGTCGCTGACCAGTGCCCGACCACGAGCACGCTGACGGCCAGCAGAACACACGCGAATAGCGGGAAGGCCGCGGCCAGCCCCCAAGCCACGAGCAGACGGGTGCGGACGTCAGGTCCGACCGGCCGCTCGGGTGCCCCATTGGCAAGCGCGGCGGCCACGATCGGCCGGGTGAACCGCTCGGCGAGAAGATAGGTCAGTGCCGCACTCGCCAGCCCGCCGATGGGGATGGTGATCGCAGACTGCACCGCAACGGCGATCGAGGCGAAAGCGTTGAGCACGGTGTAGACGATCGTGGCAATCCCCCAGATCGCCGCCGCGATTCGCATCTGGACGAGCGGCTGGCGCACGGCGAGCTTCCGCTCGCGGGTGCTGGCGGGCTCGCCCGAGAGAAACCACTGGCGTAGCTCGCGCGCGCTCCTCGGTCCCAGCCAGATTGCCACGACCGTTGCCAGGATCCCGCCGACCACCAGGACCGCGATGTTCGCGGCCACGATTGCGGTGTCGTGCCTGAACTTGGCCGGCACCGGCACCAGGAACGTCAGCAGCACCGTCACGACCACCGCGCCGGTCACGTTGGCGACAGTCAGGCCGACCTGCATCCGCAGCTTGGCCGACTCCCACGTAGCTTCCCGGGCTGGCAGCGCGGCGGGCATCATGGCAGCGGTGCAACGACGCTCATGCCGGCTGTGGCGCGCCCTCCGATAGGCCGATGCGGTCGTGCAACCGCCGCAGCGGCCGCGGCGCCCACCAGTTGAAGTCTCCGAGCAGCTCCATCAGCGATGGCACGAGCAGCGCGCGGATCACCGTGGCGTCGATGAGTACCGACAGTGCGGCCCCCAGTCCGAGCTGCTTGATGAACACGATGTCCGAGGTGACGAACGCGCCGATCGCGACTGCGAATAGGAGGGCAGCGGCCGTGACGATCCGGCCCGTCCGCTCGAGCCCAAGCGCCACAGCTTCGTCATTGGGCGCGCCGCCATCCCTGGCCTCCTTGATCCGCGTGAGTAGGAACACCCCGTAGTCGGTGGCCAGGCCGAACCCGATCGCGAACAGCAGGATTGGCTGCGTGGCCTCGAGCGCGCCCTCGCTCTTGAACCCGAGCAGTCCCTGGAGGTTGCCGTCCTGGAAGATCAGCACCAGGATCCCGTACATCGCGCTGAGGTTGAGCGCGTTCATGAGCACGGCCTTAACGGGCAGGACGACGGATCCGGTCATCAGGAAGAGCACGATCAGCGTCGCTCCCACCACCACCGCCAGGACCGCGGGCAGATGGGCGCCCAGACTGTGTTCCAGATCGACGTAGGAAGCGGTCTGTCCGGCTACCCCTAAATAGAACGGGGGGTGGATCCTCCGCACGTTCTTGACCAGCCGCACCGTGGTGGCGGCGAGCGGGTCGTGTACCGGTGCGACGGCAAGCAGCGAGGTGGAGCGGCCGGCCGGCTGTGGTGCCGCTACGGCCGCGACGTCCGGCAGTCGTGCGATCTGTGCCGCCACGGTCCGTACGCGGGGGGAGTTCGCCGGTGCGCCGAGCACCACCTCGAGGGGACTCGTGCGGTTCGGCGGGAACTGCGTATTCAGCGCGTCGCTCACCTGCCTCGCGCTGGCGCTCGGCGGCAGCACGCGGGCGTCGACGGTGATGAACTTGACCTGCGTGAAGGGGACGCCGACCGCAATGAGAGCGGCACCGGTCGCGAGCGCTATCCGTCCCGGCCGGCGGCGAACGAACTGCGCCAGCCGGTACCAGCCGCCGTGGGTCGCCGGACGAGCGTCGCGATCGGCGGCACGCCGGAGCCAAGCGGGCGACAGAGCGTTGACACGTGCACGGAGCACGGCCAGGAGCGCGGGCAGGACCGTCAGTGCCAGGCTCCCCGCCATCAGCGCAACTAGCGCACCCGCGATGCCCATCGAGTACAGGAAGCGCTGAGGGAAGATGGTCAGCGATGCAGCGGCAGCTGCGATCGTGAACGAGCTGAAGATCACGGTTCGCCCAGCGGTTTGAAGGGTGCGGGTCAGGGCCACCGGACCAAACCCCGATCGCGCAGACTCCTCGCGGTAGCGCGACACGACGAAGAGGCTGTAATCGATCGCCAGACCCAGGCCCAATCCGGTCGTGAGGTTAAGAGCGAACACCGAGAGGTCGGCGAACGTCGAGACGATCCGCAGCAGGAAGAAGGTGCAGATGATCGCCAAGCCTCCGAGCAGCGGGGGAAGCAGGGCCGCTACGAGCGACCGGAAGAACAGCAGCGAAAGCACGAAGATGAACGGGAAGGCCAGCAGCTCGGCGTGCTCCAGATCGTGGCTGACCTGGGCATTGACCTGCGCGTTGGCGATCGCGATGCCGCCCAGCCTGACATCACGCTGCGAGTGGAAGCGCTTCTCGATCACCTTGGCGTCGTCGCTCAGCCGTTTGTCGGACAGCGGCTTGAAGTACGTCAGGGCGTATGTCGAGCGTCGGTCCCGGGACACCATCGCCGGGTTGTGGATGTCGTAGAAGCTCCTAACGCTCACCACGTCTGGCTGGAGGCGAAGCTGCCGCTCGACCTCCCGCACACGTCGCTCGGCCGCCGCCGAGCGCACGTCGCCCGCGTTGACGAGCGCCACCACGCCGGCGTCGATCTGCCGGCCCGCAGCAGCCTGGAAGCGGTCCGTGGCCTGCACGCTCTGGGTCGCTGGGTCGTTGGCCCCGTACGGACTCAGGTGCTTGGACACGCCGAACCCGAACGCGGCCGCCACCGCCGCCAGCACAACCGCGACCGCGAGCACCCGCCCCCGGTGGCGATGAAGGAAGGTTGCGAGGCTGGACAGCAAGCGGATCACTCCTCGGCGAGGCGACGCTCTGCAGCCTCGCACCAATCGATGATCCCTTGTGTGATCGAGATCCCAACCTCAAGCGTGAGGCGTGGACCGGCATGCATGTGATCTGCCTGCTGGTCGATCGCCTGCAGCTGCGAGAGCTTGCGCTGCTGGAGAACGCGCATCGCCCGGATGTTCTCCACCCGCCGCTCGGGCAGGCTGTCCGAGAAAAACAGCTTGAGGAGCCCTTCGTCGCGAACTTCGTACAGAAGCTCGTCATCGGATGCCAGCCAACCCCGTAGAGCCGCTTCCCCGGCCTCGGTCAGCTCGTAGGCGGTGCGGGCCCGGCCCCCAGACGGCTCGGGCCGGCCACGGACGAGCCCTTGATCCTCCAGACGACGAAGCTCCGGATAGATCTGTCCATAGCTCGCCGCCCAGAAGTTCCGGGTGGACTTATCGACGAGCTGTTTGATGTCGTAGCCCGTGCGCTTGCCGAGCGCGAGCATGCCGAGGATCACGCGGCCGGTTGGGTTCAGGTCCGCCATATACCGTCACGATATATCGTGCCGCTATATATGTCAACCTGGCGCCAGCGGTCGCTGGCGTCAAGCACAGAAGCGCGAGGCCGCCGCCGCGGGTGCGCGGTGTGACGGCGGCCTCGGCTGGCCGGAGCTAGATGTTGCCGTCGCCGTCGCTGGGGCCGCCGTTGTTGTCGGCGTCATGGTCCCCGCCGCCCCCTTGGGGGATGCCTCCGCCGCTTGACTTCGGCATCGGCGCGGGCGGCGGAGGACTGGACTTCGTGACCACCGGCTTGGGCGGATGAGGTGGCGGCGGTGGCGGGGCGGCATGGGGCATCGCGGCAGTCGTGTGGACGGGAGCCGCAGTGGTGGACTGAGCCGGGGCCTGAGTAGACGTGGCGGAGGTCGTGGCCTTGGGCTTCGCGGGCTGCTTCTTGGCCGGCTTTGGGGTTGTCGCGGTCGCGGTGGTCGTAGGGGTGGTGGCGGTCGTGGCGGTCGCGCTCTTGTTGGATGAGGAGCCGCAGGCGGCGACTATGAGCGCGATGGCCGCGGCCACGAGCGAAGCGGTGGCGGTGAGGCGCACGTTTCCCATCTCGCTGAGAATGACGCCGCAGCGGACGATTACTTCCCGACCACCTCGCGCCAGGGCTACGAATTATTCTCGCCCTGTGCACTTCGCGGAGCTGACTGCCCCAGAGCAGCGTGTCCTCGGCTGCCTGATCGAGAAGCGGTGGACGACGCCGGAGCAGTACCCGCTGTCACTGAACGCGTTGCGGCTGGCGTGCAACCAAGCCACCAACCGCGAGCCGGTGGTCGACTATGACGATGCGACGGTGCGCGAGGCGGCGGACCGCCTCTCCCGCTACGGTTTGACGCGGATGGCCAGCGGCCACGGAAGCCGGGCCACGAAGTACCGCCACCTGGCCGAGGAGACGCTCGGCTTGGGGCGCGAGGAGCTCGCGGTGCTGGCGGTGCTGCTGCTCCGCGGGCCGCAGACGCCGGGCGAGCTCAAGACCCGCACCGAGCGGATGGCTCGCCTTGCGACGCTCGACGACGTCGAGCGTCTGCTGCGTCAGCTGATCGATCGTCGCTACGCGGTCCGGCTTGAGCGCCGCCCGGGGCAGAAGGAGGAGCGCTTTGCGCACCAGCTAGGCGAGACAGGGCAGGTCCCGGCCGAGGCTGCACCGACCCCGGCCGACCTGGGGGCACCGGTCGCAGCCGCCGCCGACGGTGATCTCGCGGATCGGGTCGCCGCGCTCGAGGCCGCCGTGGCCTCGCTACGGGCTGAGCTCTCCGCGCTGCGCGGCGAGGGCTCGGGCGACTAGTGGCCGAGCGCTCTCTGCTCGGTCGTCCCGCGCGGTACGCGGCGGGGCTCACCGACCTCGGCGCGGGCGTGCACGCGTGGCTTCAGCCAAACGGAGAGCTGGGCGAATCGAATGCCGGGCTGGTGGTTGGCGACGGCGAGTCGCTGCTGATCGACACGCTGTGGGACACGCGACTCACCCGGCGCATGCTGGACTCCATGCGTCCGCATACGGCCAACGCGCCGATCCGCCGGCTGATCAACACCCACGGCGATCCCGACCACTGCTGGGGCAATCAGCTCCTGTCGGGCGCAGAGATCATCGCCACCCGCGCCGGGGCAGAGGACATGGCCGGCGAGGACCCGGCGCGGCTGCGGCTGCTGGCTCGAGGGGGTCAGGTGCTGGGGCGGGTCGCCTCGCCTCGATTCCCACTTCCTGGGGCGGCGCAGCTGGCCGGCGTCACCGTGTACGCCCGGATGCTGTCGGCCTACGACTTCGGCGAGGTCAAGCTGACACCCCCGACCCTCACCTTCGAAGGCCGACTCGAGCTGGACATCGGCGGTCGAGCCGTGGAGCTGATCGAGGTGGGCCCGGCGCACACGCCGGGTGACCTGATCGTCCACCTCCCGGACGAGAAGATCGTGTTCGCCGCGGACTTGATGTTCGTGGGTGTGACGCCCATCATCTGGGTCGGGCCGGTCGAGAATTGGCTCGCGGGGCTGGATCGGATCGCCGCGCTTCGGCCGAAGACAGTGGTCCCGGGACATGGTCCGCTCGCCGACCTCGATGGGGTCGAGGCCATGCGCTCCTACTGGGAATTCATCGCTCCCGCCGTGCGGCAGCGGATCGCCGCGGGATTGGACGCTGCCGCCGCGGCCCGCGACATCCTCCGCTCCACCGAATTCGCCAGCCAGCCGTTCGCGCGGTGGGACGCGCCGGAGCGGCTGGCGGTCAACGCCGCGATCATTGCCCGCAACGACCAGGGCCTTTCCGGCCGAGTTTCAGCCGTCGAGCGCCTGCGGTTGATCGCACAGATGGGGGAGCTGACCCTGGAGCGGCAGGGCTCGGCGAATTAACGCGACCTCCGTGCGCTAATGCGCCAAGCCTCGCCGCGCCGCCCCCTACGGGATGCCGATCTCGGAGTTATCGCCCACCATGAAACGGTAGGCGCGTGGCTGCCGCCGGTCGCGGCCGATCGTGACGTTTCGGCCGAGGAGCGATGACTCCATTCGCCCGGCCAGGTTGCGGACGGCCGCCCCCTCCAGCAGGATCGAGTGTTCTATCTCCGCATTCTCGATCATGCATCCTTGGCCCACCGCCGTATACGGACCGACGTAGCAGTCGATGAGCGAGGCCCCGGCGCCGATCACCGCTGGGCCCCGCACGGCGCACCGCTCAAGCCGAGCGCCGGGCTCGATCACTACCCGCCCGTCTACCTGTGATTCCGCCAGCTCCCCCTCGACGCGGCTGTCGATCGTGTCCAGCACCAGGCGGTTGGCGGCGAGCATGTCCTCTAGCCGACCGGTGTCCTTCCACCAGCCGTTGACGATGTGGGGCTCGACCCGCAGTCCATGATCGACCATCTGCTGGATCGCATCTGTGATCTCGAGCTCGCCCCGTCCCGACGGCTTGATCGACTTGGCGGCCTGGTAGACAGCCGGCGTGAACATGTAGACGCCCACCAGCGCGAGGTCAGTCTTGGGCTCGAGCGGCTTCTCCACCAGTCGCACAACCCTTCCATCGTTCAGCTCCGCGACGCCGTAGTGCTCCGGATCAGGGACCGCGGTGAGCAGGATCAGAGCATCGGGTCCGGATGAGCGAAAGGCGGCGACGAGATCCACGATTCCGCCCTGAAGCAGGTTGTCCCCGAGATACATGACAAAGGGCGAGTCGCCCAGGAACTGCTCCGCCGTCAGGACGGCGTGTGCCAGCCCAAGTGGCTCGTCCTGGGGCAGGTAGGTGAGCTTGACGCCGAAGCGCGAGCCGTCTCCAGCGGCGGCCTTCACCTCCTCGCCCGTCTCGGGAGCGATGATGATCCCCACGTCCTCGATCCCGGCCTCGGCCATTGCCTCGATCCCGTAGAACAGCACCGGCTTGTTGGCGACGGGGACGAGCTGCTTGGCGCTCGTGTGGGTGATGGGGCGCAGCCGCGTGCCCTTGCCGCCGGACAGGATCAGCCCTTTCAGGTCTTGCACGCGGTCGAAGCGTACTGTCCTCCCGCGGCAGGCACCGTCTTATTGGAACGGGTGACGCTACCCGTGGAGGGCCGCACTAGTACAAGCCACCGAGCTTTCGGTGGTCCCAGCTGGCCACACGCTGGGCACTGAACTGGAGCGCAATGCGCTTCGCCGCCTGGGCTCGGATCGCCTCGGCAAACCCCTCGTCCGGTGCTCCGGCACCGTAGCGACCGTAGATCTCCGCTCCCACCTCCGCCACCACCTCCACGTCGCGGTGAATCGTGGCCCCGGCCTCGATCATCACTCCGCGCAGCTCGTGGTACTGCTCTCCCTCCTCGAGCTGAAGCGTGGCCCGCGGGTCACGCTCCAGGTTGCGGGCCTTCTGCGACTTGGCGTATGTCCAGGCCCAAATCTCCCCGGCCCGGACCACGTACCAAAGGGGCATCAGGTGCGGCCAGCCGCGCGGCCCAAGGGTGGCGCAGATCACGACTCGCTGCCGATCGAGGAGCTCAGCGACCTCCTCGTCGCTCATCTTGATCTGCTCGCGCCGGCTCATACTGAGCACCGACCCCAGAGCTCACGTCCGTCCGGAGCTGCCGCCGGAGCTCAAGCCGGCGAGACCCCGGCGGCGGCGCCTATCTTCTCCGCCGCGGCACGGACCGCCTCCCGGACGTCTGCCGGCTCCAGCACCACGGCATCGCCGGCCTCCTTGAGTACCTCACGCACGAGCCAATCGACCCCTGCGAACGCGAGCTCCACGATCACCGAACCGTCCTCGAGCTCCGCCTCGACGGTCCGCTCCTCGCGCGCCCACCGCGCTCGCTCGGGCGAAATCCAGACGCGGGCCCGCCTCGATGCCGGTACCTCTCCGGTCCGGGGCCAGCCATCGACGTCGGCCACGGGATCAATCTCCGGGCGGGGATCGAACCGCTCGCCGGTCGGCGTAGCCGACTTGATGCGATCAAGCCGGAAGTGACGCACGTTCTCGCGATCCCGGTCATAGCTCGTCACATACCAGCCCTCGCGACCGTTGATCAGCGCATAGGGCTCGATCAGCCGGGTGGCGAACTCGTCCTCGTTCTCCTTGTAGTACTCGATCGACAACAGTTCCCGGTTGGCGATCGCCTGAGACACGAGCCGGGAAATCGTGGCGTCATCTCCGGCCGGGGGAGCCATCTGAAGGCCTTCGTGCGAGGGATCCTCGCCCAGGGCGGCCACCACCTTCTCGCGCACCGAAGCCAGGGACCCGGCGGGGATGTGTTCGCCGATCAGGTCGATCGCCGCGATCAGCGCCTTGGCCTCCACCGGCAGCAGCCGCGCCGGACGCGCGAACGAGTCGCCGTAGGGCTCCGGGTCAACCTCGATCATCCCGTCGTCGCCTACCTCGGCATAAAGCACGTAGGTGCCCGCGCCGAAGTTGACGACGTTCAGCACCGAGATGTCTTCTCGCAGCTCCTGTTCAGAGACGTTTAGCCGTGCGCAGATCTCGGCCACAGACAGGCTGTGTCCGGCGCGCCCGGCGTCGATCAGGATGCTCGCCAGCGTCACCAGGCGGGCGAACCGCTCGGGACGGATGGCGGCGTCGGGATGGTGGCCATTCGAGCCTTCCTCGGCGGGCTCCGCGCCGCGCGTCGGGCTGCGACCGCCGGCGGCGCCTAGAGCCGGAGCGACGTCGGGGTCGCCCGTATGCCGATCCACGAGCAACTTCACGCGCGAGAGCAGCTCGTCCTCGAGCTCGCGTGGACCGATCAGCCTGGCGTTCTCGCCGAGGCCGAGCACCCAGGCGATGAGCTGACGGGCGTTCGCGTAAGGGGTGACGAACAGCTTGGCGTCGTTCTCGTCGCCGTCCCCGCCAACGGAGTCAACGGCTCCTCCGTCCTGGTCGGCGTCGCGCACCTCCCCGTAACGGCCGAAGTGGCGCTCGATCTGCCACGCGATCCGCCTCGAGATCCAGACCTCGGCGGTCCCGATCGGGTCGCCGAACTGCCACTGGATCCGGTTGGCGTACGCGCGGGGGTCAAAGTCTCCCGGGCGCTGGAAGTCGTGCTCGGCCTTCGTTGCGTACCCCACCTTGCCCCGGATCCGCGACAGCCGAAAGACGCGGATCGCCTCTCGCTCGTGGGAGCGCCCGACCACGTAGAACTGGCCCCCCTGGTAGAGCAGCTGATAGGGATCGACGCGACGGGTAGCGAGTTCGTCGCGCTCCATCGTGTAGTAGTCGAACACGATCGTCTTGCGGCGGAAGATCGCGGTCTCGATCTTTGCCAGCCGCTGGGAGAGCTCGTGTCCGCCCGCGGAGCCGGTGAGCCCGAGGCCCACCGTGTGCTGCTCGGCGGCGGTGAGGGGGCTCGGACGACCCCAGGCGATCTGTTGCAGTGCCAGGCGCAGCGGCTCGGCATACGCAAACTCTCCATCCAGGAGCTGCAGCGCGGTACGCAGCGCCGCCAGCTCCTCGTCGGTGAACTCGATCGGCGGTAGGTGAAAGTTCTCGGGCGCCAGCGAGTAGGTCTCCTGCTCCACCTGGCCGTCGACCGGCTTCTCCACCGTGAGCACGATCCCCAGCGCTTCGAGCTCCGAGCGGTCGGCGTAGAAGCGCCGGGCGAACGCGTCCTCGTTCATCACGCTGTAGCCCTCCACGTCGCGCCTGATCTCGGGGGCGGTCACGGGCCGGCGCTCGGCCATCAGATAGGAGATCAGCGACAGCTGGCGGATCAACTTTTCGGTGTCCTTTGCCACGTCGCCAACTGTAATCGGCGGCTACGGTCCCACAGCGCCATCGCGACGCTATTTGCGGCCATTTG
Organism: Solirubrobacteraceae bacterium; assembly: GCA_036771025.1. GTDB lineage: Bacteria > Actinomycetota > Thermoleophilia > Solirubrobacterales > Solirubrobacteraceae > Palsa-465. The sequence goes on from DAIPIC010000015.1 coordinate 12,905, forward strand.
TCACCGCTTGTGACGAAGCTGTTACGCGCCGTCGGGCGCGATGTTGCGCGTTAGGCCGCCTGGCGCTCCGATTCGGCGCGGGCGGCGAAATAGGCGCCCCCGCCGAGCGCTTTGTCGTAGGCCGACCACTGCTCGCCGGCCGGCAGCTGCTTCTCGATCCGATCGAAGCTCCCCAGCCGCCCCCCGAGGTTGTCGATCATGTGCACGAGCGTCGCCTCCCGAGTGCACGGAACCACGGGACTGCCGTGCTCGAGCGCGCCGTGGTGGCTGAGGATGATGTGCAGGATCGCCTCCTCGAGCTCTCCGGGAAAGCCGTCGAGGCGCTCGATAGCCCGCCTCACCCGGTAGTAGCCGAGCGGGATCTCGCCGTGCAGGCGGCCGCGATGAGACATCGCGATCGCGCCGCCCTCGAGGTCGTACGCCTCGAGCTTGCCGATGTCGTGCAGGAGCGCACCCGTCACCGCCACGTCTCGGTCGATTCCGGGGAAGATCGCCGACAGGGCACTGACGGCTTGGGCCACGGTCAAGCAGTGCTCGAGCAGCCCGTGGCGATAGGCCTGGTGGTAGTGCTTGGCGGCCGGGGCCTCGCGGTACCGGGCCCACACGGGCGAGCCAGAGCCGAATACCAGCCCGAGCAGCCTGCGCAGATGCGGGTTCTGGACGGTGCGGAGGAGCTCCCGGAGGTCGGCCTCCATCTGATCGGGGTCCCTTGGTGGTCCATCCATTAGCTGCTCGGGGGCAAATTCGCCGTCCTGAGCGGCGCGGACGGACTGAATCGCGAGCTGCGGGCCGTAGCGGGGATGCACGCAATAGCGGCCGGTGGCGTGAACCACCTGGCCCGGCAGGCACAGCTCTCGCGCCGATTGCACCTCGTCCCAGATCACTGCCGGAACGCTGCCCGTTCGGTCTCCCAGGAGCACCTTCAGGTACTCCCCGCCGTCGCGGCGCGACCGCAGCTCCACGTCGCGCACCAGCAGCGGCTGGGCGATGTCACAACCATCGGAAAATTCCCGAACTTGCATCGCGGCCGAAGATAAAGTGGCACCCGGACGGCAGCCTCATGGAGCGAACAGCGATCGTCACCGGCGGAACGGGCGGGCTCGGATCAGCCGTGGTCGAGCGGCTGATCGCGGACGGCTGGCGAGCGTGCGTGCCGTGGGTCGTCGAGCGGGAGCTCGAGCGGTTGCCTCCCCGCGACGGGCTAGAGCTCATGAATGCCGACCTGTTCGAGCCCAAGTCCGTAAAGAGCCTGCTCGACGCCGCCACGGCGGTGCCCGCGGCGCCGCTACGCGGCGTCGTCAACCTGGTGGGCGGGTTCGCGGCCGGCGGGCGGGTGCACGAGACCCCGGTCGAGGACTTCACGGCGCAGTTTCGGCTAAACCTCCGTCCCACCTTCCTCGTGACGCAGGCGGCCTTGCCGCATCTGATCGAGGCGGGCGCCGGCTCGATCGTATGCGTCGGCACCCGCGCCGCGCTGCAGCCGTTCTCCGGCGCGGCGGGCTATGTCGCGTCCAAGGCGGCCGTGATCGCATTCGCCCAGGCGGTGGCCACCGAGTATCGCGACGATCGCGTCCGCTGTAACGTCATCCTCCCGAGCGTGATCGACACGGCGGCCAACCGCGGCGCGATGCCGGAGGCCGATCACGAGCGGTGGGTCAAGCCGGCCGAGATCGCCGGCGTCATCTCCTTCCTGCTCTCGGAGGACGCGGACCCGATGAGCGGACCCGCCGTGCCCGTCTACGGGCGGGCCTAGCCGCCCGTCGGGTTCACCCGTTTCGTTCGCGAGCGACCCACGGCGCCCGTCGGGTTCACCCGTTTCGTTCGCGAGCGGCCCAGCTAGGATCGAGGCTTATGGAGCGTAAGTGGTGGACGCTTGTCGTCGTCTGCGTGGCGATCTTCATGCTGCTGCTGGACATCACGATCGTCAATGTCGCGCTGCCAAAGATCGCGCACGGCCTCAAGGCCAGCTTCTCGGACATCCAGTGGGTGGTCGACGCCTACGCGTTGACCCTGGCATCTCTGTTGCTGACCACCGGGTCACTGGCTGACCTCATCGGCCGAAGGCTCGTGTTCACGACCGGGCTGGTGCTGTTCGCGCTCACGTCGCTTCTCTGCGCCGTCTCTCCGAGCGCGCTGTTCCTGATCCTGGCTCGCGGCGGCCAGGGAATCGGCGGGGCGATCATGTTCTCGACCTCGCTCGCGCTGCTGGCTCAGGAGTTCCACGGGCGCGAGCGCGGCACGGCCTTCGGAATCTGGGGCGCCACCACCGGCGCCGCGGTGGCGATCGGACCGCTTCTGGGAGGAGCGCTCACCGACTCCCTGGGGTGGGAATCCATCTTCTTCATCAACGTCCCCATCGGCATCGGGGCCGCCGCCCTAACGATGGCGCGAGTGCGCGAGTCCCGGGCCCCCACCGGCAAGCGCATCGACTGGATCGGCACGTCACTGTTCACAGTCGCGCTGTTCCTGCTCGTGCTGGCCCTGATCCGCGGCGACACTCTGGGCTGGGGCAGCACGACGGTCGTGTCGCTGTTCGCCGCCTCCCTGGTCCTCCTGGCGCTGTTCGTCGTCTCGCAGATGGTCCAGGAGAACGCCATGTTCGACGTCTCGCTGTTCCGCAAACCGACGTTCACCGGGGCTGGAGTGGTCGCGTTTGCGGTCTCCGCCTCGATGTTCGCGATGTTCCTCTACCTGACGCTGTTCCTGCAGACGATCCTGGGTCTCTCGCCGCTGCAGACGGGCCTCCGCTTCCTGCCGACGACGCTGGTGATGTTCGTCGTGGCCGCGGTGGCAGGAAACCTCACGGAGCGCGTCCCGGTCCGCCTCCTGCTGAGCGCTGGGCTTGCGCTCGTGGGCGGCGGCTTGTTCCTCATGAGCGGGCTGAACGCCTCCTCGCACTGGACCGCATTGCTGGCCGGGTTCATCGTCGCCGGCGCCGGCGTGGGGCTCATCAACCCGCCGCTGGCGTCGACCGCCATCGGTGTCGTCCCGCCGGAGCGCAGCGGGATGGCGTCAGGGATCAACTCCACCTTCCGCCAGGTGGGCATCGCCACCGGGATCGCTGCGCTCGGTGCGATCTTCGAGACGCAGCTCGCGAGCAGGCTGGCGCCGCAGCTCGCGGGCACGCCCGTCGCGGCTCATGCTCATTCCGTCGCCCACGCCGTCGCCGGCGGCGGCGCCCAAAGCGTCCTGGCGAATGTGCCGCCAGGCCAGCGAGCGGCGGCCACCCACGCCTTTCACAGCGCATTCGCCGGGGCGCTCAACGACATATTGGTGGTGGCAGCCGTGGTGGCGTTCGTCGGTGCCGTCCTGGCCCTGGCGTTGATCAGGAGCCGCGACTTCGCCACCTACCCGGCGCGAGAGCCGGTGCAGGCGACCGCGACCTGACGCCCTCGCCCCGTCCGACGCCGCGACCGAACACCCGTCCGAGGCCGCGACCGGACACCCGTCCGACGCCGCGACCGAACATGCATAAGTCCCCAAAGCGGCGCACGCCGTTCTGGCTTGGTGAATTGAGCAGCCTCCCCATGCGTATCTCCCCAAGGCCGGCGAGCGCTGCGGTCGTTGGGGAGAACTTCAGCTCTCGAGGGGGCCGCTGAAGCCTCGGCCCCGCGGCGGCGCCGGCCCCGCGGCGGGCGGAGCCCCGCTTACAACCCCGGCGGGTGCCGCTCGGCGAATCCGCCGGTGCCTTCTTCTGGGGAGCGATTCGACCAGCGGCTCCCGGTCGCCGCCAGCGCCACCGTGTCGAACCGCAGCCCGGCCACGTACATGAAGGTGTGGCCGGCGTTGGCGTAGATCGTCACCCACTTGCCCGGCCCGGGGTCGCCCATGTTCATCAGCTCGCCCGAATCCACCGTGGTGTTGAGGATCCCGGCCTCGATGAACACGAAGCTCAGCGATCCGGAGCAGTCATATGCGTTGTCCTGGTATGTCGCATGGCCGCCGCCGAACCGGTAGGGGAGATGGGCGATCTGATTGCCCGCGTTGATGATCTGCTGAACGACGGCCGGCGCGCCGCTGGGCGCGAGAGCCAGGCCATCCGGCGTTATGGTCGCGTTGGTCGCGTTGCCAGCCAGCCCGCTGGCCCGAAGCTCGGCTCGCACCTGACTCAGGGACTGCGGCTGCGGGAGCGAGCCGCCGCCGGCGGGGGGTCCCACGCTTACCTGATCCGGAGTGGCCGGGGTATCGCTCGCCGCCGGGGCTGCGCCCGCAACCGGCTGGACCGCCTGGGGGTGAGAGTGGCCGGTGGGTGAGGCAAACGTCGGGGTGCGGGCGGTCGTGCCGGCCCCGCCTACGGTGCCGCAACCGGCGATGAGCCACGCGCCGGTCGCCGCGACCGCTGAGGCTTTCAAGCTGGCCCAGCGCACGGCCTGAGTATGACGTGGGTAACCCGGATCCGCGCCGGCTTGACGGGCAGGAGGCGTCCGACCCACCGCCCCCCGTTTGCGTACCCTTGCCGCCGATGCGGATCCTGGTCACAGGGGCAGGCGGCATGCTCGGGACGGACGTTTGCAGGGCGGCGACCGAAGCCGGGCTCGAGGTGCTTGCCTATGACCGCGCGCGGCTGGACATCACCGACGGCGCGGCCGTCGAGGCCACGACGCGCCGGGCGGGACCGGACCTGGTCATCAACTGCGCTGCCTGGACCGACGTGGATGGTGCCGAGGGCTCGCCTGAGGCCGCGATGAGGGTTAACGAGGCGGGGGCCGCCAACGTGGCCCGGGCGGCGGCGGGCTGTGGGGCCTGGACCGTTCACGTCTCGACCGATTACGTCTTCGACGGCTCGAAGGCAGGGCCATATGTCGAATCGGATCCCGTGGCGCCCCTGTCGCAGTACGGGCGCTCAAAGCTCGAGGGCGAGCTTGCGGTCGCGCGCGAGGCTCCCGATCGGCACACGATCGTGCGCAGCTCGTGGCTGTTCGGCGTTTCCGGTCGATGCTTTCCGAAGACCATCCTGCGCCTGGCCGCGGAGCGGGACGAGCTGACCGTGGTCGCCGATCAGGTCGGCTGTCCGACCTTCACCGGGCATCTGGCGCGGGCCCTGATCGACCTGGGCGGCAGCCGGCGCGTGCCCGGCGTCGTGCACGTCGCCGCCGGCGGACAGTGCTCATGGTTTGAGTTTTCACGGGAGATCGTCGCCCGTGCCCAATTGCCCACCCAGGTCAAGCCGGGCACGACAGGCGAGATGGCAAGGCCCGCGCCCCGACCCGCCAACAGCGTCCTGCGTTCCGAGCGCGCGGAGGTTCCGACGCTGCCCGACTGGCGGCAGGGGCTTGGCGAATTCATGGCTCTCCGGGTGGTTGCGTGATGAGACTGCTGGTCTGCGGCGGCGCCGGTTTCATCGGCTCCACGTTCGTACGGCTACGCCTGGCCGAGCAGGGCGACGAGGTCACCGTGCTCGACAAGCTGACCTACGCCGGCCGCCGCGAAAACCTTCACGATGTCCTCGACCGCATCCGTTTCGTGCACGGAGCAATCGAGGACCCGGTCGCCGTCGCCGACGCCATCGACGGGTGTGACGCGATCGTCAACTTCGCGGCGGAGACGCACGTCGACCGCTCGATCTCCGGCGCGGAGGCCTTCATCGTCACGAACATGCAGGGGACGCACGTCCTGCTGGAGGCGGCGAGAGAACGGGGGCTCAGATACGTGCAGGTCTCCACAGACGAGGTCTACGGCTCGATCGAGTCCGGCTCGTTTACGGAGACCTCGCCCCTGACACCGTCGTCCCCGTACAGCGCGACCAAGGCCGGCGCCGACCTGCTGGTCGCCAGCTACTTCCACACCTACCGGCTGGAGGCCGTCATCTGCCGGGGATCGAACAACTACGGCCCCTACCAATATCCCGAGAAGCTGATCCCCCTGATGATTCTCAACGCGCTTGCCGGTGATCCACTGCCGGTCTACGGCGACGGACGAAATGTGCGCAACTGGCTGTACGTGGAGGACTTTGCGCGCGGGATCGGGCAGGCGCTGGCGCGCGGCGCGGCCGGCGAGGCCTACAACTGCGGGGGCCCGGACGAGTGCGAGAACCTGGAGGCGGTCAGCAAGATCATCGAGCTGACCGGCGCGGACGAATCGCTGATTGAGTTCGTGCCCGATCGCCCGGGGCACGACCGCCGATACTCGCTTTCGTCCGAGAAGCTGGTGGCGCTGGGCTGGGAGCCTCGGGTACGGTTCGCCGAGGGCTTGGAGCGCACCGTGGAGTGGTACCGGAACAACTCATGGTGGTGGGAGCCGATCCGCTCGGGCGCGTATCGCGAGTACTACGAGCGCCAGTACGGGAGAGCCCTCAGGGCCTGAGATGGCCCACCCCACCGAGGTTCGAGCCGCTCGCGGCCGGCACGCCCCGCCGCCGGAAGTGCGCCTGCCGCTGCAGCGTCAGCGCCTGCTCCGAGCCGCGGCCGAGGAGTTCGCCGAGCACGGGTACGCGGCCGCCAGCGCGGCTTCGATCGCACGCCGAGCGGGGATGTCCAAGGCGACCTTCTACGCCCACTTCGCCAACAAGCTGGCGTGCATGCTGGCGCTGGTCGACCGCGCGAATGAGGTCGTGGCCGAGGCGATGGCCAAGGCCGCGCGCTCGGCCGGCCGCGGCGACGCCGCGGCGCGCATGCATGCCGGCAGTCGCGCCTATCTGCAATCGATCGCCGATCACCCCGAATTTGCGCGCACGCTGCTGGTCGAGATCGTGGGCGCCGGTCCCAAAGCGATGGCCAAGCGTGACCAGGGCATGCAGCTGTTTGCGGCCATCCTGGACGCAGAGAACGGGGCCGCGGCCAGGCGGGGGCTGAGCCCCCGATTCGCGTCGCCCTATGACTCCTACGCGATCGTGGGTGGAATCACCGAGTTGGTCTCCCGCCACGTCCGGCTTGGCGAGCCCGAGGATGTGTTCGAGCTGGGGCCGGTGATCGAGCGCCTGATCGGCGGGGTGCTCGCCCGCAGCTCTTGAGTGGGGGTTCCGACTCGCTGGGACACCTCGAGCGAGAGGTGATCTCCTGCCGTCTGTGTCCGCGCCTGGTGGCGTGGCGCGAGCAGACCGCGAGGGAGAAGCGCGCCGCCTTCGCGGGGGAGCGGTACTGGGGGCGGCCGCTGCCGGGCTTCGGGGACCCCGCGGCCCGAGTGTTGATCCTGGGGCTGGCTCCGGCCGCGCACGGTGGCAACCGGACGGGGCGCATCTTCACCGGCGACCGCTCGGGCGACTGGCTGTTCGCAGCGCTGTGGCGAGCTGGATTTGCCAATCAGCCCCAGTCAGTGGCCCGCGACGACGGGCTGAGGTTGTCGGACTGTTACGTGACGGCCGCCGTCCGCTGCGCCCCGCCGGCAAACAGACCGACCCCCGCAGAGCGCGACAACTGCCTGCCATACCTGATCCGCGAGCTGGGTCTGCTCGGTTCGGTTCGGGTGATCGTTTGCCTGGGCAATTTCGCCTGGGACGTGGCGCTGCGCGCGCTGGTGGCCCGGGGAGGCCCCCGGCCGCGACCCCGGCCCAGGTTCGGGCACGGCGTCGCGGTGGAACTCGGCGAGCTCCACCTGCTCGGCTGCTACCACCCGAGCCAGCAGAACACATTCACCGGGAAGCTCACCGAGGCCATGCTGGACGAGGTATTCGCCCGGGCCCGGGAGCTGGCTCGGTGAGGCCGGAGCTCAGTGCGCTCACGCTCGCCGACCCACCCGCGCTGTGGGAGGCGCTTGGGTTCAGCCTTCGCGGCGGCGCGTTGGACCTGGGTGGCGTCGGGTTGGTGCCGGGCGCCGACGGACGGGGCATCACGGGCTGGACGCTGACGGGCATCCCGCCGGAGACCCGAGAGATCGACGGGCTGCCGACCTCTGTCGGCGAGCAGCTGGCACCACCCCCGCGGGCCGAGCACCCTAACGGCGCCATCGCCCTCGACCACGTCGTCGTGGCCACTCCGGACTTCGACCGCACCGCTGCCGCGCTGGAAGCGGTGGGCATGACTCTTCGTCGGGTGGTCCGGAGGCCAGACGGGCGACAGATGGGATTCCGGCGGCTTGGCCCGGCGATCCTGGAACTGGTCGAGGGCGAGGAGGACGCGGCCGGCCCCGCGCGCTTCTGGGGCCTGGTCGTCGTCGTCGATGACCTGGACGCGCTGGCGGACCGGCTCGGCGAGCACCTGGGTTCCGTCCGCGACGCCGTTCAACCGGGACGGCGGATCGCGACCCTGCGCGAGTCGGCGGGCCTGAGCGAGGCGGTGGCGTTCATGAGCCCGGACGCGACATCAAACTAAGCCGCTCCGATGGGCGAGCACGATCGCCTGGATCCGGTCCCGCACGCCCAGCTTGGAGATGATCCGGGCCACATGGGTCTTCACGGTCGCCTCGCCGACGATGAGCTCGGACGCGATCTCGCTGTTCGAGAGCCCTCGGGCCATGAGCTGCCAGACCTCGAGCTCACGGGGAGTGAGCTCGTCGGCTCCGGGCGGGAGCTCGGGCTTCGGAGGGCGGCGGGTGTAGGTATCGATCAGCCGCTCGATGACCGAAGGGGCCAGCGTGTTGTCGCCGCTCGCCGCGGCCCGGACCCCGGCGATCAGCTCGTGGTCCGGGAGGTCCTTGACCAGGAAGCCGCTCGCGCCGGCCCGCAATGCCTCGTACACGTACTCATCGAGGTCGAAGGTGGTCAGGACCACGACCCGGATTGGCGGCTCCTGCGAGCCTGCGGCGGTCAGCTCGCGCGTCGCGGCCAGCCCGTCCATGTTCGGCATGCGGACGTCCATCAGCACCAGGTCGGGTCGAAGCTCGCGGGCCATCGAGATGGCGCTGCGACCGTTCTGCGCTTCTCCCACGATTTCGATGTCTGGCTCCGAGTCGAGAATCGTGCGCAGGCCAGCCAGCACGAGTGGCTGGTCGTCGGCCAGGAGAACCCGGATCGTCATGTGCACGGCAGCCATGCGCTGACTGCGAAACCTCCCGCCGGCTCGCGGCGGGCAGAGAGGCTTCCGCCCAGTCCCTCGACGCGCTCACGCATTCCTCGCAGCCCGTGTCCGGCTCCTTCGTTATGCCGTGGCACCAGCGCAGGAGCCCCGTTGGTGATCTCGACCATCAGCCCCGAGCGCTCGAAGTGGAGTCGGACGAGCACGTCCGCACCGGGCGCGTGGCGAGCAGCATTGGTCAGCGCCTCCTGCAAAACCCGGTAGGCGGTGTGTTCGACGGCACTCTCGATCTGCGACCGATCGCCGCCGGTCTCGAGCTCGACGTGCATTCCTGAGCGCTCCGCCCACTTCACCAGTCGCTCAACGCCTGGCGTCCCCTCTCGGCGTTCGCCATCGCCGAGCGCCACCAGCATCCCGCGGAGCTCCGTGATCACCTCAGACACAGTGTTCCTCAGCGCGGTTGCGTGTTCGCGCGCCAGCCGAGAATCGGTCTGCCAAACCCGGCGGGCCGCTCCCGCCTGGAGCACGATCACGGTCATCGCGTGCGCGACCGCGTCATGCAGTTCTCGTGCGACCCTCGCCCGCTCGGCTGCGACGGCCGATTTCGCCAGTCGTTCACGCTCATCCTCGATTCCCACGGCGGTGTCTGCGAGCGATCCGAGCAGCTGCGTGCGGTCGCGCAGCACCCGACCCGCCACCCAGGCACCTACGGCCAGCGCTACGCCAGGACCGACCGTCGTCGAATCGAGTTTCACGGCCGCATCCACCGCCCCTAGGCCCAGCACCTGCGCGAGGCACAGCACTAGCCCAGCGGCCGCTGTCCGAAGGGCACACGTAGCCCCGAGGGCGAACGGGAACACGATCAGCGCGCCCGTAGGCAACCACCCGGAGGTGGGATCGCCCGGACGTGCCAGCGCGACGTATGCAAACGCACTGAGGACCGACACTGCGGTCGCCCGCAGCGCGAACCGCCGAGCGAACGCGATCGGCGCACCAGCCGCAACGCCGAGCAGTCCCTCGGCCCATCGCGGACCGTGAAGCGCTGTGGCGTCGACCGTGCTCGCGAGCAGGCCCGCCGTCACGACAGCGGCCACGATTGTCAGCCCTCCGTCGATCGCTCTCGTCGAGAGCAACGCCCAACGCCTTGGCCGCGTGACGTCTGTGCCGGGCGAGCCGGGCAGCGCCGCATCGGCACGGGGCGACGCAACCAGCGCGGCCTCAGCCTCGATGGCTCGTTGAACACGGGTGTGAAGCTCGGTGATCGACCCCGCCGGCTCGCGCGCCTCCTCGCCACTCCGCAGATCCTTGAGCAGAGTCCGCATTCGCGACAGAAGCGCCCGAGCGATCTGCTCGAGTGCGCTCACCTGAGCCAGCGTCGCGCACTCGGCGTGCGCGACCATCGGCGCCAGCCCCTCCAGGAGGGCCGCGTCGATGGTCTCGGTGAGTTGCTCTCTGTCCGCCGCGAGCGCCGCGCTCAGGCGTTCCGACCGCGCGGCCGCGAGACGCTTGGTCGCGTCGCGCAGTCGACCGGCGAGATCTGACCGGGCGCGGACGAGGCGGCCCACCAGAACCGGCCCCACCACGAGGATGAGCAGGAAGAAGGCATCGGAAGACACATCGGAGTGGTTGGTCTTCTCCCCCAGGGCGTGCCCGATCGCGACGCCGCCGGCGCTGAGCACTATCCCCGCGGCGAGCGACAGCCTCGACCCATGCGCTCCGAGCGAATAGGTGGCGACCATGATCGCCAGGAACGACGCGACTCCGTAGGCATGAGGGGAGATGAGCTCCTGGACGAACACGAGGGAGAACGCCACCACCACCACCAGCAGCGGGCGGCGACGTCGCAGTACGAGGACCAGCAAGCCGGCGCTCGCGATCGCGGCCCCGGTTCTGGCCCCGAGCGACGCGTGCCCGGTGCCCAGGGCCGCACCAGCCATGCCGGCCGCCAACGCGACGGCTATCAGCCGGTCGCCGCCGAGCCCGGTGCGCCCCGGGATGCGCGCCCATTGCCACAGCATCGTGGCCATAGCGCGCACGATAGATCCAGCGCCCGCTCTGCGCATCCGCTCGCGGAGGGACATTTGGTCATCCCTTAGGGGGACCGAAGATCACCGCGCAGCCCGACGAAATCCGCAGCCGCGGAACTTAGCCTCGGTGCCACTGTGCAACTCCAACAAAGGAGCCTCTTCAGATGAGCCGGAGACTTTGGAACCTGCGCCGCAACCCGACCGCGGCACTGATCACCGCGGCGGGCGTCTTCGCCGTGATCGCGGTGTTCGACATCGCCGCGAACCCCGCTTCGGAACATGCGCTGCATACCTGGCGGGAGTACGTGCTGACGACGACGATCTTCCCAGCCGTTGCGGCGGTGCTGTGGGTCCTGTCGTCACTGCACACGAGTTACAGCAGACGTGACGGTCGGGCCGCAACAGCCGGTATGTCCATCGCCATCATTGCGCTAGCTGCACTTGCCGTCGATGGCGCCGTGACTCTGGCCAGCGGAACGACCGACACCGCTGGGCCGCTGTACCCGATAGCAATGCTTGGGACCCTGATCGGGATCGTGCTGCTTGCGACGGACTGGTACCGCGCTGAGGCGATGCCGCGCTGGGTGGGGCCGATGCTGGCGGTCGGATGGCTCGTGGGAGCCACCCCGGTACTCGGCACTGGAGGAGCGTTCCTGATCCTGTCCGCGGCGTTCATGGCTGCGGCAACCGCCCTCCGTCGCGGCACCCCGAGCAACGCCCTAGCCGCTACCGCGGAAGCCGAGATCGCCGTGTAGGCGGCCGCTAGGCTCGATCGGAGGAATGTCGTCCGATCCGCTTGACTGCTTCAGTCCCCGAACCCGTGAGTGGTTCCGCCAGGCGTTCGCCGGGCCCACGCCCGCCCAGGAGCAGGCGTGGCCGGCGATCGCCTCGGGCGATCACGTCCTGATCAGCGCCCCGACCGGATCCGGCAAAACCTTGGCCGCATTCCTGTGGGCCATCGACCGGCTGGCTAGCCAGCCAGGCGAGTCGAACGGGCCGGGGGTGGCCCCGGATGCGGGGCGCAACCGTCACGGTGGCACCAGCCTCGTCTACGTCTCTCCGCTCAAGGCGCTGTCCTATGACATCGAGCGCAATCTGCGCGCGCCAACGAAGGGAATCGGCGCCGGCCTGACGGTCGCTGTGCGCACGGGCGACACGCCCCAGCGCGAGCGCCAGGCGATGGTCCGCAAGCCGCCGGACGTCCTGATCACCACGCCCGAATCCCTCTATCTGATGCTCACGAGCCGCGCGCAGGACATCTTCTACGGCGCGCGTTGGTGCATCGTCGACGAGATACACGCGGTCGCTTCCTCCAAGCGGGGCGCGCACCTGGCGCTCACCTTGGAGCGGCTGGTAGAAGCCGCCGGGACAGACCTCCAACGGATCGGCCTGTCGGCGACCCAGAAACCGCTCGAGGAGGTGGGCCGGTTCATGGTCGGCCCGGCACGCAGGTGCCGGATCGTGGACGCGGGAATGCGAAAGGTGCTCGACCTCGAGATCCGGGTGCCGGTCGAGTCGATGGCCGAACCGGACGCCGACCCTGCGCCCGGCCTCGACCCCCTGGCCGGTGGCGAGCCGACCCGGCGCTCCATCTGGCCCGCGATCTACCCGGAGCTCCTGCAGCTGATCCGCAGCCACCGCTCGACGATCCTCTACGTCAACGCCAGACGCAGCGCCGAGCGCCTGGCGCTGAGGCTCAACGATCTGGCGGCAAAGGAAGACGAGGAGGCCGGGCGGCCCCCGCGCGAAATCGCCCGTGCCCACCACGGCTCGCTCGCCCCGGAGGAGAGGACCGTGGTGGAGGAGCTGCTGAAGGCCGGAAAACTGCCATGCCTGGTCGCGACCTCGTCGCTCGAGCTGGGGATCGACATGGGCGCTGTCGATCTCGTGATCCAGGTGGAGTCGCCGAAGTCAGTGGCCCGCGGACTGCAGCGAGTGGGCCGGGCAGGTCACTCCGTCGACGAGGTGAGCCGCGGGAGGATCTTCCCGAAGTTCAGGGCCGACCTGCTCGAGTGCGCGGTGGTGGCCAAGCGAATGCAGGAAAACGAAATCGAGACGACGGTGGTCCCTCGCAACCCGCTCGACGTGCTGGCACAGCAAATGGTGGCCCTCGCCGCGGCCGCCGAAGACGACCACCCGGTGAAGGTCTCCGACCTGTATGCCCTCGTGACCCGGACCCACACCTACGCCGATTTGTCTCAAACCCAGCTCGAGAACGTGCTCGACATGCTCGACGGCCGTTACCCATCGACGGAATTCGGAGAGCTGCGACCGCGGATCGTCTGGGATCGCCTCAAGGGCACGATTCGCGCCCGACCCGGAGCCCGTCAGCTGGCGGTGACCAACGCCGGCACGATTCCGGACCGGGGCCTTTATGCGGTCACGCTTCCCGACGGCCGCCGCGTGGGCGAGCTCGACGAGGAGATGGTCTACGAGGCCCGACCGGGCCAGACGTTCCTGCTCGGCGCGAGCACGTGGCGGATCGAGGAGATCACCCGCGACCGGGTAGTCGTCACACCGGCGCCCGGTCTTCCCGGGGCCGTCCCGTTCTGGAAGGGCGACGGCGTGGGGCGACCGAAGGAGCTCGGCGAGGCAATCGGGGCCTTTGCTCGCTGGGCGGTCGAGCAGCCGGGCGAGAAGCTCGAGCGCGAGTACATGCTCGACGCGCGGGCCGCGGAGAACCTGCTCGAGTTTCTCTCCGACCAGCAGGCGGCGACCCGTGTCGTTCCTTCCGACCGGGCGATCGTGATCGAGCGCTTTCGCGACGAGATCGGCGATTGGCGCCTATGCGTGCTATCCCCGTTCGGCGGTCGAGTCCACTCGGCATGGGCGCTCGCTCTCAGCGCCCGGATCCGGGACGAGCTCGGCCTGGAGTCAGACGCCATCTACTCCGACGACGGGATCATCGTCCACCTTCCAGACGCCGAGGATCCCCCGAACGCCGAGCTCGTGCTGCTCCAGCCCGACGAGATCGAGGACCGCGTGGTGGCCGAGCTCTCCTCCTCAGCGCTGTTCGGCGCCCGCTTCCGAGAGAACGCCGGCCGTGCTCTGCTGATCCCCCGGGCGCGACCCGGCAGGCGCACACCGCTCTGGCAGCAGCGGCTGAAGTCCCAGTCGCTGCTCGAGGTGGCCAAGAAGTTCGACGATTTTCCGATCGTGCTCGAGACCTATCGCGAGTGCCTTCGTGACGTGCTGGATGTTCCGGGTCTAGTTGAGCTGCTCACTCGGATCCACCGGGGCGACGTGTCGCTGGTCGAGGTGGAGACACCGACGGCCTCGCCGTTCGCCTCGAGCCTGCTGTTCGACTACGTGGCCACGTACATGTATGAGGGGGACACCCCGAACGCCGAGCGTCGGGCGGCCGCGCTGTCGCTGGACCGGGATCTCCTGCGCGAGCTGCTGGGCCAGGAGGAGCTCCGCGACCTGATCGATCCAGGGGCTCTGGCAACCGTTGAAGCCGACCTTCAATTCTGCTCAGAGCACATGCGCGCCACCGGTCGCGACGGTCTCCACGACGTGCTGCGCCGAGTCGGCGACCTCAGCCCCCAGGAGATCGGGGCCCGCGTTCTCGAGGGGCTGGACGCCGATCGGATGCTGCGTGAGCTCGAGGCCGAGGCGCGCGCTGCCCGCGTCAGGATCGCCGGCGAGGAGCGGTTCATCGACGCCGCGGATGCGGGGCTGTATAGAGACGCCGTTGGAGCCCCCCCGCCGGGCGGGTTGCCCGACGCCTTCCTCCATGACGTCCCGCATTCGCTGTCGAGGCTGGTTCGCCGCTACGCCGCGAGCCACGGCCCGTTCACGACCGCCGAGGTTCGCGCCCGCTATGGGATTGATCCCTCGCCCGCGCTGCGGCGGCTGGAGCGGGACGGCGCCGTGGTCCGGGGAGAGCTTCGCCCCGGAGGCTCGGAGAGGGAGTGGTGCGACCCGGACGTCCTCCGCCGACTGCGCCGCGCGTCACTGGCGGTGCTGCGCAAGGAGATCGAGCCCGCCGACCAGCGCACCCTGGCTCGGTTTGAGCCCGCTTGGCAGGGGGTCGACCGTCATCCGGGGGCCGGGGCCGGAGTGGACCGCCTGCGCGAAGCGCTCGTCCCCCTCCAAGCCGTGGCGCTGCCGCCCGAGGTGTGGGAGCGCGACGTGCTGCCGCGCCGCGTGGGTGCTTACTCCCCGGCCTGGATGGATCAGCTGTGCGCCAGCGGCGAGGTGGTCTGGGTCGGCGCCGGCGCGCTGGGGCGCCACTCGGGACGGGTGGCTCTCTACTTCCGCGAGGACGCGGCCGCGCTGGGGCCGCCCTCTCGCGGCCGGGCCCCCGCAGATGCTCCGGCCGAACCCCGGCACAGCGCCGTGCGGGAGCGGCTCGCGGTGGGCGCCTGTTTCTTCACCGACCTGCTGATGGACGTGGACCTTGCGCCCGAGGAGCTCCAGGAGGCACTCTGGGATCTCGTGTGGTCCGGGATAGCGACCAACGACGCGTTTGCGCCTCTGCGCGCACCGCGCCTGACCCTGGCCCGCGGGCAGCGGTCGCTGGCGGCCGGGGGCGGCGCCTCACGGCGCACGGGACGCTTCGCGGGCCGTCGCCGAGCCGGCTCCGCCGCCCAGCTACAGGGACGGTGGTCGCTGACCGACCCGCTGTTCCCCCCACAGGCCGATCCCTCTGCACAGCGCCGGGCGCTGGCCGAGCTGCTGCTCGAGCGCTACGGAATCGTTACCCGCGAGCAGGTCCTGGCCGAAGGGGTGGCTGGTGGGTTCTCGGCCATCTACTCAGAGCTCTCGCAGCTCGAGACGCTCGGCATGGCACGGCGCGGCTACTTCGTCGAGGGACTGGGCGGAGCGCAGTTCGCGCTGCCGGGCGCGATCGAGCGGCTGCGGGGGTTGCCCGACGACGACCCTACGCCGCTCGTCCTTTCGGCGATCGATCCCGCCCAGCCCTACGGCGCCGCTCTGCCCTGGCCGTCATCCGAACGCGAGGGCTCTCGTCGACCCGCCCGCGTCGCCGGCGCCTATGTCGTGGTCTCTGGCGGCGACCCCGTTCTGTACCTGGAACGCGGTGGAAGGGCCCTACAGACGCTCGTGGACGCCGACGACCCGCGGTTGGAGCCGGCGCTCGAGGAACTCGTGGCGCACGTGCGGCGCGGCCGTGGCAGGCGCATCGGGCTCGAGAAGGTTGACGGCGAAAGTGCCATGACCTCCGCGCTGGCGCCGCTGCTGATAAGCCTCGGTTTCCAGGAGGGGCCGCGGCGCCTGACGTTGAGCGCCTGAAGCGCACGGTGCCCACTGGGAGGGCCAATAACATCTCGGAGGAATGGCGTCGACTAGCGGGGAGACGAGAGAGCTTCTACACCGCGTGCCCGCGTTCTCGACGCTTGCTCCGGAGGAGCTTCAGCGGGTGGCCGAGGTCGCGGTCCCACGCCACTTCGACTCCGGAGAGGTCGTGTTCCGCGAAGGTGATGAGAGCAACACCTGCTATGTCGTGCGCGCGGGGCACGCGCGTGCAATCCGCGAGCACACCGACGGCCGGTCGATAACGCTCGCAAACTTCGGGCCCGGCGACATCTTCGGCGAGCTGGCGATGTTCGACGACGAGCGGCGCTCGGCCACCGTCGAGGCGGCCGAGTCCGTGGAGGCGATCGCGATCCTGGCCACCGATATGCGCCGGTTGCTGCGCGAACACCCGGACATCGCGGTGAAGCTTCTGCAGTCACTCGGGCGGCGCCTGCGCGAGACGAACGAGCGCCTTACGCGGCAGTCGTTCCAGACGGTGCAGAGCCGCGTCGCGGCGGTGCTGTCACAGCTGGTCGAGGCCGCCCGGGCGGAGGGAGCCGCGGACGGCGATGTGTTGATCACCTCCACCCAGGCCGAGTTGGCGCAGCTGGCGGGCTCCTCGAGGGAATCTGCGAGCCGCTTCTTGGCGGTGCTGGAGCGGGCGGGGATCATCACCCAGGGCCGCGGCAAGCTGGTGGTCCATGAGCCCGAAGCGCTTGAGAGATACGTCTACTGACTTCTCGGCGGGGGGAGTTGTTGTCCGGGGCGACGACGTGGCGGTCGTAGTCCCCGTCAAGCGCTCGCCCACCGGGGAACGCGTCCTGGGCCTGCCAAAGGGCCACCCGAAGGATGGGGAGACTCCCGAAGTCGCCGCTCGCAGGGAGGTCCGGGAGGAGACCGGCCTGGAAGCGGACCTGGTCGAGAAGCTGGGCGAGGTCAGCTACTCATTCGACCGCGGGGGCCGCCGGAGGGACAAGCGCGTGGCCTTCTATCTGTTCGAATACCGCTCGGGCGAGCTGCGCGATCACGACCACGAAATCGAGGACGCGCGGTGGATTCGTGGCGAGCAGGCGGTTCGAACGCTCACCTACTCGGGCGAGCGCGAGATGGTGGCGCGGGCATTGTCTAGATCGGCACGGGACCGGTAGGCTGGCGCGGGTGCGGGTGCTCAATTTCTACTCGTCGGTGTTTGGCGATCAGCTCCGTCGCGGCCGCAAAACGGCCACCATTCGGCTGGGCGACAAGTCCCACAAGTACCGCAAGAACGAGTGTGTGCTGGTCACGATCGGCTACCAGCATTCGCCGCGCGAGAAGATCTTCTACGCGGTGATCGATCAGGTCGAGGTCAAGCGCGTCAGGGACCTCTCGCCCCGGGACATTGAGCACGACAATCCGGAGTTCAGGCGCATCGACGAGATGGTCCACTTCCTGGAGCAGATCTACGGACGCAAGGTCTCACTCGACGACACGGTCACAGTCGTACGGTTCTCGCAGATCATCGAGAACCCCCCAGAGCTCAGGGACCGGATCCGGGGGCTGGGCAGCGCCCGGAACTGAGGCGCACATCACTCCGGACGCACCTGCGCGACTCGCGCGAGTGCGCCCGGCGCGATGCGGCACCTCGCCCTTGGGAGCTGGCACTCCGACATGGAGAGTGCCAACAGACCCTTGAAAGCCCGGCGCGACGAGCTATAGTCCGCGGTGGCTGGCACTCTCGGCCTACGAGTGCCAAGCCACAGAACGAGTCACCCATTCCTTCCATTCGGAGGTTTCAACAGATGAAGCTAAAGCCCCTCGGCGATCGTTTGATCGTGCGGGCAATTGAGGAGGAGGAGCAGACCGCCAGCGGCATCGTCCTCCCCGACACCGCAAAGGAGAAGCCCCAGAAGGGCAAGGTCCTCGCGGTAGGCGACGGCAAGGTCAACGACGACACCGGCAAGCGCACGCCGCTCGACGTCGCCGAAGGAGACGAGGTCCTGTACAGCAAGTACGGCGGAACCGAGATCAAGGTCGACGGCGAGGAGCTGCTCGTCCTGCGGGAGTCCGACGTGCTGGCGAAAGTCCAATAACGGCTTAGGAGAACCGAAAGCGATATGGCACACAAGGAACTGAAGTACGACGCGGAGGCACGCAAGGCGCTCGAGCAGGGCGTCGACGCGGTGGCCAACGCGGTCAAGGTAACCCTCGGCCCCAAGGGCCGCTACGTAGTCCTCGACAAGAAGTTCGGTGCGCCCACGATCACCAACGACGGCGTGACGATCGCCAGGGAAATCGAAGTTGAGGACGTGTTCCAGAACCAAGGAGCCCAGCTCGTCCGCGAGGTGGCGACCGCCACTAACGACGTGGCGGGCGACGGCACCACCACGGCGACCGTGCTGGCGCAGTCGATCGTGCGCGAGGGCCTGAAGAACGTGGCCGCCGGCGCCAACCCGATGGCGCTCAAGCGCGGCATCGAGCGGGCCGTCGAGGACGT
>DAIPIC010000016.1:0-31149 GCA_036771025.1 Solirubrobacteraceae bacterium
CGAAGGTGCGCATGCTGTTGAGTTTTCAAAGACCGTCGCACCTCTTCTGGAAAGGTGGCTCCTTTCCACGTGGGGCGCTCCCGGGCACCGGAATCGGATCCGGCCCCCGAGGCGGACCGACGAGTATAGCGCCGAAACTGGGGTCTGAGGTGGCCGCCACCGGCCTTCGAATGGCGAGTCGAGCCAGCCAGCGGGCCGTCGAGCCAGGCCATCCAGAATCGGCTGGGCCACCCCGTCGGCGCGACCGCTCAAAACATGGCACTAACAGGACGTCCCAATGCCGTTGCTACGGTGAGGAAGGGCCTGAAGGGAAGCCTGTCGGTGCCGATATGCAGGAAAGCGGATCGACAAATGCGCCCTCGCCCGGACTAAGCCGTTCCCGCTAACCAATTCTCTTGATGCCGAGGATGATGCTGAACACAGCTACGCGTCAGGCTGCCGCGAACGCGGCGGTTGAGGAGCGAGCGGACGAAGCCGCGCTCGCGGACGAGGCCCGCCGCGCGCCGGCTACGGGCGATCCCACCGTCCACGCCCGGGTCCACTCCCCGCTCGACGAGGAAGTCACCCCTCTGCGCCGGAAGGACGATGGGCTGGCCGGCAGGCAGGTAAGGGCCGAGGTCTTCCGGTCCTCGGCCGCCATCCTCGTGACGCTCGGGGCCTTCGTGGCCTTCCTCACGACATACGGCTTCGCTGCCCTAGCGGATGTTCATGCGCCGCTTGACTTCATAAGGGCGGCCCTATTCCTGATGATCGTGACCCTTCTGGTGTACGGCGGGCTTGTCTATCTCTTCGCCCGGCTGGGATACATGCGGCGACGGAGCGCCTTCCGGCACGCTTCGAGCGCCGAGCTCCGAGAATTCGCGGGGCGGAGCACTGCCTCCGTCTCGATACTCATCCCCTCCTACAAGGAGGAGCCGCAGATCGTCTGGCAGACGCTCCTATCGGCGGCGCTACAGGATTATCCGAACCGGCGTGTGGCGTTGTTGATCGACGATCCACCACATCCCCACCGCCAGGAGGATCAGCGGGTGTTGGCGGCTATGCGGGCCCTGCCAGGTCAGGTTCAGTCCCTTCTGGTGAAGGCGAGGGCGCCTTTCATGTCTGCACTGCAGGCAGCGGAGGAGCGCGCGGCCGACGGGCGAATGAGCGGCGAAGACGAAACGCATCGGCTTGCCGCACTGTACGCCCGCGCATCGGAGTGGTTCGCAGGCCAGGCCGCATCTGAGCGGATGAGCTGTCACTCGGAGGCTCTGTTCGTAGAGATGTGCCTACGCGAACCCGCAGAGCGGTATGCGGCTCGCGCCCGGCAGTTTCAGCGGGCGCTATTCGAACGGGGACCTTACCCCGAGAGGGATGAGGTGCTGAGCCATTACCGGCAGCTCGACGGATTGTTTGCTGCCGAGGTGACGGCCTTCGAGCGCAAGCGCTACGTCAACTTGTCACATGCCTCGAACAAGGCGATGAACCTCAACGGTTATGTCAGTCTGATGGGCAGGCACCTGGCGGTGCGTCGGACCGCCGATGGACATGAGCTTTGCGATGTGGCACCTGACCGGTCCGAGCTGCACATCCCTGACCCCGACTACGTTCTTACCCTCGACGCCGACAGCCTGCTCGCGCCGAGCTACACCCTGCGGCTTGTTCACGTCCTGGAGGATCCTCAAAACGCCACCGTCGCGGTCGCGCAGACGCCCTACAGCTCGGTTCTCGGCGCGCCCACGCGCACCGAACGGGTGGCGGGGGCAACCACCGACCTCCAGTACGTGATCCACCAGGGCTTCACGGCCCACGGCGCCACGTATTGGGTAGGAGCGAATGCCGTGCTGCGCAAACGAGCGCTCGAGGACATCGCGACGGACGTTTTCGACGAACGCACCGGCACCGCACACACGCGCTACATCCAGGATCGAACGGTGATCGAGGACACGGAGTCCAGCATCGACCTTGTGCGGCACGGCTGGCGTCTGTTCAACTACCCGGCGCGCCTGTCGTACAGCGCGACGCCACCCGACTTCGGTGCGCTCGTCGTGCAGCGCCGTCGCTGGGCGAACGGAGGGCTGCTCATCCTGCCCAAGTTGCTCGGCCTGATCGTCAGGCGGCGGGCTCGCGATGTGGGTCTGCTTCACGCATTCATGCGCGTGCATTACCTCGTGTCGATCGCAGCCGTCAACTTCGGGCTCGTCGTCCTCTTCCTGATCCCATTCCCGCGCTGGTCGGCCAACGGGTGGCTGCCGTTGACCGCCATTCCCTACTTCCTGCTCTATGCCCGCGACCTGCGGCTGGTGGGATACCGCCGTCGCGACCTTGTGGCGGTCTACGCGCTCAACCTGTTGCTGATCCCGGTGAACCTCGGCGGAGTGTTGAGCTCGTTGCGTCAGGCGCTCAGCGGCAGAGGAACCACCTTCAAGCGCACGCCGAAGGTGACCGACCGTACGTCCTCGCCGCCCGTCTACATCGTCATTCCGGTCCTGCTGGTGGCCTTCCTCCTTGTCGGCGCCGGCTGGAGCTTCGCGCGCGGCGTCCCGATCCAGGGCGTTGCCTCGACCATCAATGCCGTGCTCTTGCTGTACGCGGTGACGCGGTTCGTCGGGTGGCGATACGGGTGGGCCGACATCAGAGCGCAGGTCCGCCCACCGCGGGGTCTGCTGACGGTCCTGCGCGCCGTCACCGCACTCGTCTTGGTGACTTCCACGCTGGTGGCTGTCCTCGCCTCCCTTCTCGTCCTCGTCGGCGGGCTGAGCCCAGATGAAGCACCCGGGCTGGTGGCCGTGGCGGGAGGAGCAGGTGCCGTGGCGGGAGGAGCAGGTGTCGTGGCGCTCGTCGGCGCCCTGCTCAAGCGGGCGACACGGCCGGATAGCGCCGGCCAAGCCCGCAACCATCAGAGCGCTCGGGCGGGCCGCTAAGAGACGACCTGCACGGTCACGGTCCGCCGCCGTGGCCGGTCATCGAAATCCAGGAGCACCACCTGCTGCCAGGTGCCGAGCGCCAGGCGACCGTCGACCAGTGGAATCGTCTCAGAGGGCCCGATGAGGGCAGCCCGCAGGTGAGCATGTGCATTCGTGTCGTGGTTGCGCACGTTGTGCTCGTACTCGGGGCCGCTCGGAATCAGCCGATCGAGCAGCCCTTGTAGGTCGTGTACTCCTCCCGGCTCGTACTCCATGGTCGTCACGGCGACCGTCGATCCGGTCGCGAATACGGTGACCAGCCCCCGCTCGACCCCGGAGGTACCGACGACCTGCGCCACCCCCTCCGTCAGGTCGACGACGTGCCCATTGCCGGGCGTATCCATCCGCAGCAGCCCGCCGTGGACCGCCATGCCCTTAGTTCACGCGCACGCGCGCGAAGCGGCGTTTGCCGAGCTGGAGCACCTTCCCCGCCACCTGCTCCAGCGGCACGTCAAGCGAGCCGTTGGCCACCTGCTCGCCGTCGAGTCTCACACCGCCCTGGGCCAGGGCCCGCCGCGCTTCCGAGGTGGAGATGCCAAACGCGCTGTGAAGAAGTGCCGGGAGGTGCACCTCCGGCGTGGACGCGGGCCAATCCACGAACGGCAGGTCCTCCGGGAGCTCGCGGGCGACATGGACGAGGTCGAACTCCTGCTCCGCCTCGACGGCCGCATCCGGGCCGCAGAACCGGGCGACCAAAGCTCGCGCCAGAGCACGCTTTGAGTCGCGGGGGCCAAGGTTCGCCGGAGGTTCTGCCCCGAGCAGCAGCGCGTACCAGGTGTGGAGCGCCGAATCGGGGATGCTGAGCGTCTTGCCGTAGATCTCCCCCGGGGGCTCGGTCACGCCAACGTAGTTACCGAGCGATTTCGACATCCGACGCTCCCCGTCCGTTCCCGGGAGGATCGGCATCGTCAGCACGACCTGCTCGTCTACGCCATACGCGCGCTGGACGTCGCGGGCGAGCAGCAGGTTGAACTTCTGGTCCGTCCCCCCCAGCTCGACATCTGCCTTCACCGCAACCGAGTCGTAGCCCTGGAACAGCGGATACAGAAGCTCGAGCACCGCCACCGGTGCGCCGGCGCCCAGCCGATTGGCGAAGTCCTCGCGCTCCGTGATCTGTGCGACAGTCGCGGTTCGCGCCAGGCGGAACAGCTCCTCCATCGTCATGTCGAGCCATTCGCTGTTGTGACGAACCTCGACCCGTTCGCGATCGAGGATGAGAAAGGCCTGCTCCGTGTAGGTGCGTGCATTGGCCTCGATCTCTTCGGCCGAGAGCACCGGACGCGTTTCCGAGCGTCCGCTGGGATCTCCAATCCGGGCGGTGAAGTCGCCGATGATCAGCACCACCAAATGGCCGTTGTCCTGAAATTCGCGCAATTTGCGCAGAACCACGGTGTGACCAAGGTGGATATCGGCCGCGGTGGGATCAATTCCGAGCTTCACCCGCAGCGGGCGGCCCAGCTCCAGCTTTCGTTCCAGCTCTCCGTTGGGCAGACAGTCCACCGCATCGCGCTGAAGCCACGCGGACAGCTGCTGATCCGCCGGGGGATTCATCGCGGGCCAATGCTAGAGTCTGCGCCCGACCCGGGAGCCTTGCCGCCCCTCGTTCCCGGGCGTGCGGCCTGCAGGTGGCCGCGACCACCGGTCAGAGCACCGAGAAGCACGAATCGATCGCATGAGCGACGACGGACATACGCTGATCCCATTCGACGCGCCGAGAGGTGGGGCGGGCTCTTCGCGCAGTGGTGGGGCGGACTCTTCGCGCGGCGGTGGGGCGGACTCTTCGCGCGGCGGGATCGGTCCGTCCGGCCGGAGTGGGGGCGGCTCGCCGCGGGGCGGCGCGCCAACGGCGCCGGGTAGGGCCAGGGCTCCTCGGGCCGACGCCAAGCCTGCGCCCGGGACGCCGCGGACCGGAAGGGCGACCGCACCGCGCGCCGCAGGAGCCCCCGCCCCCGCGATTGATCTCCCGGGAACCGGGCGGGACGGCGGAAGTCTCGGCGACGGCGGCGAGCCGCCGCAGGATCCCCCAGCGATCGGGACCGACGGCGGTGGTGGTGGGGCACCAGGAGGTGGCGAGGAGCCTCCGCCCAAGCCCCGGGTTCGGAAGCTTCGACTGCTGGCGATCCTCGGGGGCCTGGGCGCACTGGCGTTGGTATCGATGATCTTCGGGATGATGATGGCGGTCGCCTCGGACCTGCCTCAGCTGGAGAACCGCCAGCAGTACAGGCACGAGGAGAACTCGTTCCTGTACGACGACACCGGGAAGGCGATCGGAATCCTGGCGCCGCCCACGCACACGGTCGTGATTCAGCGCCTGAGCGACATCTCGCCGTGGATGCGCAAAGCGGTGGTGTCCGTGGAGGACAAGCGCTTCTGGTCAGAGCCCGGCGTCGACATCCAGGGGGTCGGGCGGGCGATGATCAGCGACGTGACGGGCGGCTCGCACCAGGGTGCCTCGACGATCGCCGAGCAGTTCGTCAAGAACGCGCTCTCGCAGCAGAACAATCGGACGGTGTTCGAGAAGCTGCGGGAGGCGACGCTCGCGTTTCATCTGTCGCACCGCTGGCCTAAATCAAAGGTGCTCCGGGAATATCTGAACTCCGTGTACTTCGGCAGCGGCGCGTATGGCGTCGAGTCCGCCGCGCGCGTTTACTTTGGCAAGGCGCTCGGGTACGACCCGAACGCCGCCATCGATAATGCGACCGGGGGCTGCGGCGACAGCACCACGAGCACCAAGCGACCGACGTGCGCCTCCAAGCTGCAGCCGTGGCAGGCGGCTTTGCTGGCAGGGATGATCTCCTCCCCCGCCCAGTTTGACCCCGTGGCACATCCCCGCACCGCCATGGCCCGGCGGAATGCCGTGCTGAGGGACATGCTCCACCAGCACGACATCAGCGCAGCCCAATATCAGTCGAGCATCACCCAGCCGCTGCCCACCGCCAATGACCTGCAGCGGCCCGCGGAGCCCAGCGCCGCCCCCTACTTCACCAGCTGGCTGCGGCCCCAGATCCTCAGCGCGATGGGGCTCGGTCACGGCGTGTCGGCGAGCGTCGCCGAATACCGGGCCTACTACGGCGGGCTGAAAATTCACACCAGCCTCGACATGGGCATGCAGCAGGCCGCCGACCAGGCCATCGAGCAGATCCTGCCGTATGGCCAGGGACAGCCGACCGCGTCGTTGGTGTCGATCGACAACAAAACCGGTGAGGTCCGGGCGATGGTGGGCGGCCCCGTCGTCAACGGCAAGGAGGACTTCGAGCACCATCCGTACAACCTCGCAGCCGACGGACATCGCCAGCCGGGTTCCTCGTTCAAGCCCTTCACGCTCGCCGTCGCCCTCGAGTCCGGCATCGGCCCGGACTCCGTCTGGACCTCGGCTCCCCAGAACTTCATCGTTCCCAACAGCGGCGGCAAGGAGCACTTCATCGTCCACAACTTCGGTAACTCCTACTCGGGATCGATCTCGCTTCAGGGAGCGACCGACGTGTCCGACAACTCGGTGTTCTCACAGGTCGGGATCAAGGTCGGAACCTCGAGGGTGGCCCGCATGGCCAAGCGAATGGGGATCCGCTCCCCCGTGTCCAACAACTACGCGATGATCCTCGGCGGTCTGCGAATCGGCGTCTCGCCGCTTGACATGGCGCACGCCTACGAGACGTTTGCCACGGGCGGGCTGAAGGTCTACAACCCGCTGCTGGGATCTCCAAATGCCGGTCCGATTGGGATCGACTCGATCGACTGCAACGACTGCGCTCACACCGGCATCCCCGCCCACCTGGCCAACAAGCCCGTCCTGAAGCGAATCCTGCCGCCCGACGTCGCCCAGACCGTGGAGCAGATGCTGCAAGGCCCGGTGGAGTCGGGCACCGCGACCCAGGCAGCGATCGGAGGCGTGATGGTGGCCGGCAAGACGGGCACGACCAGCAACTATGGGGACGCCTGGTTCGTGGGCTGGACGCCACAGCTGACAACTGCGGTGTGGGTCGGCTTTCCGGACAAGTTGGTGTCCATGGACACGCTGTACAACGGAGGACCGGTCGAGGGCGGAACCTGGCCGGCGATCATCTGGCACTCGTTCATGGTTCAGGCGCTCCAGGTCCTGCAGCAAGAGCAGCAGTCAAAGAACAACGGCCAGAACACGACGACCACCGACACGACTTCGGTGCCGACCCCGAGCGTGGCCCCGGTGGGGCCGAGCACCGGGGCCGCCGGCCCGTCGAGGACCCCCGCCACGACCACGCCCGCCCCCTCGCGCAACGCGCCGACCGGCCCCTCCCCGGCGGCACCCGCGCCCGCCGCGCCCCAGGGAGCGCCAGGGGGCGGCGGCGGAACGCCAGGAGGCACCCCGCGCGGCACGCCGCCGGCCGGCGCCGGAACCGGCGGAACCTCTTCGGGCGGAGCCAGC
The DNA here is from genome assembly GCA_036771025.1 of Solirubrobacteraceae bacterium. Classification (GTDB taxonomy): domain Bacteria; phylum Actinomycetota; class Thermoleophilia; order Solirubrobacterales; family Solirubrobacteraceae; genus Palsa-465. The sequence continues at coordinate 7,348 of DAIPIC010000016.1, forward strand.
GGCGGGGCCGCAGTACCCGGCAAGTAGCGGCCGATCCTCAGCCTTCGGCTGGGCGCCGGCGTCGCGCGGAGCGGGGCCGGACAGGGCGCCGATCACCGCCCGCGCCACCAGGCGGTCGGGACAGAAAGCTACTTCCTGTCACGCAGAAGCGCCATGGCAGCTCTGCCGCCTTGGTGATCCCCACACGGGGGCCCGCGGTGATTCGAACCTCGTTCCAGCCCGCAGGCGATTCGGAGATCACGACCGGCCCACGCAAGAGGTCGGAGCCGTTGTGCTCGAGGGTGATCCCGAGCGCCTGGGTCAGCTTCCCCGGACCCGAGCACAGGCTCTCGAGCCGGTCGAGACCTCTGCGGGCGCGCATCTGCTCGATTCCGGAAAGCGGCTCGAGCGCCCGGATCAGGACCGCCGCTCCCACTCCCTCCTGTTCCGAGACGGCATTCAGGCAGGCGTGGATGCCGTACGAGCGGTACACGTAGGCGACCCCGGGAGGCCCGAAGAGGACGCCGGTGCGGGGCGTGAGACCGACGAACGCGTGGCAGGCCGGCTCGGACTGGTGGTAGGCCTCGGTCTCGACGACGACGCCGGCGGAGTCGCCACAGGAGACCACGCAGCCGATCAGGTCCCTGGAGACGTCGAGCACCGGCCGGTCGTAGAAGTCCGCGGGCAGGGCTTGTGCCAGAGCGGTCAACGGCGGAACCGGAGGGCTTGGGCCGGCGCGGTCAATCCGGGGTTGCCAGCGCCGCTTCGGCCTGCTCGAGCTGCTCGCGGACCCGCAACGAGCTGGTACCGCCCTCCGAGCGCTTCTGCTCCAGCGATTCGGTCGGCTTGAGCAGGGCGTAGAACTCCTCGTCGAGGAGGGGCGAGTGCTCGGAGAGCTCCTGAGGCGAGAGCTCCGAGAGTCGCTTGCCCTGCTCCACCGCCCTCCTCACGACCGAGCCAACGACGGCGTGGGCCTCCCGGAACGGAACTCCGCGGCGGACGAGCATGTCCGCGAGATCCGTCGCCGCAAGAAACTCGTCCGATGCCGCGGACGCCAGCCGCTCACGATTGAAAGTGACCGAGGCCAGCATTCCCTCCGCGGCCTCGAGGCACAACTCGATCGTGTCGGCGGTATCGAAAACGTGCTCCTTGTCCTCCTGCATGTCCTTGTTGTAGGTCAGGGGCAGGCCATGCATGACGCCGTGTAGCGCCACCAGGTGTCCGGCGATTCGCGGCGCCTTGGCCCGCAGGAGCTCGGCGACGTCAGGGTTCTTCTTCTGGGGCATGAGCGAGGACCCGGAAGTCCAGGCGTCGGAGACCTCAAGGAAGCCGAACTCCTCGCTGGACCACAGCACGAGCTCGGCCCCCAACCGGGAGAGATGCGTCGCAGCCGTGGCGGCCGCCGCGAGGTAGTCGAGCACGAAGTCCCGATTCGAGACAGCGTCGATCGAGTTCTCTGCCACGCCCGCAAACCCCAGCTCCGCTGCCACGAACGCCCGGTCGGTGTCGAAGTTGACGCCGGCCAGAGCGCCCGCCCCCAGCGGGAGCCTGCTCACGGCTTTGAGCACGGCGGCGAAACGGTCGCGGTCGCGGACCAGCATCCACACGTAGGCCAGCAGGTGGTGGGCCAGATAGACAGGCTGGGCCCGCTGGAGGTGCGTGTAGCCAGGCATCGGCCAGTCCAGGTGCCGGCGGGCCTGCTCGAGCAGCGTCCGCGCCAGGCCGACACAGCCCTCCGCCGCCCGCTGTGCGTGCTCGCGGACATACATGGCCATGTCTGTGGCCACCTGGTCGTTGCGCGAGCGGCCGGTGTGGAGCTTTCCTCCCACGGGGCCGGTGATCTCGGTCACGCGGCGCTCGATCGCCATGTGGATGTCCTCGTCCTCCTGGGCGAACAGGAATGAGCCGTCCGACAGCTCGCGCTCCACCTGTTCCAGCGCCTGGTGAAGGGCGTCGCGATCCGTGGTCGGGATGATCCCCTGGCGGGCGAGCATCGAGGCGTGGGCGCGCGACTGGGCTACGTCGTACGGCGCCAGGCGCCAATCGAAGCCGATCGAGTCGTTGAGGCGGCGAAAGGCCGCGTGCTGGGGCTCGGTGAACCGAGCGCTGGCGCGGAGCGTGGTCGGAGAGGAAGAGATGTCGCGCGGGACCATGTGGCGGCTGATGTTAGGGTCGGACGCCCGCCCGGGCCTGCGCCTCCACCGCCGACCGCAGCTCCTCGCCCACCAGCGCGACCTGGCCTTCGGTCATCTGGGGGAAGAACGGCAGCGCGATGGATCGGGCCGCCACGTCCTCGCACACCGGGAATTCACCGACGCGATGACCGAAGCGCTCCCGGTAGAACGTCATCAGGTGAACGGCGGGGAAGTACGGCTTGCTCGGGACCCCGCGCACCCCGAGCGCCCTGATGACCTCGTCCCGTTCCACCGCGCGCGGCAACTGGACGACGAACACGAACCAACCCCGCCGCGCCCCTCCGGTATCGGGGCAGGGGAGTTGCAGCCCCTCAACCGAAGAAAGCGCTTCGCGGTACAGAGACGCGACTCGCGCCCTTCCCTCGAGCATCTCGTCCAGCCGCTCCAGCTGTGCCAGGCCCAGCGCGCAGGCGATATCCGAGAGGCGATAGTTGAAGCCCAGGCGGTCATGGTCGAGCCAGCCCATGTCCGGGGATCTGCCCTGGTTTCGCTCGGAGTCGAGCCGCTCCTTGAGCGCGGCGTCGGCCGCGCACACCATCCCCCCCTCCCCCGTCGTCAGCTGCTTGTTGGGATAGAAGCCGAACACGGCCGGGTGTCCACGTCCGCCCACGGGCACCCCGTCGTCATACATCGCGCCGAGCGCCTCGCACGCGTCCTCGACGATTGGCAGTCCGAGCCGCTCCAGCGAGGGCACGTCGGCCGGATAGCCGAAGACGTGGACCGGAAGCAGGGCCGCGGTCCGATCTGTCACCGCGGCCGCCACCGCGTCCGGGTCGACGTTCAGCGTGACTGGATCGATGTCGGCAAACACCGGGTGGGCCCGCTCGTAGATCGCGACGTTCGCGCTGGCGACGAACGAGAACGGGCTCGTGACGACCTCGTCGCCTTCACCGACGCCCACCGCCCGCAGCGCCAGGTGCAGCCCGGCGGTGCCACTGGAGACGGCGCTGGCGTGACGCGCGCCGACCCGGCGCGCGAACGCTTCCTCGAACTCTGCAAGCAGCGGCCCGAGCGCCAGCCGCTCGGAGCGCAGCGCGGCCAGGACACGGGCCTCCTCCTCGGGGCCGATCACCGGCCGGGCGAGCGGAAGCGGCTCTTCGGAGCGCTGGCTCACGGAGTGGGCGCGGTGGTTCCGCGCCCAGCTCGCCGCTCTACCCGCAGCATCCCGTACTCGAGCGAGTCGACGAGCGCCTCCCACGAGGACTCGATGATGTTCTCGGAGACGCCGATCGTGCCCCACACCTCCTCGCCATCGGAGGTATCAAGCAGCACGCGCGTGACCGCGCCTGTCCCTTTCGCCTCATCGAGGATCCTGACCTTGAAGTTGACGAGGTCGATGTCGCGCAGACGCGGATGCGTCTGAGCCAGCGCCCCCCGGAGCGCGCGGTCGAGTGCGTTGACGGGGCCGTTGCCCTCGGCGGTGCGCACGTAGCGCTCGCCGTCTACCCAGATCTTGATGGTGGCCTCGGTCTCCACCCGGCCATCGGCGCGTTTCTCCACGATCGCGCGCCAGGACTCCAGCGTGAACAGCGGCTCGTAATCCCCGGTCTCCTTGCGGAGCAGCAGCTCGAACGAGCCGTCGGCGGCCTCGAAGTGGTACCCGCGGTGCTCGAGCTCCTTGACCCGCTCGACGACCGCGCCGGCCTCCACGTCGTCGAGCGACAGACCGGCGTCGCGGGCCCTGGCGTGCACCGTGCCCTTGCCCGACAGCTCGGAGATCAGGAGCTCGCGCCGGTTGCCGACCACCTCGGGATCGACGTGCTCGAACGTCGCCGGATCGGCGCTCACGGCGGCCACGTGCATGCCTCCCTTGTGCGCAAACGCGTTTCGGCCCACATAGGGCTGGAAGGGATCGGGGCTGAAGTTCAACAGCTCGTCCACGAAGTGGGCGGTCGGCGTCAGGGCCGCGAGCTGCTCGTCTCCCAGGCACTCGCAGCCGAGCTTGAGCTGGAGGTTGGGGATGATCGTGACGAGGTTGGCGTTCCCGCAGCGCTCGCCGTAGCCGTTCATCGTCCCCTGGACGTGCGTGGCGCCCTGCTCCACCCCGGCGATGGAATTTGCCACGCCGCAGCCGGCGTCATCGTGACAGTGGATCCCAACGCTCACGGTCGATCCGAGCTCCCCGACCACCGTGGCCATGGCCGCAGCGATCCCGTCCGGAAGCGTGCCCCCGTTCGTATCGCAGCAGACGACGGTGTCGGCGCCCGCCTCGGCGGCGGCGCGCAGACACCGAATCGCGTAGGCGGGATCGTCTCGGAAGCCATCGAAGAAATGCTCGGCGTCGTAAACCACCCGCTTGCCGTCCGAGGCCAGAAACGCGACCGAGTCGGCGATCATCCGCAGGTTCTCCTCCCGGCTCACTCTCACCACCTTCTCCAGATGAAGCGCCCACGTCTTGCCCACCAGCGTGCACACCGGTGCGAAGCACTCCGCGAGCACCCGCAGCCCGGGATCCTCGGCGGCGGCGGAGTCCCGCCGGCGGGTCATCCCGAACGCGGCGATCGAGGCATGCTCGAAGCGCTCATCGGATAGCAGCTCGAACAGCTCGAGCTCCTTGGGGTTGGAGCTGGGAAAGCCCGCCTCTATGACGTCGATCCCCAGCTCGTCCAGCCGGTGTGCGACGCGCAGCTTCTCCTGCGCGGAGAGCGACATTCCCTCACCCTGCATCCCGTCGCGCAGGGTCGTGTCGTACAGCTCGATCTTGGTCATCGCGAGAACGTCACCTCGAGGCGGCGATCACACCGCCTTCGAGGGCACCTTCACCACGTCGAGCCAGTCGACGTAGCGAGGGTCGCGACCGTGGAGCGCGTCGTCGAATACGCGCTGGATCTCCCGGGTGACCGGTCCGGGCCGGCCGCCGCCGATCTGGTGGTCGTCGATCTCGCGCACCGGTGCCAGCTCAGTGGCGGTGCCGGTGAGAAATACCTCTTCCGCCAGGTAAAGCTCTGCCCGGACGAGGGCTCGCTCCCGGACTTCGTATCCCAGATCGCCCGCGATCTGGATCACCGACTTGCGGCTGATGCCGTCCAGGATCCCGGAGGTCTCGGGCGGAGTCAGGATCACGCCATCCTTGATCACGAAGATGTTCTCGCCGGTCCCTTCGCAGACGAAGCCCTGGGCGTCCAGCAGGATCGCCTCTTGATAGCCGCTCTTGGAGGCCTCGACTTTCGCCAGCACGCTGTTCAGGTACTGGCCCGAGGCCTTGGCGTGCGGGATCAGGGAGTCATGCGGGATCCGCCGCCAGCTGGCGACCTTGGCTCGGACCCCGTCGCGCTTGCCTTCCTCACCGAGATACGTCGCCCACGGCCACACGGCGATTACCACGTGGACCGGGCAATCGAGCGGATACAGGCCCATCTGGCCGTACCCGCGGAAGGCGATCGGCCGCACGTAGCACTCGCGCAGCTCGTTGGCGACGATCAGCTCGTGGGTCGCGGCGCGGAGCTCCTCCAGCGTGTACGGGATCGGCATGTAATAGAGCTCGGCCGACTTGAACAGGCGCTCCAGGTGGTCGCGATGGCGGAAGATGGCGGTCCCCTGCGGCGTCTCGTAAGCCCGCTCGCCCTCGAACACGCCGGTCCCGTAATGGAGGCCGTGCGTCAGTACGTGGATCTTTGCGTCCTCCCAGGCGACGAGCTCTCCGTTCTGCCAGATGAGGTCAGCTTGGTCCACTTGTTGGGCTCCTTACAGGTATTTGAGTACCGCCTGGGTGGCCTCGCGAGTGGTGGCGGAGCCCCCCAAGTCCGGCGTGCGCAGCCCGTCGGACAGCGCCCGGTCGACTGCCGATTCTACCGCCGCCGCCTGCGCCTCCATTCCCAATCCGTACCGGAGCATCAGCGCGCCCGAGAGGAACATCGCCAGCGGGTTGGCGGTACCGGTGCCGGCGATGTCCGGAGCGGACCCGTGCACCGGCTCGAACAGACCCGGCCCGCCGTCGCCGAGCGACGCGCTGGGGAGCATCCCGATCGACCCGCTGATCATCGCCGCCTCGTCGCTCAGGATGTCGCCAAACATGTTCTCGGTCAGGATCACGTCGAAGTGGCGCGGCGCTCCGACCAGCCGCATCGCCGCGTTGTCGACCAGCAGGTGCTCGAGCTCGATGTTCGGGAAGTAGCGGCCGTGGATGTCTCGGACCACCTCGCGCCAGAGCCTCGAGGTCTCGAGCACGTTTGCCTTGTCGACGCTCGTCACCCGCGAGCGGGCGGCCTCGAACGCCACCCTGGCGATCCGTTCGATCTCAGCCCGCGTGTAGACGCACTCGTCCAGCGCCCGGTCCGCGGTGCGGTCCTTGGCGCCGAAATAGATCCCGCCAGTCAGCTCCCGGACGACCAGCAGGTCGGTGCGCTCGATCAGCTCCCGCTTGAGAGGACTCGCGTCGTACAAGGCCTCGATCGGCCTCACCGGTCGGAGGTTGGCGAACAGGCCGAGCCCTTTGCGCAGTCCCAGAAGCCCTTGCTCCGGGCGAGGCTTGTCGGGGTCGGTCGTGTCCCACTTGGGGCCCCCGACCGCCGCCAGCAGCACGGCGTCGGCGGCCTCGCACGCGGCCAGCGTCTCGTCCGTCATCGCGGTCCCGTGGGCGTCGATCGACGCCCCCCCGAACAGGTGGCGCTCGTAATCGAGTGGGGCGACGGCATCGAGCACCTTGATGGCCTCTTCGAGGATCTCGGGCCCAATCCCGTCCCCGGGAAGCAGGACGACTTTGGGGGTCATGGAGAAAGGGGGTGGAAGAAGGCCGGAATTATTCCCGCAAACTTCCAACGGCCTCTGCCGGGGGCGCCGCCACCCGCTCGTGCCTCAGGCGTCCCATGGCCGAAGGCCACCAGTTCCAGCGCCCCAGCAGCATCACGGTCGAGGGAACCAGCAGCGTGCGCACGAGAAACGTGTCCATCAGGATCCCGGCGGCCAGGCCGAAGCCCACGGCCCGCATCTGGCCTCCATTCGACCCTCCGCCGCCGATGATCCCGAACACGGCGAATGTCCCGCCGAGGATGATCCCGGCCGCGGTCACTGTCGGGCCGGTGCGGCCGACCGCCTTGATGATCGCCTCGCGCAGGGGGAGGTGGCGAGCCTCCTCGCGGATCCGGGTCATGACGAGGATGTTGTAGTCCTCGCCCAGCGCGAGCAGGAACACGAACAGCAGGAACGGAAGGATGAAGATGATCCCGCTGTCGCCGCCGATGTCGACGAACACCAGCGTGGCCACGCCGAGCGCCGCCAGGTAGGAGAGCACGACGCTGATGATCAGATAGAGCGGCGCGATGAGGCTCCGCAGCACGAGGGCCAGCAGCAGCCCGATCGCCACCACCGCGATGGGGATGATCGTGGCCAGGTCGTTGTTGGCAGTCGACGAGATGTCGTAGACGGCAGCCGCCTCGCCGGCCACACCGCTGGCCGTGGCACCTGCGTGCCGGGCGGCGGTATCCACCACCGCGCGGATCTGCGGAGTCACGTTCATCGCCGCGGTGGAGTCCTGGGAGCCGGCGAGAAGTCCGGCCTGGAACTGGATCGTGCGACCGTTGACCGAGACGAACTGGGCCGACGCGCGGTAGGCGTTGTATTCGGCCGCAGGCACCCGTACCCCGGCGGGCTCGGTGACCGGCAGCAGCTGAGGCGGCCCCAGACGGGAATGCAAGCGCGAGAATTCGGTCGGCGCGATGATCGTCCCGTTCGGGTTGAGCGGACCGGCGATGGTCCTGAACTTGCCCGAGGAGCGCAGCGATGACTGCGCGCCGCTGATCGCGCTCGGGTTGTCGAATACCGGCTGGGAGTAGGCCATCACGAGGTTGGCGGGGTTGTTGCTGGACTGCGGAAAGTGCCGGGCCAGGGCGGCGTTCCCCGCGGCGGCATCTGAGCCCTTGGGCGGGTTGGTGGCCCCGCCGAAGCCGGCGGAGTGGTACCCGAGCGCGCCGGCGGCCAGCCCCAGGAAAACGATCACGCCTATGGCGAGCGTGGCTTCGGGGCGCTGCACCAGCCGGCCTGCCACCCGGCCCCACACGCCTTCGCGCTGGGTGCCGGCCACGGCCTTGGTGGGCCAGAAGGCGCGCCGGCCAAGGATGGCCAAGAGGGCCGGCAGCAGCGTCAGGCCGAGCGCCAGCATCACCGCCATCCCTACCGCCAGAGGCGCTCCCAGGTCGTGATACAGGCCGAAGCTGGCGAGCATCAACGTAAGCAGGGCCAAGATGACGGTTCCGGCCGACCCGGTGATCGACTCGCCGACCCGGACAATGCCGTGTCTCACCGCCTCGTGCGGGTCGCGTCCTTCGCGCAGCTCCTCGCGCACGCGAAATACGAGGAACAGGCCGTAGTCGGTCCCCGCGCCGATCAACAGCACGATCAGCAGCACCTGGGTGATCGAAGAGATCTTCAGCCCGCTCTGCCCCAGCCCTCCGATCAGCCGCATCGAGATGACCAGCGCCAGGGCGCTCGGCACCAGGGTCACGAGTGCGGCCGGCACCGAGCGGAACACGACGAGCAGCAGCACGATCACCAGCACGATCGAGAACGTCTGGATCTGCTTGCCGGCCTTGTTGGAGCTGGCCTGGTTGGCGACCGCGGTGGCGATCTGCCCGGATAGATGCAGCTGGAGCCCCGGCGGCGCGTCGGCACGTGGGAACGTGGCCCTGAGGGCGTCGATGAGGGTCTTGTCCTTGGAGATGTCCCGACCGCCGAACAGGATGCGCACGCGGATCAGCGCGGCCTGACGGTCGGAGGAGACGCCGAGTTGCGTCGAGGACTGGACCGACTGCACTCGCCGGGCAAGTGAGGTCTCGCGGGCCACCGCCTGCAGGTCGGCGCTCGTGAGCGGCCCCGAACGGGAGGCGATGATCGTGACGTCGCCGATCCGGCCCGTGCCGCCTCCGCCCAGGATGGGGTTGGCGAGGTTCGCCGCCTTCTGGCTGGGTGAGCTCGAGGGCAGGAACGCGCTGTTGTTGTTGTTGACCTCGCTGGCCAGCGAGGGGAGCGCGGCGCTGGTCACGACCGCTACCAGGATCCAGAAGACGACGATGGCCCAGCGGAAACGAATGACGAACCGGGCCAGCGCCTCGAACAGCCGATCGACGGATAGCGGCATGGCCAGGATTGTGCATTTTTCGCCCGGCCCTGTCCTCGTACACAAGGATGAATCTCAATTACTCCCCGGGCAGTACGCCCCGTGGCGCGGCCGCTCGCTCCAGGCAGTCAGGACCGTCGTGTTCCCGCGGGCCGCGGGACTCGGCAGGCTGCGCAGCCATAACCTGCACGTCCCGGGCGCTCAGGCTGCGTGAGCGCTGGCGCCGCCCGTAGGGTCCGAGCCCACACGAGTGCGGCCTTGACGCCTACTCGTGCTCGAGCGAAACACCGCGCCCGCACAACCGCCGTGACGTCGACTGCGCACTGATCCGCGCCGCACCGAGCTGCGTATCACCGACGTGGCGAGGAGGGCGCACCACCGACCCGACACCACCCACCAACCCGAGGAGAGAGCATGTCCCAGTCACCGGCGGCAGACACAGTCCGCGGCATGTACGACGCATTCGCGCGCGCCGACGTCCCCGCGATCCTGAACACGCTCGGCGAGCGCATCGACTGGCGCGCGCCGGAGAACCTGCCGCACGGTGGGCAGTTCACGGGGCGGGAACAGGTCGGCCGGTTCTTCCAGGGGATCGGAGAGCACTGGGAGAGCCTGGCGGTCGAAGTCGAGGACGTCCTCAGCAACGACGATCGCGTCGTGGTGCTCGCCACCGCCCGCGGAAGGCTTCGTGGCACCGGCGAGGAGACGGGGTACACAGCCGCCCACGCCTGGACGCTTAGCGACGGCGTCGCGGTCCGCTTTCGCGAGACCGTCGACGCTCCAGCCACGCTGCCCCGGGCAGGGGCGACGGCATAGCCGGACGGAACAATCTCAAAGAGTCGAGCAGCATCGCCATAGTGCTTCGCGGCCGACGGCCTAGGCGAGGCGGCGGCGGCGTGCGGTCATGTTGAGCCGCACGTAGTCGAGCACCAGCGGCTGCTCGCACTCTGCGAGCACGCGGTCGACGAATTGAGGACGGAGCTCCTCGGGCAGCGGATCGAGGTGCCGGACCAGGCACACGGTCTGGACAAACGCTGGCTGGGGCTCGACTCGTTTGGGCTGAAGCCACGTCTTCACGTCGACGAACCCAGCGCTGGACAGCCGTCGGGCGGTCTCCTCCGCGGACGCATAGTTCCATGGCCGCCGCCACCCTTCGAAGTAGGGCGCGAATGGCTGCTGCGCCGCGACCGCGTCGGCGACCTGGCGGAACGCATCGATGTTGCCGAGCCCGCCGCATTGCGCCAGCAGTCGCCCGCCCGGCTTCAGCGCCCCGCGCAGGGCTGAAAACAATGCCTGGTGGTCGTGGATCCAGTGGAAGGTGGCGTTGGAGAACACAACATCCACGGCCTCTGGCAACTGAAGCCCGATCAAGTCCTGGCAAAGGATCGTGGCCCTCTCGCCTAGCGCTCGCCGCGCGTGCTCCACCATCGATGGCGCAACGTCCACGCCGTAAACGCGGCCATTGGGAACCCGGCTGACCAGCTCAGCCGTGACACGCCCGGAGCCGCAGCCTGCATCGAGGACGACCTCGTCGCCTTCGAGCTCCAATCGCTGCAGCTGCTCCAGCGCCCAACCAAACTGCGGATCCGAGACGCGGTCGTACGTACCTGCGTCCCAATCACGCTCCGCGGCGGCGCTCACAGCGCGGTCGTGACCGGACCCGAGCGCTCACGCGCTCGCTCGTAGGCGTCGATCGCCGCTTCATTCGAGAGCGTCAGCGCGATGTCGTCGAGGCCGTTCAGCAGCCGGTGCTTGGTCTCGGGGTCGATGTCGAACCGCTCCATGCCGCCTGGCCAGCGCACCTCCTGGGCCTCGAGGTCGATCTGCGCTTCTCCGGCCTTGGCGATCCCGGCGCACGCCTCCGAGCTGAGCTCCACCGGCAACAGCCCGATCTTGGTGCAGTTGGAGCGGAAGATGTCGGCGAAGCTCGGGGCGATGACGGCCTCAAAGCCGTAATCCTCGAGCGCCCACGGCGCGTGCTCCCGGCTCGAGCCGCAGCCGAAGTTGCGCCCGGTCACGAGGATCCGGTTATGCGGCAGCGCCCACCCCGGTTCCTTCGCCCAGTCGTAGAACAGGAACTCTCCGAACCCGGTGCGCTCGACGCGCTTCAGGAACTGCTTCGGGATGATCTGGTCGGTATCGACGTCGTCCCGGGCCAGGACCGAGACCGCGCCCTCGATCGTCTTGATCGCTTTCATCGGCTCCACTCCCTGATATCCACGAAGTGACCCTCCAGCGCGGCGGCCGCCGCCATCTGCGGTGAGACCAGGTGCGAGCGGGCGCCCTTGCCCTGCCGGCCCTCGAAGTTGCGGTTCGAGGTCGAGGCCACGCGCTCCTTCGGGGCGGCGATGTCGGGGTTCATTCCCAGGCACATCGAGCAGCCGGCGCCGCGCCAGTCGAATCCGGCGCGCTTGAACACCTCATCCAGCCCCTCCCGCTCGGCCTGCATCTTGACCTGCTGGGAGCCGGGAACGACCATCGCGTAGACGTCGCCGGCGACGCGGCGCCCGTCGATCACCGACGCGGCCGCGCGTAGATCCCCGATCCGCGAGTTGGTGCACGAGCCGATGAACACCCGGTCGAGTCCCATGTACTGAAGCGCCCGCTCGTCCTGCTCGGAGCGCGGCTCAGGGACGGCCTCGCTCACCGGGACGACCATCCCGGGATTGGTGCCCCACGTCACCATCGGGCTGATGGCACCGGCGTCGACCCGGATCTCCCGGTCGAAGGTGGCGCCGGGATCAGTGTGCAGCGCGAGCCACTCCTCCGGCACCTCCGTCGGCGCACCGGGGCGGCCGATCACCCACTGATAAGTAGTGTCGTCCGGGGCGATCATTCCCGCCCGTCCGCCGCCCTCGATCGTCATGTTGCACACCGTCATCCGGCCCTCCATCGACAACGACTCGATCGCCGGCCCCGCGTACTCCACGACGTGCCCCACCGCGCCGTCGACCCCCATCTGGCCGATGGTCTGGAGGATGAGGTCCTTGGCCGTGACGCCGAAGCCCAGAGAGCCCTCGTAGTTGATGCGCATCGAGCGCGGCTTTGACTGGACCAGGCACTGGGTGGCCAGGACGTGCTCCACCTCGCTCGTGCCGATCCCGAACGCCAGCGCGCCAAACGCCCCATGGGTGGCGGTGTGCGAGTCGCCGCAGACGATCGTCATGCCCGGCTGGGTGATGCCCAGCTCGGGCCCGATGACGTGCACGATCCCCTGATTCTCAGAACCGAGCGAGTGGACTGGGATGCCGAACTCCTCGCAGTTTCGCTCGAGCGTCTGCACCTGGACACGGCTCAGCTCGTCTCGGATGCGAGCAGCCACGGGCGTGCCGTCGGTGGGGACGTTGTGGTCGGCGGTGGCCACCGTGCGGTCGGGGCGCCTGACCTGCCGACCCGCGAGCCGCAGGCCGTCGAACGCCTGTGGGCTGGTGACCTCGTGAACCAGGTGTAGGTCGACGTACAGCAGTCCGGCAGCCACCTCGTGGGCATCCCAGATCTTGTCGAACAGGGTCTTTGGTTTCTCGGTCATCAGCTCCTCCGCAGACCGGCGCTGACCACCGCCAGCAGAACGGCCTCGTCGTCTTCGGATGGGTTCTCGAAGTGATGTGGCAGATCGGCGTCGAAGGTCACGCAGTCCCCTTCGCCGAGGACATGGCGCTCGCCGTCGCAGACCAGCGCCACCGAGCCCGATTCGACAAGCGCTGTCTCTCGGCTGCCGGGCTCGTGCATCGGCGGGTCACCCGGACCGCCGGTGACGGCACCGGGCGCCAGCGCGTGCCGTGAGAGCTCGGCTCGCTGGCCGGGCAGCGGTGGGGTAAGGATTTCGTAGCGGTGGCCGGTCCTGGGCGCGCCCGGCCCCTTGCGGCGCTCGGAGGCCCGCACGATCGTGACCGCGCCATCCTCGTCGAGTCGCAGCAGCTGGGAGAGCCGGAGCTCGAGGCCGGCAGCGATCCTGGAGGCGACCTGGAGGGTGGGACTCGTCTCCCCCCGCTCGACCTGAGACAGCATCGGGGCGCTCACTCCAGAGCGCTCGGCCAGGTCGCGCAAGGACATCGACATCGCCTCCCGCAGCGCCCGGACGCGCGACCCGACGCCCGTTTCGGCTAGCTCGACAGCTGGCATACGCTCGTACGTTATCACGTACGCTCCGCCTTCTGTCGTAGCCTCAATCACATGGTCTCTCGACCAGACGTGCTTGTCCTCGGAGGTGGCGGGCTGCTGGGCGTGGAGTGGCTCATGGGAGTGCTCGCCGGCATCGAGGACGGCACCGGCTTCGACCTACGGGAGTGCGAGCACTTCGTTGGGACCTCGGCTGGCTCGATCGTCTCGGCCCGCCTCGCCGCGGGTCAGAGCCCTCGGCGACCGACGACCCGCTCCACGGAGCTCGAGCCGGTACCGGTGCCGCAGGTGGGTAACGGCATCGCGACCGCGGCCTTGCACGTCGCCCGCCGGGCGAGTGAGGCCACTCTGGCCGCGACCGCACCCGTCGCCCCTCTTATGCTCGCGGCCTCGGGTCCCGGCGGTGCGTTGATCCGGGCCGGGGTCCTCACCCGGATCAGGACTCCACATCGGACGCTCGATGACCTCCGCGAGCACGTCGATGGTTATGGCGCTCGGTTCGACGGGCGCCTGCGGGTGGCCGCGGTCGACCGCGCACGGGGCCGGCGAGTGATGTTCGGAAGCCCGGGCTCGCCCAGGGCCGGCGTGGGAGAGGCGGTGGCCGCCTCCTGCTCGGTCCCCTGGCTGTTCGCGCCGGTCACCATCGGCGGCAAGCAATACGTCGACGGCGGTGTCTGGAGCGCCACCAATCTCGATGCCGCACCTGCGGGGCGGGACACGCACGTGCTCTGCCTGAATCCGACCGCCGGCATCAGCGGGCCACATACCCTGATGGCGGTGGCGCGCAGGCTGGCCCGATCGGCGGTGTCGGTGGAGGCCCTCGTGCTGCGGCGGAAGGGCGCAATCGTGCAGACCGTCGCGCCGGACCTCGACTCCGGGGCGGCGATGGGCGGGGACTTCATGGATCCCGAGCCACGGAAGCGGGTGCTGGCCGCGGGGTATCGGCAGGGACTGGGGCTGGCTTCGGCACCGGGAGGCTGACGGGTCGGCTTCCGGCGAGCTATCTGCGCCGCATCGCCTTTGCACCTGCTCGGGCTAGCCCAGGCGCCCGGCGGACGAGCAGCCGCGCTGCCCGGTCGCTGACGCGCGGGCGCACCGGCGCCAGCCGCGCCCTGTCCGTGGCGCGACTCTCCGCCGTTCCCACGGCGAACAGGCGCCAGTCGCCGGGGACGCCTTTTAGCTCCTGACGTCCCCTGTCTACGAACTCGATCCCGGACCCCATCACGAGGTCCCTGACGGTTCCGGAGACCAACACGTCGTTCGGCCGGGCCGTTGCACCGACCCGTGCCGCCACATGCACGGCTAAGCCGGCAAGGTCGTCGCCGACCAGTTCGCATTCGCCGGTGTGAATGCCCGCCCTGATCGCCACCCCGAGCTCGCGCACCTCGTCTCGGATCGAGCATGCGCATCGGATGGCACGCGCCGGACCATCGAAGCTGGCCAGGAACCCATCGCCTGTCTGCTTGACCTCGCGCCCGCGGAAGCGCTCCAGGTGCGAGCGCGTCAACACGTCATGGCGCTCCAGCAGCTGGCGCCATGCGCTGTCGCCCAACTCGGCGGCACGGCGCGTCGAGTCCACGATGTCGGTGAACAGAACGGTCGCGAGCACCCGGTCCGGCGACTCGCCGGGGCGAGCGCCCGTCAGGAACTCCTCGATCTCGCCCGCGATCGCCTCCGGGTCCCCGGCGCCAGGCAGGTGGTCCCGGCCCGGAAGCTCCAGGTACCGCGCGCCGGGGATCAGCTGGGCCGCCAGCTTCCCCTGAGTAGCCGGAATAAGCGTGTCGGCGTGGTGGAGCACGAGCGTCGGCGCGCTGATCGTCGGGAGGGCGGCCCGGACATCGGCGTTCTGAACGGCCTCCCACAACGCGCGCGCCATGCCCGGGCTCGCCGAGGCCCGCTCGAACATCCCCCAAAACCGCCGCGCCGCGGGACTGTCCGCGAGCGTGGGTGCGATCCATCGCATTGTCTCGCCCTCGCCCCAGCGGTCGACCGTGTCCACGATCCCTCTCGACCCCTCGACCCATCGCGGATCCGCTGAGCCATTTTTCACCAGCGAGCCCACGATGACACCGTCGTAGAGGATCAGGCCCGTGGTGCGCTCGGGGTAGGTGGCCGCGAACAGGACACTGAGTGCGGCGCCCTCTGAAAATCCCAGCAGGGCCGCCCGCTCCGATCCGACCGCGTCCATCACCGCGCGGATGTCGTCCATCCGCTCCTCGAACGTGGGAGTGGCTCCGACCGGATCTGACAGCCCGATCCCGCGCTTGTCGAACATGATCAGGCGGGAGAAGCTCGCGAGACGACGCAGGAAGCTCGCGATCGTCGGATCGGTCCATTGGAAATCCAGGTGTGAGATCCACCCCCACACATACACGAGGTCGATGGGACCCTCGCCCAGCACCTGGTAGGCGACGTTCACCTCACCGCTCTTCGCGTAGCGCGTCTCGGGGGCGGGCATCGGATCTCTTGGCCAACCCTACCGCGGCGCCCGCCGCTCAGCTTTATCTCGGATCGCTAGCCGATGCCAAGCGTCGCGCTGCTCGACTCTGTCGACATTCTTGCTCTCTGGGAGCAGAAAAGTGGCACGAATAGGAGCGACGACGCCGTCGTATGCGGGTCGTCAGCCCACGCCAGCCGCTCGGCGGCCCTCATCGTGCGTTGCGAAGGTGGTCATCCGCAAAACCCTGTCGTTTCGGAACTCGAACAGCCAACCGACGGGAACCTCTAGTTCGATGCCGCTCCCCGGCCCGCGGAAGTGAATCGATCCGAGGACGAGTAGCCGTTCCCCAGCCGCCTGGGCGAACTCGTCGAGCCTGACGCGCCAAGTGTCGAACTGCTCGTCGATCTCCTGCATCCAGCTGCGTACCCCGTCGTACCCGCTGTACACCGCCCCCGTCATCGCCGAGCGGATTTCGCACTCGGGATCGGCGTCTTCCTCGCGGACCTCGCGCTCGCCGGCGTTGAACCGCCCGATGGTGCGGCGAACGAGCTCCTGCCGCGCAGCCTGCCTGTCGTCCATCACCCCCCTTACGGTAGGCACATCCTCCTCGCTCATGTTCGAGCATTCTCGCGAAGCAGCCCGGGGCAGCGGCAAACGTCCGAACTGCCGCTGAATCCATACGCGTCAGGGTTGCGCGTAACCGACCGGCTGGGCGATCCCGATCAGGTTGCCCTCGCTGTCGTAGAAGAACGTGCCGATCTCGCCCGTGCCCTTGCTCGGATAGTTGTCAGTCAGGGGCGGCAATCGTGTCACCGCTGGCACCAAAGCCAGACATCTCGAAGCGCTCGAAGGCCACCCCCCGGCTCGCAGATCGGCCAGGGTGTTCTCGAGGTCCTGCGCCGGCAGCTTGGTGACGGTGTGGGCATTGCTAAGTGGTCCGGACATGTCGTTCTCCTTGGTTGATCGCGGTGGCAAGACGCTCGAAGCGCGTCCCGCCGCTGGGTTTCAAAACCAGCGGTCTCGGGCATCCTCCGCGTGCGCGTTGGAATACGGAAGGAGGGAGTCATGGAGAAGGCAAGCATCTGGCTTCGAAGGGCGTTCGGGGTCGCACTTGTGACGCTCGCGGTCGGCTTCGCCTCGGCCGGCTCGGCGCTCGCGGCGCCGCCATCGACTTGCAGCCAGGGCGCTAATGCCGCGGCCTACAACAAGGGCTTCGTCGCGGGCTTCGCCCAAGGCTTCAACGTGGGGTTCAACCGCGGCTACACCAGAGGGTTCCAGGTGGGCTTCCAGGCCGGGTTCCGCGCCGCCTCCCTGTCACGAAGCGCGCTCTCGCCCGCGATTACCTCCTCTCAGTGCCGTGCCATGGGGTTCAACGCAGGCTTCAACAAGGGCTTCAACCGCGGCTACCCCGTGGGCTTCAACAAGGGCTACAACACTGGCTTTAACCGGGGATTCCGAGCTCGCCTGAAAGTCTGATCGGGCAGCCTCCAACCCGATCCGAGAGCCCGCCCCGAGCCGGCGCAGGCTCGCGGTGTTCTTGACGGCTCGCGAAACTCCCGTCTGCCCGCGGTGTTTCTGACAGTACTTTTGCGCGGGGGTCGCGGGCGCACTGCTGCGAGTTGGGAGCGCCAACCGCGCGTGAACATTCGGATCGGTTGAGGTCTTGAAGCTCGCTCACCTTCGTCTTTCGCTGGCCGACACCGCCGCCATGGCGGTCGCGGCGCTGGTCGCCAGCGCCGTCTTGGCAGTGGCGCTGGTCGGTCCGGAGGCGGCTGACGCTGCGTCTCCGCGGAGCGCCGCGGGAAGCGACGCCGTCACGGTCCAGGGCAATCATCTGCTGCGCGGCGGCGCGTGGTGGACCCCGCGCGGTGTGCAGATCGTCGGGCTGGTGGCCCCTGACGGTGCGCTGACCGGAAAGTACGTCGACGCCCACGCCCACTTCAGCGGCGTGGAGCTGCAGATCGCCCGCTCTCGCCACGCCGACACTGTTCGGTTTCAGATCAGCCAGTACGGGCTCGACCCCATGGACCCGCTGTTCTCGGCCGCGTACGTCGGAGAGGTGCGGAACGGCATCCAGCTGGCGCGGAACGCCGGCCTGAACGTGATCATCTCTCTTCAGGGGCAATCCCCGATCGGGAATACCACCGCCGGAGGCTGCCCGCTTCCCAACGTCGGGGCGGAGCGAGCTTGGAACCAGCTTGCGCCCATGTTCGCGGGCGATCCAGGGGTCATGTTCGAGCTCTACAACGAACCGAGCCTTGGGACCTCATTCACGAACTGGCAGCTGTGGCAGAACGGCGGACTGATCCCCCAGCAGAACGGGACCACCTGCCAGGAGGTCGGGATGCAGACCCTGATCAACGACATCCGCCAGCTCGGCGCTCGCAACGTGATCATCGTCCCGGGGCTGGGAGCCGAATTCACGCTGTCCGGGATGCCCACGCTGTTCGATCCCGCCAGCCCGTTCAACCCCCAGCTCGCCTACGGCGTCCACTACCCCTCGCTGACTGGCGGCGTCGGCGTCTGGAACGGGGAGTTCGGGAACATGAGCCAGAACGAACCGATAGTCGTCACGGAGTGGTACGCGACCTCGCTCAACAACTGCGTGCCTGGCGAGCCCGCGCTCGCGGCCGAGCTGCTCGACTACCTCGCGAGCAAGCAGATAGGCATCGTCGGGTATTCCTTCGACGTCCCGGGCACGATCGTGGCCGACTGGTCCTACGCCCCGACGACCTACGACAACTTTGCCTGCGGGGTGCCGCTCGCTGGGCCCGGGCGGCTCCTGTTCGATTACTTCGCCGCCCTGGATCAGGCCGACGGTCCTTCCGCCAACTATTCCCCTGGATGGATCGTCAGCTACGGCGAGGTGCAGCGCCTATTGGCGCGGGCGCCCGGCAACTCCCGTCACTTCTTCAACTCGCCGCGCACCTTCGTGGTGGGCGCCAGCGCACCCACGTTGCGCCGGCTCGGGCTGGGGGCGGCGGTCCCAACGGCCAGCTTCTCCAGCGAGGCGTCGCTTGTAAGCGCGATAAACCGGGGCCAGCTGCGCTCAGGGACGCTTGCTGTGATGTACGCGCCGCAACACTCGCGGTTCGCAACGCCCAAGGCCGAGCAGCTTCACCCGGACAAGTACACCCAGCTCGCGGCGCGCGCCGCGCACTCCCATGGACTGCTGCTGGTCACTGCCCCGGCCGTCAACCTGGTCGCGGCGCGCGCACCAAAGGCAAAGCCGAGCGCCTTCTACTCCCAGTTCCTCAAGCTCCGGATCACGCCCGGGATGGCGCGCTTCGCCGACTCCTTTGCCATCCAGGCAGACGGTCTCGCCACGCGCCGGTCGGCGTACCTGGCATTCGTGCAGGGAGTCGCGCTGCAGGCCGTGAGAGCCCACTCTGGGGTGGAGTTGCTGACCGGTGTCAGCGGCACCACGCTCCGCAAAGGGCAGACCCCGAAGCAGCTCCTGAATGCTGTTCTCGCAGCCGGGAACCTCGTCACCGGGTACTGGTTGGACGACCCACCGCAGGCACAGGCCTGCACTGCCTGCACGTCGGCGGCCGCCGCCGTCCTGCATAGTCTGCGCGCCCGGGGGATGTAGGGTCTCCGCGCCGCGGGCGTCCCCTGCGCGCCCGGGGGATGTAGGGTCGCCGCGCCGCCCGCGCGTCCCCTGCGCGCCCGGGGGATGTAGGGTCGCCGCGCCGCGGGCGTCCCCTGCGCGCCCGCGGTCCCCGGGAGGCGGCGGTCGCTATCCCGCGCTGACCGGCTCCGCCTCCGCCCGAGCCGAGATCTCGAGCCGCCTGAGCGCGGTCGACAGCGCCCTCACGTAGGCCCGGCCCGCGGCCTCCAGGATGTCGGTCGACACCCCCTGGCCGGAACCGGTGGCACCTTCGACCTCGAGCACCACCGAGGTCTCGCCGAGAGCGTCCTGACCGCCGGTCACCGCATCCACGCGGAACTCGCGCAGTCGGGGATCGACGCCAGTGGCGGCGTTGATGGCCCGGAAGATGGCGTCGACCGGGCCGTCGCCGGTGAATGAGCCAGTGACCTCGTCCCCGTCCGGGGTGCGCACGCCGACGGTGGCGTGCGGTGGCCGGCGGGACGAGGCCTCGACATCGAACCACTCGAGCTGATAGCCCGCGACCTCCTCGCGCAGCTCGTCGGTCACCAGCGCCTCCAGGTCGAGCGCGGTCACGTGCTTCTTCTTGTCCGCGATCTCCTTGAAGCGCTTGAACGCGGTGTTCAGGTGCTGGCCCGAGAGCTCAAACCCCAGCTGCGCCAGGGCCTGCTGAAGCGCGTGCCGGCCGGAGTGCTTGCCCAGGACGATCGAGTTGGCGTCGAGCCCCACGGTTGTGGCATCCATGATCTCGTAGGTGGTCCGTTCCTTGAGCACGCCGTCCTGGTGGATCCCGGACTCGTGCGCGAACGCGTTGCGGCCCACGACAGCCTTGTTCGGCTGTACCGGATAGCCGGTGAGCCGAGAGACCAGCCGCGAGGTTCTGGCGATCTCGCGCGTGTTGGCTTCTGTGTAAAGCCCGACGTCGGCCTGCCTGGTGTGAAGCAGCATCACGATCTCCTCGAGCGAGGCGTTCCCCGCTCGCTCGCCGATTCCATTGATCGCGCACTCCACCTGGCGAGCCCCGACGCGCAGCCCGGCGAACGAGTTGGCGACGGCCAGCCCCAGGTCGTCGTGGCAGTGGACGGAGAGGACGACGTCCCGCAGCTCCGGCACGAGCTCGTAGAGCTTGCGGAGGTAGGCCTCGTACTCGTGGGGCATCGTGTAGCCCACGGTGTCGGGGACATTGATGGTCGTCGCTCCCTCCTCGATCGCCACCCGGCAGACCTCCGCGGTGTACTCCGGGTCGGCTCGAGTGGCGTCCATCGGCGAGAACTCCACGTCCTCCACGTACTGCTTGGCGTGTGCCACCGCCGCGCGGGCCTGGCCCAGCACGTCCTCGCGCGTCGTCTGCAGCTGGTGGCGGATGTGGATATCCGAGGTGGAGATGAAGGTGTGAATGCGAGGCCGTTCGGCGTCTCGAACAGCGTTCCAGGCCGAGTCGATGTCGGCCACGTGCGTCCGAGCCAGGCCCGCGACCACTGGCCCCTCCACCGACCGCGAGATCTCCTGCACCGCTTCGAAGTCGCCGGGCGAGGTGATCGGAAAACCGGCCTCTATCACGTCCACTCCCAGCCGAGCCAGCTGTTGCGCGATCTCCAGCTTCTCCTGCGTATTCAGCGAGATGCCAGGGGACTGCTCGCCGTCACGCAGCGTCGTGTCGAAGATCAATACTCGGTTTGGGTCTCGGTCTGGGCTCACTGTCACTCCTTGAATCTCGATCTGGCTCTTCTCCGGGCTGGTGTGCGGCTACGTGCGGCCGCCGGCGCGCTATTCCCCCCGAAGGGGGAGGAGAAGAAGTCGCAGGTCGAGGCTGAGCGACATGTGCGACCGAGACTAGCAACGGCTCTTCGACATGCAAGGGCACAGCGGCCGGAATGGACCCGGCCGCTGTCGCAAAGCCGGTGCGGGCGGCCCCGCTATGGCACGGTCAACGGCTCTCGATCCGGGTCTACCGGGTCGGGCTCGGGCGGCTGCAACGGGGGCTCGTCAGGCTCGATCGGCGCTTCCGGCTCGTCGGGGACCAGGATCGGCTGCTCGTCGGGAGCCGGCGGCATCGTCTCAGAGCGGAGCATCAGCTTGACCTCCGAGCAAGAACTGCACTTGCTGGTCGACGACGTTGGCGTCCAGGAACATGTCATCGAGCGGTTCGGCGAGCGAGTCCTGCACGAACACGCGGGCGCCGCCTTCCTCGATCACCTGGTCTCCACTACCGGGCCCCTCGGCCACGGCGACGATGAGCTCCTCGCCGCTGCTGGCGCCGTCTGTGACGTGCATGGAGGGCGTGATCCTTATTCCCGCGCTATCGGGCACCGCCGGCGAGGACAGGATCTGCTCGATCGTCTCGGTCGCGTTAGGCGTGAGCGTCAGCACGTAGCAACCTCCTTTTCGATCGGGTAGACCGCTGTGGCTACCACGGTCGGGGATAAAGAAAACAACGCGGCGCGACGGCAAGCCGCGCTCCAGGACATAAGCAGGGCGACAGATCAGAACCGGCGCGGCCCGCCCAGCACCCTTCGCCCTGCCGTCGCCGCCGTCACCGCCGCCGTCCCCGCGACGACAGCGACGACAAACGCGGGTCGTGCGCTGCCGCCGTGCGGCGTGACCGCGCCCGCGATCGCGCTGGCGGCACCCGTACCGCCCGCGAATCCCGTCGAGAGCCATCCGAAGGCCTCGGCCGCCGCCCGTCCCGGCGTGTGACTGTCGATCAGCAGCGTGATCGTCGTCAGCGACGGATTGATCGCCAGGCCGGCGATCAGCAAGAGCGCGCCGACCGCAACCAAGGATGCGGGGACGCCGGCCACCGCAACCGCGACGGTCAGGCACGCCAGCAGCGCGGCCAGGCGCACCGGCGGCTCAGCTCGCCACCGGCGGCTGGCGTACACGGCCGCGCCGACGATTCCTCCGACCGACACCGCGGCTATCAGCAGCCCGCTCGCCGCCGGCTGCCGGTGAGCTGTCGCCAGCGTAGGCGCGGCGACCTCAAGCCCCCCGACCACGCCCCCGAGCAGCGCCGCGATCAGGACCAGGAGCTGCACCTCTCGAGCGCGCAGCAGCGACCCAGTAGGCAACGCTGGCGCCGGGGCAAGCGGTTCGGGTCGCCGCGCACGCGAAGCGAATGACAGGCCGCCCACGGCGGTGATACCGGCGATCACCAGGACCGCGGCCGAGCTGTCGGCCGCCGCGATCACCGCCGCCAGCATCAGCGGCCCAGCCAGGAGCGCGAGCTCCTGTACGAGATAAACGAGGCTGTAGGCCGCGGTCCGATCCGCCGCCCCAGACAGCTCACCCCAGTCAACTCGCATCGCAGTCGATATGGGCGGCAGAAAAAGGCCCGCCGCGACACCGAGCGCGAGCAGGGCAGCGCCCGGGGCGTGAACGCCGGCGAGCAGGACGATCGCGGTCAACGCCGCCCCATGGCCCACCCCGGTGGCCGCCACCACACCCGCGGCTCCGCGGCGGTCGATCAGCCGACCCTGGAGCGGCCTTGCCAACCCGGCCGCAATCAACAGCGCACCGACGACGCCGCCGGCCAGCGCCACCGAGCCCGTGTGCTGCCTGACGACGAGGATGATCCCCACCCCGGATGCCCCCTGGGTGACCTGCGCCAGCAGGCCGCTCGCCGCCTGCCAGCGAACCAGCGGATGGCGAAGCAGAACGCGGTAGGGCCGCTCCGAGACAAGCGGGACGCCGCTCACGCGCGGGCGCCTTGTGCAAGACCGCGTGCTCTAAGCCCCTGCGTACAGCTCCTCTATTTCGCGGGCGTACTTCTCGGCGATCGGCCTTCGCTTGAGCTTCATCGTCGGCGTCAGCTCGTCTCCCGCCGGCGGCCAGTCGCACGGCAGTACCTTGAAGCGCTTGATCTGCTCCACCCTCGACAGGTGGGAATTCGCGCGCTCCACCCCCGCAGCCACCTCATCCAACACCGAGGGCTCCGAGGCCATCGCCTCGAGCGAGGGATCGTCCAGTCCGTGAGAGGCGGCGAACGAAGCCGCCGCGTCGGGGTCGAGCACGATCAGGGCCACGTTGTACGGGCGCCGGTCGCCGATCGCGATCGCCTGGCCGATCAGGGGGCTCCCCGACTTCAGCTGCTGCTCGATGTTGGCCGGGGACATGTTCTTGCCCGCGGCGTTGATGATCAGCTCCTTCTTGCGGTCGATGATCCGCAGGAATCCATCGTCGTCCAGCTCGCCGATGTCGCCGCTGTGAAGCCACCCGTCCGAGTCGATCGCCTCGGCGGTCTTCTGTGGCTGATTGCGGTACCCGGCCATCAGCTGCGGTCCCCGCACGAGCACCTCGCCGTCTTCAGCGATCCGCACTTCCATGTCGGGCAGGGCCTTCCCCACGCTGCCGAACCTGAGCTGATTCTGGGGCACCATCGTCACCACGCTCGAGAGCTCCGACATCCCCC
>DAIPIC010000017.1:0-23912 GCA_036771025.1 Solirubrobacteraceae bacterium
ATGTTTGCCTCCCGGCCCGAATGAACCGCAGTCGCGGATCGTATCTCCGCGGGCGCCTGCCCGACCTCAGCCGGGGGAGTGGAGAGATCGGCGCTTCGTTCTCTCCACCCCCCGCCTGAACTCGCGGATCTAGGCTTGCGCCGCTTCTTGCTCCGGAAGGCCGAGCGCGTGCTCCGTGCTGACCTCGAAGTAGGAGTTCTCGCACGAGTCGCCCAGCGTTTTGTCGATGTAGTCCCGGACAGTCTCGACCGAGTCGCCCTCCCATAGGCAGGTCGCCATGTCCAGATCTGTGGCCGGAAGGAACTCCAGAGGGCGCACCCCCGCCGGGGCATTAGCCGAGTTGCTCAGTGCTTCGCCCCGCGAGAGCATCGCCTGAGGGTCGTTGATCTTGTGAATGATTCCGACGTACATAGATGACCTCCTGTTGATTTGGTTGATGAGTCGCTCAAGCTTCGACCGGCGGCGCGCCGACCTCGCGCCCCAGCAAGAGCCCCTGGTAGGCAAACTCCTGCTCGCGCAGCGCGGTCGTGTAGTGACCAAGCGCCTCACCCTTGATCGTGGCCCCGTGCATGGAGTGGATCCAGTCCGGACCGAGCTGCTCGATCCGGTCTGCCACAGCCCGCACGGGGTTCTCGTGGGCGAAGATCCCGCCACCCCGGTAGACCTCCAGCATCTCCGCGGCGAGGTTGTCACTCGTGGTGGGCGGCTGGTCGCCGGGTTGGAGGAAGAGATCTGACGGAAACAGACTGTTCGTCGACTCCTCCACCACCATCATCGAGTCCCAGTGGTGCACGTGCGGGGTCTCGAGGAACCGCAGCCGGTGCTCGCCGATGTCGAGCGTCTCACCGTCGATGAAACCCCGCGTACGCTCGTGTAGCCCGAAGCCGCTCGCGTTGAGCATGATCGACATCGCCGAGCCGACGAGCTCGGACTCCGGCGCCTGGGCCATGAACCGGTCCATGCCGCCGTTCTCGTCGCCCTCCCAATGCAGGAGCACGATTTGCGCCAGCCGCTTGGGGTCGAGCACCTCTGAGATCGCCGACCGGACGCCCTCATAGTGGTCGTACGTGCCGGTATGGATGAGCGTCGGCTGGTCGTCGTCGATCAGAAATTGATTGAAGGTGATGCCGAAATCCGGCGAGAAGGTCGAGATCCTGTAGATCCCGCCGACGATGTGGTCGATCCGGGTGGGGTTGGTCATCGCATGTCCTTTCTGGTTGTCCTCGATACAGAGGCGTTCAGTCGGCAGCGGCCCCGTTCAGTCCAGGTTGAACAGCTGCCACAATGACCTGACATGGCTGCGGGGCTTGGTGTCGCGGGGGATGCGCGGGGAGAGGCTCGCGAGGCATTCGGGCGCGGTGATCTGGCCCGCGCCGTGGACGTCTTGCGCTCGCACCTTCAAGAGAACTCCGACCCGGAGGCCCGGCTCGACCTCGCGCGCTTGCTACTTCCGCTGGGCGCCTACGACGAGGCACGCGAGCAGCTGGAGACTGCATTTCGCGAGTTCACCGACGCCCGCGCCACCAGGCGCGCGGCGCTTGCCGCGAGCCACATCGGATCGCTGTACCTGAGCTGGATCGGCAACCGGGTGGCCGGTCGCGCGTGGCTGGCCCGCGCGTGGCGGATGATCGAGGAAGAGGAGCCGTGCCTGGAGCGCGGCTGGATCGCCACCTGGGACGTGGGGTGCCAGTACGAGGATCCGGAAGACCTGCGGCGACGGGCAGAGATTGCGCTCGAGACCGCCCGGCGCTTCGGTGACGCGAACCTCGAAACAAAGGCCCTGGCGGATGGCGGATTGGCGATGGTGGAAGCCGGCGAGTTGGAGGCTGGAATGAACCTCCTCGACGAGGCGATGACTCTCGTGACTTCCGGTCACACCGACGCGTGGACGGCCGGTCAAGCGACATGTTCGTTCTTCGCCGCTTGCTGGTCCACCGGCGACCTGCAACGGCTCGAGTCGTGGTGCGAGCCGCTTCGGCAGCGCGCTTTGATCGGCGACCAAGGCATTCCGGTCCTCACCACTCACTGTGACGCCGTCTACGGCACCCTGCTCTGCAGCGTCGGACGATTCGATGAGGCCGAGTCCGTGCTCACGCGCGTGAAGCAGTCCCCCGAGCAGGGTCCGGCCGCCCTTCGACTTAGACGAAGCTGGGCTCTGGCAGAGCTGCGGATCCGTCAGGGCCGCCTGACGGAGGCCGAGCAGCTCCTGCTCGGGTTCGACGACCAGATCGAGGGGCTGATCCCGATGGCTCGCCTGCACCTGGCGCGCGGCGACTATGAGCTTGCGGCGGGCGCCGCTCGGCGAGGACTGCGGCTGATCGGCTCGGACCGGGTGCGCGCCGTCCAGCTCCTGGCACTCCTGGCGGAGGCGGAGCTTGGTCGCGACGATCTGGATAGCGCCCGCGAGGCCGCGGCCGACCTTCAGGCTCGCGCGGCCGACACCAAGTCCGCGGCGCTGATGTGCGAGGCGGCGTTCGCGGCCGCCGAGGTCCGGTCCGCGTCAGGAGAGATCGATGAAGCGATCACCGACCTGGATATCGGTTTGGAACGTCTCGGCGACACCGAGGCTCCGCTGCTGCGTGCCAAGCTGCGGCTGGAGCTCGCGCGACTGCATTCGGGCCGTGACCGCGGCGCGGCAGTCGTGGAAGCCAAAGCCGCGGCCGCGATTCATAACCGCCTACAGATACCGGTGCCCCGCGAGTACGCCGATGTCCTGCGCGACCTCGGGGTGGCAGTTCCCTCGCCGGGGGGCGCGGCTCTCACGCCAGGGACAAATGCCGAGGCGGTGCTGGCCCGTGAACACGACAGCGCCTGGATGGTCAGGTGCGGGGAAACCAGCTTCAGGCTGCGCGACACCAAGGGGCTTCGCTATCTCGCCGATCTGATCGAGCATCCGGGCGTCGAGCGTCACGTCCTGGACCTGGTGGAACTGGCCGATCCCGCCGATGCCGCCGGTGCTGAGACCCGGCGCAGGCTGGGGAATGCCGGTCCTCTGATCGACTCCCAGGCGAAGGCCGCTTACCGACGCCGAATCGAGGAGCTGCGCGAGGAGGTGCACGAGGCGGAGACCCTCGGCCACTACGACAGGGCCGCAACGCTTCAGCGCGAGATCGACGCGATCGTCCGCCAGCTAGCGAGCGCCCTGGGGCTCGGCGGTCGCGACCGCCAGGCCGCATCCGCTGCCGAGCGCGCCCGCCTCAACGTCACCCGTGCGATCCGCGCCGCCATCGCCCGGATCGGGCAGTGGGACGGTGAGGCCGGGAGAGCACTCGATCAGGACATCTCAACCGGCTGCTACTGCTCCTACGAACCGAAGCAGCAAAGCGGCATTCGCTGGCGCACCGAGCGGACGCTCATCCCGACCTGACCCCTGCGCCGCGAGAATCAGGCGCTCGCCACGACCTCGCGGAGCTCGACGTCTTCGATCGTGACCCCTTCGGGCGCAACGCTTCTGACGCGCTCACTGGCATCGTTGGCGGAGCCTTCGGACTCGAACACGATCATCGAGAGCCCGCTGTTGCCCTTGCGGGTCCAGTAGCCCGTCACGAAACCGGGTTGCTGCGAGACTGCCGGCACCACCTGTTCGCGCAGAACCTTTTCAGCTGGCTCCTCATCGTTGATCGTGACCCTGACGACTACTGCGTGCATGGCGTCTCCTTCGTCGTTTGATTTGCCGGTGGCAATCTCCCACCCCGCGCCGCTGGCGACGAGTGTGAAGTATCACAGCGCACCGTTGACCCCTGCATTAGACTTCGGCGGTAGGTAATCTACCTAACCCTCCTCGGGGGAGGCGGCTCCTCGGCTATAGACCGCCTCCCCTGGGAGGCAGGGGCAAACTCGATTCAGGAGAGGCGAATGGGTACCGGGGCTATCGACGAGTCGAAACTCGAGGAGTTCATGGGCCAGATGGTTGGGCACATGACCGGCGCAACGACCTGCTATGCGATCTGGCTCGGCGACGAGCTCGGGCTGTACAGAGCACTGGCTCAGGACGGAGCGAGAAGCGCGGAGCAGCTCGCGGATGAAACCGGCTGCAATCCGCGACTGGTCCGCGAGTGGCTGGACGGCCAAGCGGCCGCGGGGCTGCTCGATTACGACACCGAGGCCGACCGCTATTCGATAAGCGCCGAGGCGGCGATGGCGCTCGCGGACGAGAACTCGCCCGCCTTCACGGCGCGCGCGATGAACGCGCTCGGCTCGATGTTCATGGACATGCAGAAGGTCAAGGCCGCGTTCACCGGCGACGGGGGACTGCCGTGGGGCGATCATCACCCGTGCCTGTTCAAGGGCACGGAATGGTTCTTCCGGGCCGGCTACCGGGCCTATCTGCCCGGCGAGTGGATCCCGGCGCTCGACGGCGTCGAGGACAAGCTCGGTTCGGGCGCGCGGGTTGCCGACGTCGGCTGTGGCCACGGCGCCTCGGTGATCGTGATGGCCGAGGCCTATCCGAACTCGCGCATCTGGGGATTCGACTACCACGGACCCTCGATCGAGACCGCTCAGGAGCGGGCCCGCGAGGCCGGCGTCGAGGACCGCACGACGTTTGAGGTGGCCGGGGCAAAGGACTACCCGGGCACGTACGACCTGATCTGCTTCTTCGACTGCCTGCATGACATGGGTGACCCGGTCGGCATCGCGTCCTATGCCCGTGATCACCTGGACTCCGACGGGAC
The DNA here is from genome assembly GCA_036771025.1 of Solirubrobacteraceae bacterium. Taxonomy (GTDB): domain Bacteria; phylum Actinomycetota; class Thermoleophilia; order Solirubrobacterales; family Solirubrobacteraceae; genus Palsa-465. The sequence continues at coordinate 4,674 of DAIPIC010000017.1, forward strand.
CGTGCTGCTGGTCGAGCCGTTCGCGCTAGACGGTCGGGCCGAGAACGTTCAGAACAACCCGATGGCCCCGCTCCTGTATACGGCGTCCACGGCGATCTGCACCCCAAATTCCCTCTCGCAAGAGGTGGGACTGGGACTTGGGGCACAGGCCGGCGAGGCGAGGCTGCGGGCGGTCTTCGAGGAGGCGGGATTCAGCCGCTTCCGCCGTGCTGCGGAGACTCCGCTGAACCTGATCCTCGAGGCTCGGCTCTAGCTAGGCTCGTCCGGTAGGCCTCGTGGGCGTGGGGCGTCGACGAATGAGGCGTCGTCGCCCAACGGGGTGTTGCGTTGGATCCGCGGAAGGTGCTCGCCGAAGAACAGGGTCGCGCACAGCTCGCCGCGTGTGCGCGCTCCCGTCTTCTCGAAGATCGCCTTGATGTGGTCCGTCACGGTGTACGACGAGATTCCGAGCCGCCCAGCGGCCTGGGCCGTGGTCGCTCCCCTGAGCATCAACTGGGCTACTTCCTCCTCGCGCGGCGTGAGGCCGTACGCCTTGAGCAGCAGCGGGGCGATGAGAGTCGGGTGAGCGCGTTGGATGAACACCGCGAGCTCGCCGGAGCGCACATTCCCGAGCAGCCCTCCGTGAAGGACCAGCCACGTGCCGGTCTGGGACTTGACGGTGAGGCTCGGAAGCTCCGTTCCAGCCTCGTGACGGGTCGCAGCGATGGCGTGTCGCGTGGCGCTGGCGATGGCGTGGATCGCGGGAGAGCGCAGCCCGTCCTCGATCGTGGTGCCCGACAGCTCGACCAGCAGTGGCTCGGCGGACGAAGACACCCGCAGCGGTCCCCCGCCGGAGTCGAGCTCGATCACCCCGGGGGCGTCGGGAAGAGTGGCGGTAGCGGCACTCGCCTCGGCGACCAGGCCTCGGCGCACCGCGCGTGCGAACAGGGCAGAGGCGCTGTCCAGCAGCTCCACGTCGCTGGCCGCGAACTCCGGCTGTCCGGCGCGGCGAATCAGGATCAGCGCCCCCCAGGCAGCTCCGTCTGCGACGAACGCGCTGCGGAGCTCGGAGCCATAGCCCCCGGGTGCGAGCAGGTCGCGGAAGCGCGCACTCCGTTCAGGGTGGCCCCCCGTTGCCTCGTGGATCGTGGCCGCCTTCCGCGGCGCCCGCGCGAGCTCCTCGAACTTGTTGACGTCCTCGACGGCGTACTCGTTGTGCGCCAGGATCGGGAAGCGATCGACGATGTCCTGAAGTCGGTGCTGGGTGATGAGGTCCGAGCCAGGGTCGAGGGTATGCCAACAGGCGCCGTCGAAGGCCAGCGCGCGCTTCAGCCGCGCGCCGGCCTCGTCGAAGAACTCGGCGCGCGTGGGCGCGCGAAGCATCAGACGGTCGAGGTCAGCGAGCACCCGCTCCGGCGCCCACCTTGTCCCGCCACCCCTACTCATTCGTCCCGTAACCCTCGATCGCCCGCCAAGGGTACCCCCAAAAATCCGGGATACCGCTCAGCGCTTCCGGCGAGGAGCATCGAGCTCCCAACTACCAAGGAGGAGCGATGCAACTAGCGGCCGCGAATACGACCGAAGTGATCGTGCGCGACGCCGGGACCGAAGACGCCGGCAGCTGCGGGCGGATCTTCTACGACGCATTCGAGTCGATCGCCGGACGTCACAACTTCCCTATCGAGGCCATCTCCCGCGAGTTCACGCAGTTCAAGACCTCGGAGCTGCTCTCCACCGACGGGTTCGTGTGCTTCGTGGCCGAACGGGACGGCCAGGTGATCGGAAGCGCATTCGCCGATGAGCGTGCTGCGATCGTTGGGATCGGGCCCGTGTCCGTCGACCCGGCGGCTCAAGATGCAGGGATCGGCCGGGCACTCATGGAAGCCGCGCTTCGACGCGAACGCGACCGAAATGCCGCTGGTGTGCGCCTCGTCCAGACCGCCTATCACTACCGCTCGCTGTCGCTTTACGCCAAGCTCGGTTTCGTGGTCCGAGAGCCACTATCGGTGCTTCAGGGCGATCCGCCGGAGACGAAGACTCCGGGCCGAGGCGTACGGCCAGCTCGTGAAGAGGACGTCGAAACGTGTGGTGAGCTGTGCGTTCACGTGCACGGCCATGACCGAAACCGTGAGCTCGAAGACGCGATCGCGGCGGGCACAGCCCAGGTGGTCGAGCGTCCCGACGGAATAAGTGGGTACGCGACCGGTTTCGGCTACGGCTGGCATGCGGTCGCCGAGACGAATGAGGACCTCATCGCCCTCCTCGGGGCCGCGGAGGGATTCATGGGACTCGGGATTCTCGTCCCGTCACGAAACGCGCAACTTTTGCACTGGGGCCTGGAGCACGGCCTTAAGATCGTCCAGCAGAGCACGCTGATGACCATCGGCCTCTACAACGATCCAGTCGGGGCATACCTGCCGTCGATCCTGTTCTAACCAAAAAGGGAGGTACAGCATGACCATGACAACCCGCGAAGCATTCGAGAAAGGGACCGACACATTCAACAACCACGATCTCGACGGTTTTGGCGAGGTTCTGGCTGACGACGTCGTCTTCCAGGCTCCCGGTGGGATGCGAGGCGAGGGAAAGCAGGCATGCGTCGAGTTCTACGGCGCCTGGATGAGCGCATTCCCGGATGCACATGTCGATGTTCACGACGTTCACTTCGTCGACGAGGTCGCCGTCGAGGAGGGCACGTTCAGTGGCACGCATCAAGGCGTCCTACACGGTGCGGCCGGCGACATCCCGCCGACCGGTCGCAGGGTCAACATCGACTACATCCAGGTGCTCCGTTTCCGGGATGGCAAGCACGCTTCGTTCAACCTGATGTTCGACCAGCTCGCGATGCTCGAGCAGCTTGGGCTCATGCCCGAGCCGGCGGCGGCGGAATAGCCGCTCTTCGGTCCTGGATCAGACCCAAAACGGGGGGCTGAGCGAGTAGGTTTGACGGAACACCCACGAGCGGGAGGGAGCCGGATGGCGACGATCATGCTGATGCACTGGCGGGAGGCAACACCCGACCAGTACGACGAGGCGCGCCGGAAGGTTCGGTGGGATCAGGACACGCCCGCAGGAGCAAAGCTGCATCTCTCCGGGTTTGCCGAGGACGGGTTGCGCGTCACGGATGTGTGGGAGTCGGAGCAGGCGTTCAACGACTTCTTCCAGCAGCGGCTGGCGCCCGCGATCCAGGAGATCGGTATCCAAGGTCAGCCAGACGTGAAGTTCTTTCCCCTCCATGGCGTGTATGCGCCGGCCCTTGGCAAAGACGAGCAGGTGGCCGACCTCTGAGCTCGTAGTGACGGCCAGGGGCCGGCGGCGGTGCGGCACCCGGGGCCATCAAGCGGCACTCCACGCGGCTCTTATGCCGTTCTTATGTTGGCCGCGTCATGCTCCTTCGCAGCGTGCGCGTGCTGATCGCAGAAGACGAGAGACGGCTTGCGGATGCGATCGCGCGAGGCTTGCGACGGGAGGGCATGGCGGTGGACCTGGCGCCGGACGGGTCGGATGCGCTGGTCAAGGCACGGGTTGTCCGCTACGACGTGCTGGTGCTCGACCGCGACCTGCCGGGGGTCCACGGCGATGACGTGTGCAGGACGGTGCGCGATGAGCAACCCGAGACGGGCATCTTGATGCTGACGGCCGCCAGTGCGCTCGAGGACCTGGTCCAGGGCCTTTCGCTCGGCGCCGACGATTATCTGCCCAAGCCATTCCGCTTCGCCGAGCTGGTGGCGCGCATTCACGCGCTGGCGCGGCGGGCGACGCCAAGCCGGCCTCCGGTCCTGCGCCACCACGACCTAGAGCTCGACCCCGCCAGGCGAACGCTGACTCGCGCCGGACGGCCGATCGAATTGGCGCGCAAGGAGTTCGCGGTGCTCGAAACGCTGATGTCGGCCGACGGGGCCACGGTCTCCGCCGAGGAGCTGCTCGAACGCGTTTGGGACGAGCACACCGATCCCTTCACGAACGTGGTCCGGATGACGATCATGACGCTGCGCCGCAAGCTGGGCGCCCCCCCGGTGGTCGAGACCGTGATCGGAGTGGGCTACAGGTTGATCTGATGGGAGCGCTGCGTCTGGACAGCCTAAGGTCACGCGCCGCCACGATCGACCACGGGCTTCGGTCGTTCGCCGCCAGGATCCCCGGCCCCCGGCCCACCATCCGGCTGCGCTTGACCGTGACCTACGGCCTGGTGTTCCTGATCACGGGCGGCGTGCTGCTGACGATCGGCTACCTCCTGGTGCGCAACAACATCGGGGGCCACCACATCTTCCGTGCGCTCGGGATACAGCCCCCGCCGCGGCGATTTCCGGACAGCACCGTGATCCGCAGCGTGCAGCAGCAGATCCAATCCGACGCGCTACACCGGCTGCTTGTCGAGTACCTGTTTGCGCTCGGGGTGATGACCATGATCGCGGTCGGGACGGGGTGGCTGCTCGCGGGCCGCGCGCTCCGGCCGCTCCGCGAGATCACCTCCACCGCTCGCCGCGTGTCGAGCGAGAATCTGGGCGAAAGGATCGGACTGAGCGGACCGGCCGACGAGCTCCGGGAGCTGGCTGACACGTTCGACAGCATGCTCGCCCGGCTCGACGCCGCCTTCGCCAGCCAGCGTCACTTCGTTGCGAACGCCTCGCACGAGTTGCGCACCCCGCTGGCGATCATGCGAACCGAGGTCGACGTGGCGCTCGCCGATCCCGCCGCATCCAGGCAGGAGCTGCGGACGATGGGGGAGGCGATGCGGGAGATGATCGACCGCTGTGAGCATCTGATCGAAAGCCTCCTTGTACTTGCGCGCAGCGAGGCGGGCGCCGGTCGGGCCGAAGTGGTCGCCCTGGCGGCCCTGGCCGCGGACTGCATAACCGACCTGCGGGCGCGGGCGGACGATGCCGAGGTGTCGGTGGTCGCCGATCTTCAGCCCGCGTGGACCCGTGGCGAGCCGGCGCTGCTTGAGAGGATGATCGGGAACCTGATCGACAACGGGATCCAGCACAACGAGCTGGGTGGCGTGCTGGAGGTATGGACCTCGGCTCGCGATGGTCGGGTACAGGTGAGGGTGCTCAACGGAGGTCCGCGCATCGATCCTCTGGCCGTCCCCTCGCTGAGCGAGCCGTTTCGCCGTCTGGACCGAGGCCATGCTGGTTTTGGGCTGGGCCTCTCGATCGTGCGGTCGCTGATCGAGGCCCACGGAGGCGAGCTCGAGCTGCGCGCGCCGGAGTCGGGCGGGCTCGATGTGCGCGTGTCTCTTCCCGCCGCAACCGCGACGCCGGCACGGGATGTTGCGGTTTCGCGAACTCGGGGCGCCCTTACAAAGAGCTGACAGGCGCGCCGGTACAAACCGGCCACCACATCGAGGGAGACCGTTCTATGTTCATTGGACCGAGCCTGCCACGCCGTGTTCTGACGGCTTTCGCGCTGAGCGCCGCGGTTGTGGTCGGTCTGACCGCCTGCGGATCGTCGTCATCGTCCTCGACGACGAGCGCCTCGGCGGCATCCGGGGGGGCGACGTCGTCAAGCGCGAGGTACCAGGCCCGGCTCAATCTCGCAAAATGCTTGCGGGCCCACGGTGTGAACGTGCCCGATCCGTCACCAAACGGGGGCCCGGCTGCTGGCGGCGGCGACATCATCCGCCAGGCTCGCAGCAACCCGAACTTCCAGTCCGCCATGCAGGCCTGTGCCCAGTACCGCCGGCAGGCGAACCCGCTCTCCAACCTGAGCCCCGCCCAGCGCGCCCAGTTCCAGCAGGCCCTCGTGAAGTTCGCGCAGTGCATGCGGGCACACAACATCAATGTCCCCGACCCCACCACGAGCACGGGCGGCGGCTTCCGCATCTTCCGCCAGATTCCCTCGAGCGAGCGCAACAGCCCGGCATTCCGTAGCGCGGTGCAGGCGTGCTCAACGAACCTACCGTTCCTACCCGGCGCCCGCCGCGGCGGGGCTGGAGCCAGGCCTGGTGCCTAGTCGGCGCCTCGCGGCAGCGGGGGAGCTGCTCGCGGCGGCCCCGGACAAGCTCCGAGCTCTGCCGCGCCGCGCAGGTCTCGCGCTGGGGGCGATCGCAGCCGTGGCGCTGGCGATCGGGATCGTCGTGGCGGCGGGCCTGCCCGGATCGAGCCCGGCCGCCAGCTCTTCAAAGAAGGTAGCCGGCGCCACGACCGTGCAGCGCCGAGACCTCGTGGCCACCGACACCGAATCGGGAACGCTCACCTATTCAAGCCCGCAGACGGTCTTCAACCGCCGGTCGGGCACCATCACCTGGCTGCCGAAGGTCGGGCAGCTGGTCAAGCCAGGTCAGACTCTCTATCAGGTCGACGGGCAGCCGGTGATCTTGCTGAGCGGAACAACGCCCGCCTACCGCGACCTGACCTCGGGCGTCAGTGATGGCCCAGACGTGCTCGAGCTGAACCAGGACCTCGTGGCCATGGGCTTTGACCCCGGACATGAGATCACGGTCGACAACAGCTGGCAAAGCGGCACGACCGACGCGGTCGAACGCTGGCAGGCATCGGTCGGCGAGTCACAGACGGGCACCATCTCGCTGGGCCAGGTGGTGTTTCTGCCCGGCGCTCAGCGCATCACGTCGGTCAACACGGTGCTCGGATCCACGGGCGGGGCAGGCGTCGGCTCCGGGGCGGGCTCCGGTGCGAGCTCGGGTTCCGGATCGAGCTCGGGTGCGGGCTCGGGCTCCAGCTCGGGAGCAGGATCGAGCACCGGCGCTTCCGCGACGGCCTCGCCACGGACGGAGTTCGTGGGCCTCACCACGACGACCCAGAACGGTCCGGCCGCGGCAACCGCGAGCAGCGGCGGCGGGACGGCCGACACGGCGGCCACCGTCATGAATGCGTGGAACGCTGCCTGCGCCGCGCACGACCTGCAGCAGTTGGAGTCGCTGAAGCAACGGCATCCAAACCTGCTTGCCTCCGTTCAGCCATCGAGCTGCGCAGCGCCCCCGGCGACCCAGCCAGACTCGTCCCAGCCGAAGGCTCCCGGCGCCACGCCGGCTCCCGGAAACAGCGCGGTCGAGGCCTCGCGCATAACCCCAGGTCCAGGGTCGACCACGCCGCCGGCGTCCACCACTCCGACAACGCCCACCACTCCCAATACCTCGGGTGCCCAGCCACCCCGCGGCTCGGGCGGTAAGACGAGCGGGAAGGGAGCCAACAACGCGGCCGTGCTGAGGGCGCTCGAGGCGCTGCTGAAGGCCGAGACGCTCGAGCTCCAGCAGAGCAGAGGATCCTCATCGCGCGGAGGCGGGAATGCCGCAAGCGCCGGAGCGTCCGGCGCCGGTCGCCTGAGCAGTTCCCCCGGCGCCGGTCTCGCCGGTGGGAGCGCGTCATCCGCGAGCGGCGGTGGCCCGTCCGCGGGTGGTGGCGGCGGGGCAAGCTCGGCCGGGTCGGGCGGCAGTGCGAACGCGCAGCCCATTCTCGGCACGACCTCGACTCAGCTGAACGCGGTCGTAAACCTCGACGCCACCAAGCAAAGCGAGGCGCGAGTGGGGGAGCCCGTGACCGTCCAGATGCCGGACGGCAGCGTCGTCGACGGCAAGATCATCCAGGTCAGTCCGGTCGCGCAGAGCAGCTCGAGCGGCAACGGGTCCAGCAACGGATCCAGCTCGGGATCAGGGACCTCGGGCAGCTCGGGTTCGTCCAGCACCCCCACCTCGACGGTGCCGGTGACGATCGCGCTCCACGGCCGTTTGCCCGCCTCGGGGCTGGACCAGGCAGCGGTCAGCGTCAACTTTGAGCAACAGGTGGAGCGGGGTGTGATGTCGGTCCCTGTCACCGCGCTGCTGGCGACGGCCGGCGGAGGCTATGCCGTCCAGGAAGCCGCTCAGCCCCACAGGCTGATCCCGGTCACGCCGGGCCTGTTCGCAGCGGGTTACGTCCAGATCTCCAGCTCCCAGATCTACCCGGGTCTCCAGGTCACCGACTCGCAGGGATGAGCAAGACGCCGAATCAGGCGGAGACCGACGGCGTCGTCTCCATCCGCCTGCGCGGGGTGTCGAAGGAGTATCCGGGTGAGGTGCACGCCCTGCGGTCCGTGAGCGTCGAGATAAAGACCGGCGAGCAGGTCGCGGTCGTCGGTCCGTCCGGCTCGGGTAAGACGACGATGCTCACGGTGATGGGCACGCTCGAGCGCCCCACCAGCGGCGAGGTCCAAGTCGCCGGACGCGACGCGGCGAGCGCCTCGGACCCGGAGCTGGCCGCGCTCAGGGCCTTCGAGATCGGGTTCGTTTTCCAGGACTTCCACCTTCAGGACGGCATGACGGCCCTAGACAACGTGGCCAACGGAATGCTGTACACCGGGGCCCCGATGGGGGAGCGCAGAGAGGCGGCGCGTGTGGCCCTCGATCGGGTCGGGCTATCGCACCGTCTAACGCACCGTCCACCGCAGCTGTCAGGCGGTGAGCGCCAGCGGGTGGCGATCGCCCGGGCCCTGGCCAAGCGGCCGGTGATCGTGTTCGCGGACGAGCCCACGGGCAACCTCGACTCGAGGTCGGGTGCGGAGGTCCTCGCACTCCTGCACGGGCTTGCCTCGGAGGGAGCGACGCTGGCACTGATCACGCACGACGAGCACATCGCCGCGACATTCCCCCGCCGGCTCCAGATGCGCGACGGCGAGATCGTGGGGGACGACCGGCAGTGAGCACGGAAGCGCGCGCCGAACGAGGCCCGCTGCCCACAGCCTCGAGTCGTTCCGCAGGCTCTGGCGTGAATGGCCCGGGCAGCGCTCTCCCCCCGCGCGAGCTGCTCTGGATCGCGCTTCAGGGCCTCCGTCAGCGGACGCTGCGAGCGGCGCTGTCGGCGCTGGGAATCGCGATCGGGATCGGCGCGATGGTGGCCGTTGTCGGCGTGTCGGCCTCCAGCCAGGCGAACCTGCTGGCGGAGATCGACAGCCTGGGCACGAACCTGCTCACGGTCACCCCGGGCCAGACGTTCCTGGGGTCCAACGAGACTCTCCCCAACACCTCCGTGCCGACGGTCGAGCACATGCCGGCGGTTCAGAGCGCGGCATCCGTGTACCAGGTGCCCGGCGCGACGGTGCTCCGGACGCCCTACGTGCCCAAGGAGCAGACGGGTGGGATCGGAGTCGACGCCGCCGATCCCGGGCTGCTCAAGGCCCTCGGCGGGCGGCTCGCGGCGGGGCAGTTCCTCAGCTCTAGCAACAGCAACTTCCCTACCGCAGTGCTTGGCGCGCAGGCGGCCAACACGCTCCAGATTTCGACGGTTAATGGACGCATCCAGGTATTTCTGGGCGGAACCTGGTTCACGGTGATCGGGATCCTCAAACCGCTGGTGCTGGACCCGAATCTGGACAGCGCGGCATTCATCGGCCTGCCGGTCGCGGAACGGCTGTTCCACCAGCAGCCGAACCCGTCCGAGGTCTATGTGCGAGCCAATGTCAATCAGGTGACGCAGGTCTCGAACCTCTTGGCGCCGACGGTCGACCCCCAGAATCCGGATGGCGTTCAGGTCAGCCGTCCATCGAACGCGCTCGAGGCCCGGGCCGCGGCCAAGGGCCAATTCACGACTCTCCTGCTCGGGCTGGGCGCGGTGGCGCTGCTGGTGGGGGCCATCGGAATCGCGAACATCATGGTGATCTCCGTGCTGGAGCGCCGGGGTGAGATCGGGCTGCGCCGCGCGTTGGGGGCCAGGCGCCGACACATCAGCGCACAGTTTCTGGCCGAGTCGGCGTTGCTGGCCGCACTCGGTGGCGTCGCCGGTTTGCTGCTTGGGGCGATCGCCACCCTGGTCTACGCGCTGGCCCAGGGACAGCCATGGGTCGTGCCGACCTACGCACTGATCGCCGCTCCCGCCGCTGGTCTGGCGATCGGCGCGATCGCGGGCGTCTACCCGGCCGGCAAGGCAGCGCGTCTCAGCCCGACGGAGGCGCTTCGCTCGACGTAGTGACATTTGTCCGCCACCGGGCCCCTCGCAGCCCACTACTATCCGGTGTATGGGACCCCGACCAGTGTGGGCCCCCCGCTGATGTCCGCGAAGAACGTGGAAATCGTGCGCCAGGTCTATGGAGCGGTTGCTCGTCGCGATACCGGTGCCGTGCTCGCTCTATATGACCCTGACGTGGAGTGGGATGCGTCTCGTGGCACGCCTCTGGGCCAACTGACCGGGCATAGCGTCTACCGAGGCCACGACGGGTTGCGTCGCTGGTTTCGCCAGTGGTACGAGGCTTGGCAGAGCTTGGAGGATCGATGCCAGGAACTGATCGACGCAGGTGAGCACGTCGTATCCGTGTCCACCGTTCGGGCAAGAGGACGCTCCAGCGGCTTGGATGTCGAGTTTTCCGATCGCTTTGGCGTTTGGACGATTCGCGACGGGAGGATCACTCGGGTCGTCTGGTTTCCGACGCGTGCCGAAGCGCTCGAAGCGGCCGGCGTCGACCGTTAGCGACGGCCGCGCGCGCCGATCCATGCCCAGCCGAACGCTCGGTACTCGGGATCGTTCAGCTTCGAGATGTGGGCGTCGATCTGCTCGATCGTGGCCGTGCCTGCGTCGAGGACGTGGTCCATCAGCGACAGCATCCACAGCTCGTCCCACCGCGAGCGCGGGGTCCCGCCCTGAACGACGTCGACGCAAATATCGGCCGAGGTGTCTTGCAGACCACCCGCGCTCAGCTCGTCCAGAAGCGCCCGGCCACACTCGAAGTCGGTCGTCGGAAACGCGTCCTGGTAGGCCTGGAAGATCGCGCTCCTGTCCGGGTCGGGATCGGCCTGGATCGCCATCCAGTCCAGTTCCTCCACCAGGAGCGATCCGCCGGGGCGCAGCCAACTGATCATGCGATCGAGCGCGTGGCGGCGCTCGGGGATGTGCATCAGGACCAGGCGGGCATGGATCAGGTCGAAGGACCGCGGCGGGAGCTCGATGTCAAGGACATCGCCTTCGATTACCTCGAGGTTGCGGCTGACAAGCCATGTCAGAAGGCTCGTGTCGACGTCGAGCGCCGTCACGTGGCCCGACGCTCCGACCTCCCCGCACAGCCACCTCGCGATCGAGCCGCGCCCGGCGCCGATCTCGAGACAGCTCGAGCCTCGACGAAGCCCGGCATCGCGCAATCTGCGCATCGTGGTGGCGTCGGCGTGGTCCTCGAGCAGTTTCAGGCGCTCCGGCTCAAGCGCGAAGTCGTGCTCGAGCAGGCACGCCGGCTGCACCAATGTGGCCATCTTTGTCGTCCCCTTTGATGTCCGGTCCCTGCCCCACGGCTGCGATCAGCCGCCTTCTGAAGCATACCCGTCCTGGTGGCGGCACGGGTTGTGAAGTTCATCACTGGCGATGCGCTCCGCCAAGCGCGATACTTGGTCGGCAGCGTTGCCAGCAACGCGAAAGAGTGCGCACATGTTCAGCCACGGGAGCGGGGGCTATTGCCTATGTCGTCCGGCCAGGAGCGGTCGGTGTCGGAGGAGCGGTCGGTGTCGGGTTTGTTGATTTGCGGCAAATGCGAGACGGCCAATCCGCCCGAAGCGCGGTTCTGCATGAGCTGCGGGACGGCGTTGGAACGCTCGTGTCCGCAATGCGGGACGCAGGCGCCCCCTGGGGCACGGTTCTGCATGTCTTGTGGCGCCTCGCTGGAGGGTGCCGCTACCGCTGAGCCCACCACAGGCGCCTCCCCGCCGCCTGCGGCTCGTCCGGAGCCGCAGGCACCAGCTCAGCCCCCGACCACCCCGACCCAGACCGAGGAGCGGCGAACGGTCACCGTCTTGTTCGCGGACCTATCCGGGTACACGAGCGTTGCGGAGCGCCTCGACCCCGAGGCCATGAAGGGGATTATCGACGGGCTATTGCGGCGATTGGCCGAGGAAGTCGACCGCTACGAAGGCCGGGTCGATAAATACATGGGTGACGCCGTTATGGCCACGTTCGGCGCCCCCACCGCGCATGTCGACGATCCCGAGCGCGCGGTACGTGCAGGGCTGGCGATGCAGGACGCCATGGGCGAGCTCGGACCGCGACTGGCGGCCGATCGCGGAATCCAGTTCCAGCTCCGCGTCGGCATCAACACCGGCGAGGTGCTGGCCGGCACTGTGGGCGATGCGTACACGGTCATCGGCGACGCGGTGAACGTTGCCTCCCGACTGCAGGCCTCTGGCCGTCCCGGCTCCGTAACCGTGGGCGAGCGGACGATGCGTGCCACCGGCGGGCGGATCTCATACCACCAGCTTGCGCCCCTGACGCTGAAGGGCAAGGCCGAGCCGGTAGCCGCTTGGGAGGCCCTCAGCGTGGTCGACGAGGTGTCGGCCACTCATGGCACCGAGGCCTTGCCGCTCGTCGGTCGGGGAGAGGAGCTTGAGGAGCTCGAGCGCCTGTATGGCCGCGCCGCGGACGGCGGGTCTCCGCATCTGGTGACGGTCATCGGCCAGCCGGGGGTAGGCAAGACACGGCTGCTACGGGAGTTTGAGCTCGTACTCTCGGGCCGCACGCCTCCGGTCCAGGTACGGCGCGGTCGTTGTCTTCCCTTCGGCGCGAGCGTCGTCTACTGGCCGCTGAGCGAACTGCTGCGCGCGGAATGCGAAATCGGCGAGGGCGATCCGGCCGACGTCGCGTGGAGCAAGCTGGTCGAACGGTTCGGCCGCGCCCTTGGAGCCGGGGCCGGGGGCGCAGAGCAGGTGGCCACGCGGCTCGCGCCCGTCGCTCGTCTCCTCGGCGCCGAAGCCCCGGGAGCCGAGGCGGACGCCGCCGTCCCACAGGACACCCGCAGCGCGCGGGAGAGCTTCTTTGGCGTGGTCAGGGCATGTCTCGAAGCAATCGGAGACGGGCAGCCGACCGTGATCGCCTGGGAAGACATCCACTGGGCCGACGAAGGGATGCTCGACTTGATCGAGTACCTGTCGGAGTGGCTCCGCGGGCCGATTCTGCAGGTGTGCTCGGCGCGTGACGAGCTGCTGGAGCGACGCGGCGAGTGGGCCTCGTCGCGGCGCGGTGCGAGCGTCCTTTTCCTCGATCCACTGGCACCGGGCGACGCGAGCCAACTGATCAGCGGCCTGCTGCGCGATGCTGGGGCAAACCAACAGCTCCTCGGCGCGCTCGTCGACCGTGCCGGGGGCAACCCGCTGTTTGCCGAGGAGATGGTGCAGCGTCTGGCTGAGGAGGGCTCAGCGCGAGCGGCCGAGCTTCCGGACACCGTGCGTGGAGTGCTCGCCGCACGCATCGACTCACTTCCGCCGCTCGAGCGTGCCCTGGTGGCACACGCCGCGGTGATCGGTCGTACCTTCTGGGAGGGCGCACTCGCGCCGGTTGCCACAGCCGAGGGTGGCGAGCTCGTCCTGGCGCTCGAGAGCCTGCGTCGGCGAGACATCATCGTGCCGGGGGAGAGCGCAGGCCTGGCGGGAGAACAGGAGCTGGCGTTCAAGCATGTCCTGATCCGCGACGTCGCCTACTCGATGCTCCCGAAGGCTGTCCGCGCCCGCAAGCACGGCGAGGTGGCGGCGTTCATCGAGCAGCGAGCCGGTGAACGCAGCCAGGAGGTGGTGGCGCTGCTCGCCGAGCACTATGGCCGGGCCGCGGCGTTGGGCGAGGAGGTCCACCTTGCACCGGAGGAGCTCGAACCCCTGCGCCTCAAGGCGCTGGACTCTGCGCAGGCCGCAGGAGATGTTGCTCGCGATCTCTACGCCAACGAGCAGGCGCTCGCCAATTACGAGATGGCCGAGACGCTTGCTGCCGGCGATCCAGAGCTGGCAGCCGCGATCCGTGAGAAGCAAGGCGACGTGGCGCTGAGACTCGGTCGAGTGGACACGGCAATCAGCGTCTGGCAGCAGTGCCTCGATCACTGGGACGAGCGCGACAACCACGAGCGCATCGCCGAGCTGCACCGCAAGATCGGGGCAGCCCTGGCACACAAGGGCGAACGGGCCCACGCCATCGAACATCACCAAAAGGGGATCAACCTGCTCAAGGACGCGACGCCCTCGGTGACGCTCGTCCGGCTCTACGAGGAGGCCGCGTCGCTCTACATGCAGGTGGGGGACAACATGCTCGCCATCTACGCCGCCGAGAAGGCCCTCCGTCTCGCCGAGCGGTTGGGGAAGCTTGCCGCCGCCAGCCGCGCTCACGGAATCTTCGGCCGTGTGTTCGGGCGCATCGGCGATCGTGAGAAGGCGCGCGAGAACCTTGAGCGGGCGGTGACCCTGGCGCGCGAGTCCGACGACGAGGGCGAGACGATGCTGGCGGTGCAGGCCCTCGGCCACCAGTTTGAGAACGGTGAGGCCGATAACGAAAACGCCGGCCGCTGCTACCAGGAGGCGCTGGCGCTCGCGGAACGGATAGGCGACGTGCCGGCACAGATCGAGCTGCATGCCGCGCTGGCCCAGCTTGCCTTCTACCGCTGCGATTGGGATGACGTCGGCAGGGCAGCCGACACGAGCGCCGAGCTGGCCGAACGCGAGGGCCTGGTCGGCAAGCTCTGTCTCCCGCACGCCCTGCGGGGCTGGCTGAGATGGCGTGAGGGGGACTTCGCATCCTCCGCCCAGCTGTTCCGCAGCGCCCACGAACTGGCCGAGCAGCTCGGATGGTCGGAGGTGGCGTTCAACGCGTTGCTCGGGCTCGCCGTGACGCTGCGCGACCAGGGAGAGCTCGGGGAGGCCGACTCGGCGTTGGGGCGGTCCTTGGAGCTTTGTGACCGCGCCGGCCTCGTGGCGCAGTCGATACAGGCGTGTGCTGTGCGAACTGTCCTGCTGGCGATGGCCGGAGAGCGAGACCGGGCCAACGAATCGGCGACACAGGCGGCTTCGCTGGCCGAGCGTGTGCGTTATCCGACAGGCGAGGCGGCCTCCCTGGAGGCCCAGGGAGCCACGGCTGAGCTTCCGGATGCCATCGAATTCCTGGAGCGCGGCAGCAACGCCTGGGCCGAGCTGGGCCGTCCGCTGGACGCGGCTCGCTGCCGGCTGTTGATCGGCGGGCGGCTGCGCGAGCAGGATCCAGCCGCCGGCGGCGACGCACTACGGGCGGCCGCAGAGGGGTACGAGCGGCTCGGCGTCCACCATCTCGCCGACGGCGCGCGGGCACTTTCCAGCGTTTGAGCGCGGCACATGTCGCGCGAGAACGCCGAGACCGCGCATCGGATCCTGGCCGCTTTGTCGAACCGCAAGCTTGATGCCTTGACGGGGCTCGTCGAGCCTGACGCCCGGTGGCGATCGTTCTTCGCCGACGCCGTTCACAGGTTGGCTCGCCTTCCGATGAGCTGCTCGTCCTTGGGGAACGTGGCGATTTCGACTCTACGCGGGGGGTTCCTCAACCCCCGCTGCTCGGATCGCGTCAGAGCGATGCCAGTACGCCTCCCACCTCACGATCCGACCATCGCTTACGGTGAACAGGTTGCCCACCTCCTGCTCCACCGGTACACCGCTGCGGCGACCAAAACCGGTTTGCCGATCGAGCACGAGGACGCGATCGCCGAGGTCGATGAACCGTTCCGGCGTCGTTCGCACGTCGGTCCAGGAGCGCAAGTAGTTCCTGATCGAGATCCACATATCTTCACGCCCGTGCCACTCACCCTGGTCCCCAATGGGGACGTCCGTACGGGAACTGATGCGCACGTGAGTGATGTCTGGGTCGAAGAACTCGGGCGTGTTGAAGTCGCCCCGCTCCCAGTGCTGGTAGAGCCTGCGGAGCAGATCGACGGCCTCCCGGGACATGGCCCGCGCCAGTATGGCGCCGGATCGTCTCCCCGTGGGACGTCCATTCGGGGAAATCAAGCCCACCGGCGCCAGCCACGTTGCGATACTCGGCCGCTGTGGACCGGGACCGTGGTTGCCGTTCGGCGCGTCGGCAAGGCGCTTCGCCGCGTTTGGTAGGGAAGCGACCAATCGATGCTCCCCCACCCGAGGTCGTCCGACGTCACGTCGAGCTCATCAAGCGCGGAGCCGCCGCGATCACGCAGGCAGACCTGGACACGTTGTTGTCTCTGGTCTCGGAGGACTTCGAGCTGCATCCGGGGATTGCTGGCGCGTTCGTCGGGGACACCGTTTACCGCGGTAAGCGAGGCGCTCGGCAGTACCTGCTCGACATCAAAGAAGTCTTCGAGAAGTTCAAGTTCAGACCGCTGGGCTTCAGCGCGTGGCGCGACTATCTGATCTGCCCGAGCAAAGTCACCGGGCACGGGCGGGCCAGCCGGGTCAAGATCGACTTCCTCATGACGGCCATCTGGAGGTTTGAGGCCGATCATGTTGTGTGGGGTGGGACCTACTTCAGCCTCAACGAGGGGCTCGAGGCAATCGGAGCAAGCGCGGATGAACTCAAAGACGTTGATTGAACCCGTGGCTGGAGTCGCCACGCAAGGCCGGGCGAGATTGTGAGGTCCGAGCGCGAGAACCTGGCTCGCAAGACGATCGAGGCGTTCGATAACCGCGACCTGGACACGGTTCTCAGCGCCGTCGACGAAAACATCGTATGGATCCCTCTGAGGTCCGCGATCGAGGGCCCGTATCACGGACACGAGGGGATGAGGAAGTGGTGGGCCGACACCGCCGCCAACTGGGAGATCTTCCGGATTCAGATGGACGAATACCGGGACGTCGGGGAAGACCGGTTCATCGCGCGCGGCGTGATCCACGCTGAGGGAAAGGGAGGGGGCGTGCAGCTCGACATTCCGACCAGCTGGTCGGGTACCTGGAGTGGCCTTCGCATCACCGAGGCGCAGTTCTACTTCGATCAGGACGCTGCGCCTCGCGCTCTCGGCCTGGAAGGCTGGTGAGGTCGCTCAACGGCTGCGACCAGCAGTCCCGACGAAGCCCGGCGGACCGGCTTTACACGAAGCTGACAGACGGATGCATAGTCTCGGGGCATGTCGAGACCCGGCGAAATGACGAGGAGCGCCGGTCGGTGGATTGGAGGTACTCCCCGCACCCCGACGTCACCTGCGGGCTCCTCGTGCGCCGGATCGACGTGCGACGAAGTGCGCCTCGTCGCACGCGGGGCGTTGCCCCCGCGTACCCGAGGGCAAGGCGGCGGCATGGGTCGCGACTCCCAACCGCGAGCCCGTGCTCGTGGTGCCCGCGCCGCTCGCCGGCCCTCGGGGGTCTGCCGCTAGCGGGTGACCGCGCGTCGAGAAGCGCTGGTCACCAGGCGTCCACGAACGGTCGGCGCTTTCCCGGTCCCTTCCTCCAGTCGTAGTCGACGTGATCGAACAGGGTCCCGATCCAGCGGGGCGTATCGGCGGGGTCGATCACGTCATCGATCTCGAAGTACGCCGCCATGTTGATCCCCTGCCCGCGGTCGTAGGCGGCCTTCACCGCGGCCTCGAACGCCTTTTCCCGCGCGGCCGGATCCTCGATTGCCTCGAGCTCCCGGCGCAGGCCTAGCCTGACGGCCCCCTCGAGGCCCATGGCCCCGAACTCCGACGTCGGCCATCCCACCGTGAACACCGGGGCCTTGAACCCGCCGCCGGCCATCGCCTGGGCCCCGAGTCCGTAGCCCTTGCGCAGCACCACGGTGCCGATCGGGACGCTCAGGTTCGCTCCGGTTACGAACATCCGCGCGAAGTGCCGGACGGTCGCGGTGCGCTCGGCCGCGGGTCCGACCATGAATCCCGGGGTGTCGCACAAGAACAGCAGCGGCAGCCCGAAGGCGTCGCACAGCTGCATGAACCGCGCGGCCTTGTCGGCGCCGTGCGCGTCGATGGCCCCGCCCAGGTGCGAGGGATCGTTGGCGATCACCCCCAGCGGTTTTCCGTTCTGACGAGCGAGCGCGGTGACCATGCCCAGCCCAAAGCCCCGCCGGAGCTCGAGCACGTCGTCGAGCAAGCCATCGATCACCGCCCGGACGTCATAGATCCGCTTGCGGTTGGCGGGGATGAGGTCCCTGACCATCGCGGGATCCGCGGAACCGGCGCCTTGCCCCTGGACCCCGCGGAAATATGAGAGGTACCGCTTCGCCATCGTCACGGCCTCCGCGTCGTCTCCTACCCGCACGTCGACGACTCCGTTCGCATACTGCACGTCGATCGGCCCCACCGCCCCAGGCTCGAACAGGCCCAAGCCTCCGCCCTCGATCATCGCCGGGCCGCCCATGCCGATGCTGGAGTCCTCCGTGGCTATGACCACATCGCAGCAGCCGAGCAGCGCCGCGTTGCCGGCGAAGCAATAACCGGAGGCGATCCCCACCAGCGGCACCAGACCGCTGAGCCGCGCGAACAGCTGAAACGCGCGGCAGTCGAGGCCGGCGACTATCGGCCAGTCCACGTCGCCGGGCCGCCCGCCACCGCCCTCGGCGAACAGCACCACCGGCAGCCGCTGGCGCTCCGCGATTTCGAACAGGCGGTCCTTCTTGAGGTGGTTGCGCATGCCCTGCGTGCCGGCCAGCACCGTGTAGTCGTAGGACATGACCACCGTCCGCGCGCCGTCCACGTCGCCGACGCCGGCCACCAGGCCGTCGGCAGGCGTGCGCTCGATCAGCTCCTGGCGTGAGCGCCGGCCCTCCTGTGCGGCGAACATGAGCGGTCCGTACTCCACGAACGAGCCTTGATCGACCAGGTCTGAGAGGTTCTCCCGAGCGGTTCGCCGCCCGCTCGCGTGCCGCTTGGTGACGGCGTCCGGTCGGGCGCTGTCGAGCGTCTGCTCGTGCCGGCTGCGCACGGCGGACAGATCGTCGCGGTCCTCGATCCGCCGATCCTCCGGCTCGACGCCGGCGACCCTCGCCGTCCCATCCTCGACGACTACGGCGAGCGGCTGCCCGGCGTCCACCGTGTCTCCGACCGCCACCTCGACGCTTCGCACCACGCCGTCGACGTCGGCGACCACCTCGTGCTCCATCTTCATCGCCTCGAGCACGATCACCGCCGAACCGGCCGTCACCGGCTCATCGGCGGCGCGGGCGACGGCGATCACGGTTCCCGCGAACGGTGCCAGGAGCCTCGACTCGCTCACGGCGCTAGATGTTTGCGTACGCCGGCGGCGCGAGTCGTTAGCCCGCCGCTTTGACGGCCGCCAGGATCTCCTCCGGCTCGGCGTTGTCGCTCGCGTCCTGCGCCATGTGCGACCAGACCACGCGGCCGTCGGGAGCGATCACGATCGCGCCGCCGAGCTGGGCTGGGTGACCGATCGTCCTGGTTTGCACGCGCCCTGTGCGGGCTCCCGTGAGGAAGCCCTTGGCAACGACACTCGGGCCGAGCAGCTCGCCCATCGTCGCCATCTTGGCTCCGGCCGCCTTGTAGCTCGCGCGTTCCTCATCGGCCAGCACCGGCAGCTCGATGCCCTGACGTCGACGGAAGTGCGCCGCGTGCCGCGACGAGAGCTGGCCGATCAGGACCAGACGAGCGCCCGCG
>DAIPIC010000017.1:23922-30846 GCA_036771025.1 Solirubrobacteraceae bacterium
TGGACCGCGTGAGCCTTGCAATAAATTCAGCCGTAGTGCCGCAGCCAGACGAGCGCCAGCGGCCCGTCCTTCCACAGCTCTCCGAGCCGCACCTCGTTGCCGTCATGATCCGGCAGGACGATGTTCGCCAGCGCGTCAGCCCGCGCCGGCGGGCTGGTGTCCTGCCTTCGAGAAGCGGTCCCGAGCACCTGGCCTGAAAGCATACTGTGGGCATGGCAGAGCCGGTGCTTCTGTGGAGCCCGTCGGAGGAACGGATCGAGCGGGCGACGCTCACCCGATATCGGCGATGGCTCGAGGAGACGAGGGGACTGCGCTTCGGCGACTACGGGGAGCTGTGGCGGTGGTCCGTCGATGAGCTGGAAGCGTTCTGGGAGTCGATAGTCGAGTTCTTCGGCGTCCGCTTCGAGGTCCCAGCGGACCGAGCGCTCGCTGATCGGTCGATGCCGGGGGCGCAATGGTTCCCTGGCTCGAGCCTGAGCTACGCGGAGCATGTGTTCCGTGACAAGGACGCCGAGAAGGTCGCAATCCTTCACGCATCCGAGCTGCGGGAGGTGGGCCAATGGACTTGGGATGAGCTTCGCGCGAACACGGCCGCGATCGCCGCCGGCCTAAGAGACCTCGGCGTAGGCCGGGGCGATCGCGTGGCGGGGTATCTGCCGAACGTCCCTGAGACAGTGGCGGCGTTCCTGGCCTGCTCCTCGATAGGCGCTGTCTGGTCCTCGGCGGCTCCCGAGTTCGGCGCCCGGAGCGTGATCGATCGCTTCGGGCAGATCGAACCCAAGGTCCTGCTGGCGATCGACGGCTACCGCTATGGCGGCAAGGACTTCGACCGCCGGGCGCAGGTCGCAGAGATTGGCGAAGCCGTCGGCACTCGGGTGGTGCGGCTCGGGTACCTGGACGGATCGGGTTGGGAGCCGGGGTTCCTCGGCTCGGGGCCGCTTGAGTTCGAGCCGGTCCCGTTCGACCACCCGCTGTGGGTCCTCTACAGCTCGGGGACGACCGGGCTGCCCAAGCCGATCGTCCACGGCCAGGGCGGGATCCTGCTGGAGCAGCTGAAGAAGGGTGGTCTTCACCTCGACGCCCAGTCCCACGACCGGATGTTCTGGTTCTCGACCACCGGGTGGATGATGTGGAACTTCCTGGTCGGGGTCCTGTTGACCGAGGCCTCGATCGTGTTGTTCGACGGCAACCCCGGCTACCCCGACCTGGGAACGCTGTGGGATCTGGCGGAACGCACGGGGATGACCTGCTTCGGCACGAGCGCTGCCTTCATCTCCTCATGCATGAAGGCAGACATCCACCCCGCCGCCGGGCGAGATCTGGGAGCGCTGAAGGCGGTGGGCTCGACCGGCTCGCCGCTGTCGCCCGAAGGATTTCGGTGGGTGTACGACGAGCTCGGCTCCGACACATGGCTGTTCTCGACCTCCGGCGGCACCGACGTGTGCACGGCGTTCGTGGGCGGCGTCCCGACCCTCCCGGTCTACAAGGGCGAGCTCCAGGGACGGGCGCTGGGGTGCGCGGTGGAGGCGTGGTCGCCGGACGGCGAGGCGCTCGTGGACGAGGTGGGGGAGCTGGTGATCACCGAGCCCATGCCGTCGATGCCGGTGTTCTTCTGGGGCGACGAGGATGGCGAGCGCTACCGGGAGGCCTACTTCGACATGTTTCCCGGAATCTGGCGCCACGGCGACTGGATCGAGATCACCTCCCGTGGCACGGCAATCATCTACGGCCGCTCGGACTCGACGATCAATCGCGGTGGGGTGCGAATGGGCACCAGCGAGATCTACCGAGCGGTCCTGGCCGTCCCGGATGTGGTCGACGCGCTGGCCGTCGACCTCCCGAGGCGTGGCACCGATGGCCACTTGTCCTTGTTCGTCGTCCTCCGCGACGGCCTGTCGCTCGATGACGACCTGCTGGCGGATATCAAGCGACGGATCCGCTCTGACTGCTCGCCCCGCCACGTCCCAGACGACATCTGCCAGATCAATGAGGTCCCGCGGACCCTCTCCGGCAAGGTGCTCGAGGTGCCCGTCAAGCGGATCCTGACCGGGACGCCGCCCGAACGGGCGGCGTCCCGCGAGTCGCTGGCCAACCCCGAGGCGCTGGATTACTTTGTGAAGTTGGCTCGCTGAGGGGGCGAATTTCCCCGTGCTCGGCGCTCTGGTGGGACATAGGTGTTCACCATGGAAAGTGATCGACCACTGGTCGTTGAGAGGAAGCTCTCGGCGCTCGCGGCCAAGCAGCACGGACACATCACCCGAGAGCAACTGTTGGCTCTCGGCCTGGGCGAACAGGCCATCTACTACCGCCTCCGAATTGGCCGCCTGCACCGAGCGTTCCCAGGGGTCTACGCGGTCGGCCATCCCCGACGGGCGCCCATCGACGTGGCCGCCGCGGCCGTGCTCGCATGCGGTCCGGGAGCGGTGCTGAGCGACTTCTCGGCTGCCGCCCTATGGGGGTTCGTCAAGCGCTGGCCCGAGCAGCCCGAGGTCGCGGTCTGCGGCGATCGACGCCCGAAAGGGATCCGGGTACATCGGCGACGAAGCCTCCCCCGTCAAGAGAAGACCCGCGAGAAGGGCATCCCCGTCACCACGCCCGCCCGGACGGTGCTCGACTGCGCGCCCCGCCTCAAAGGACGAAGCCTGACGAGGTTGGTCAACGACGCCCTCCTGTCGCTGTTTCTTCATCGAGCCGAACTGATCGACGTGATCGAGCGCCATCCGAAACATCCCGGCGCCGCTCGGGTGGCACCGTTGATGCACGTCGAGGGCGGCCCGACGCGCTCTGAGCTCGAGGACCACTTCCTGGCCTTCTGCGAGCGCCACCGCCTCCCGCGCCCGGAGACCAACGTCGTCCTGGACGGCCGGGAGATCGACGCCTTCTTCCGTGCCGAGCGCGTGATCGTCGAGCTCGACGGCTATGAGTTTCACTCCGACAGGACCACGTTCGAGCTCGACCGTGAGAAGGACGCGGAGGCGGCCGTCAAGGGATTGATGACCGTCAGGGTCACGGACGAACGGATGGATCAAAACCCGGGCAGGGAGGCCACCCGCCTGCGCACCATCCTGAAACAGCGCTCCGCCTGAGCTATCTTCACACCTCGAGCTCCCAGAGGGAGGGACAGAGCTGTCCAGACCAACATGCGTGGCGGTAATCGGGGGCGGATCGTGGGGATCCACGGTCGCGTCGCTGGCAGCCCGCAACGCGCCCACGATCCTCTGGAGCAGGCGGCCCGAGGTCGCGGAGGAGATCGAACGCGACCACGTCAACTCGGCCTACCTGCCCGACGAGCAGCTCGACCCGGCGCTGCACGCCACCAGCGACCTCGAAAGGGCAGTCACAAAGGCCGACGTCGTGGTCATGGCGGTCCCCTCGCACGGTTTCCGCGACGTCCTGCTGCAGGCGGCCCCCTACGTCCGCCCCTGGGTCCCGATCGTCTCCCTGACGAAGGGTCTCGAGCCGGACACCAAAGAACGGATGACGCAGGTCATCGCCTCGGTGCTGCCCGGGCATCCGGCGGGGGTGCTGGCCGGGCCGAACCTGGCGCGGGAGGTGATCGAGGGCTACGCGGCGGCGGCCGTGATCGCAATGCCCGACGAGCACGTGACCTTCGCCCTTCAGCGGATCTTCACCCGGACCGTGTTTCGCGTGTACGCCTCGACCGACGTGTGCGGGGTGGAGGTCGCGGGGGCGCTCAAGAACGTGTTCGCGATCGCCGCCGGGATGTCGGCCGGGCTGGGCACGGGGGACAACACCCGCGCGCTGGTGATCGCCCGCAGCCTGGCGGAGATGACCCGGTTGGGGATGGCCATGGGCGGGCAACAGCACACGTTCGCCGGGCTGGCGGGGATGGGAGATCTGCTGGCCACCTGCATCAGTCCCCTGAGTCGCAACCGCCACGTGGGCGAGGAGCTGGCGAAGGGCCGGACGCTCGAGGAGATCATCAGCGATCTGGGCATGGTGGCCGAGGGGGTCAAGACCTCGCGAACCGTGATGGAGCTTGCGGACCGGTACGGGATCGAGATGCCGATCGCGCGCGAGGTGGCGGGGGTCATCAACGACGGCCGCAGCGCGCAGGACGCCTTTCAGGGGCTTCTACGGACCCGGCCCACGACGGAGCTCGCAGCGAATTGACGGCCACGAGGGAAGGAGCGGCAACGTCCAACGGCGGCCCGCGCTGGCCGGCGCCGCCTGACGCCAGCGCGCTGGTGCTGGCGTTCGCCAAGGCTCCCACCGAGCGACGGGTGCTCACCGACTGGCTGGGCAAGGTCCCGGGCCGGAACGCCAAACAGGAGCTTCTCGCGGAGCCAGACGCTCGCCTAGAGCAGGCGATCGCGGACGCGGACGGCGACCCATGGATCGTGCCGGTGAGCGTCGCCTGGCTGCCACGGGAGCACAACGGCAGGCGCGCCGCCAGCCTGCGCGATGTGCTGTCGCTGACCAATCCTCGCCGGCCTCCGGCACGGATCCAGCCGAGCATCCTCAAGCGGGAGCCCGATCGTTGCCAGGTGCTGGCCGGAGAGCCCGCGCGCCTGTCGGAGCTCCGCCAGCGGTTCGCCTCCTCACCCACCGAAGACGGTTTCGCGGCGTTCGTCGGACGGCAGGCACAGCTGGCGCTGGCGCGGGCCGAAAGGTCGCTGGTAGGGCTTCAGTACAAGGTCCCGCGGCTGGTGGTGGAGGAGATCGAGACCAGTGCCCGCTTTCGCGAACGGATCGCCGAACTGGCCGACTACCTGGACCGTCCACTGGCCGACGTGACGCGGGAGGCCTGCGGGTACCTGCACGAGATGGTGGCCTCCCACAGCCGATTGGCGATCGACGCCTGGGAGCAGTTCGCGCGGTGGCTGAGCCGCGCTTACTCGGTGGAGGTGGACGAGCACGCGCTGGAGGAGGTCAGGCGGCTGAGCGAGCGCTACCCGCTCGCGTTTCTACCGAGCCACCGCTCGTATCTCGACCCGCTCGTGCTCCGCTCGGCGCTCCACCGCCACGGCTTTGCGCCAAATCACGTCCTCGGCGGGCTGAACGTGGGCTTCTGGCCGATCGGCCCGTGGGCCCGACGAAGCGGCGTGGTCTTCATCCGCCGCAGCGTCCGCGACGACCCCGTGTACAAGGTGGTGCTGCGCCAGTACATCGGCTACCTGGTGCGAAAGCGCTTCAACCTCGAGTGGTACATGGAGGGAGGCCGCACTCGGACCGGCAAGCTCAGGCCGCCGCGGTACGGGCTGCTCAACTACCTGGTGGGGGCGTTCGAGGAGGGCGGGATCGACGACGTGAAGCTGGTGCCGGTCTCGATCGTCTACGACCAGCTCTACGAGGTGGAGGCCATGGCCGCAGAGGAGCACGGCGCGACGAAGACTCCCGAGAGCCTGTCGTGGCTGGTGGGCTACGCCCGTGCCCAGGGGCGGGGATTCGGCAAGGTGAGGATCGAGTTCGGCGACATCCTCTCGCTACGCGACGCCCTGAACGAAAGCCGCGAGCGCGAGCACCCGGTGGAGCGGGTGGCATTCGAGGTCTGCCACCGGATCAACAGAGCGACCCCGATCACCGAGACGGCCCTGGTCGCGCTGGCGCTGCTGGGAGTTGAGGAGCGAGCGCTGACGCTGGAGCAGCTGCGGGTGACGCTCGAGCCACTGCTCGACTACGTCCGGATTCGCCGGCTTCCGACCACCGGCGAGCTCGACCTACAGACCCCCGGCGGCCTGACGAAGGCGCTCGAGGCGCTGGCCCGAAACGGCGTCGTCGCCCACTACGACGGCGGCACCGAGCCGGTGTGGCAGATCGGCCCCTCCCGACACCTGGAGGCGGCCTTCTACCGCAACTCGGTGGTCCACTTCCTGCTCGGACGGGCGATCGCGGAGCTGGTGCTGGTGCGGGTGGCCGAGGAGCAGGTTCCCGACGCCGTGATCGACGGTTGGGAGGAGGCACTCCGGATCCGCGACCTGCTCAAGTTCGAGTTCTTCTTCGCCAGCAAGCGGGTGTTCGGCCAGGAGCTGCGCGAGGAGCTCGAGCTTGTCGATCCCGGCTGGGAGCGCCGGGCGGGCGAGCCGGGCGCAGCCTGGGACGCGCTTCAGCAATCGCGGCTGCTGCTGGCCCCCCGGGTCCTGGCCTCGTTCCTCGAGGCCTACCTGGTGGCCGCCGAGCGGCTGGCCGCCCGCGATCCGGCGGCACCGGTCGACGAGAAGACGTTCGTGGCCCGCTGTCTGGGTGTCGCCCACCAACAGCGGCTCCAGGGCCGGCTGAAGAGCACCGAGTCCATCTCCCGCGAGCTGTTCGCCAACGCCCTCAAGCTGGCCGCCAACCGCGGACTGCTCGAGGGCGATCCGGCCGACCTTCCCCACCGTCGCGAGGCGCTGGCCGAAGAGCTGAGGGCGCTGGTACGCCGCGTCAACCGGCTCAGATCGCTCGCGAGCGAACAGCCGGCATGAACGCCCGAGACCTCCTGGAGGAGGTCGAGCGCGCGCCCCGGGGCCCCAAGGTGGGGGCGTTCTTCGACTTCGACGGCACGCTGATCGACGGGTACTCGGCCCGTGTGTTCTACGAGGAGCAGATCCGACACTTCGCTCTCTCCGCCGAGGAGATCGTGCGCTCGCTGGCCGCCTGGCTGGAGATGGCCGTTCGGGGCTCGGACGTATCGAAGCTGATGAAGGTGGCGGTGGCCAACTGGGCCGGACACCGCGAGGAGGAGGTCCGCGACCTCTGGGAGCGCCTGTTCGTCAAGCGAATCGCCGGGCTCGTCTACCCGGAGGCCCGGGAGCTGGTCAAAGCGCACCGCAAGGCCGGCCACACCGTGGTCTTGGCCTCGAGCGCCACGCGCTACCAGCTCGATGCGCTGGCGCGCGACCTCCAGGTGGAGGATGTCTTGTGCTCGCCGGTCGAAGTGGTCAGGGGGTACTTCACCGGCTTCGTCAACGGCGAGGTGGTTTG
>DAIPIC010000018.1:0-30468 GCA_036771025.1 Solirubrobacteraceae bacterium
TGCGGCCGGCGACCGGATGGATCGCGAACTTGACCGTGACGCCCTTGGACTCGAGCGCCTTCTCCAGCTCGCGCACCGCGTGCTGGGCCTGTGCCACGGCCATGCCGTAGCCGGGAGCGATCACGACCTGGCGGGCATACGAGAGCTGGATCGCGACGTCCGCCGGGGAGGTGGAGCGCACGGTGCCGCCATCCGCTCCGGCACCTCCCGCTGGCGCGGCCACCTCGCCGCCGAACCCCCCGGCCACGATCGCCGGCACCGAACGGTTCATGGCCTTGGCCATGAGATTGGTGAGAATGGTGCCCGAGGCGCCGACGATCATGCCGGCCACGATCAGCGCCGTGTTGTTGAGCGCGATGCCGGTCAGTCCGGCGGATAGCCCGGTGAACGCGTTCAGCAACGAGATCACCACGGGCATGTCCGCCCCGCCGATCGGCAACACGACCATATTTCCCAGGAACGCGGCCGCCAGCAGGATCCCGAGGATGAACAGCGCCTGCGAGTGGGTGCCGGCGGCCAGCACGATGGTGCTGGCGATGGTGACCAGGAACAGCCCCAGGTTGACGACCACCTGGCCGGGGAGCCTGATCGGCCGCCCCGGAAGGATCCCCTGGAGCTTGCCGAAGGCGATGTTCGAGCCCCAGAAGGAGATCGAGCCGATGATCGCCGCCAGCAGCGAGGGGATCTGGGACTTCTCGATGAAGTGGCCGCCGAAGTGGTGGCGGTACTCGATCCATGCGATCAGTGCCACCGCGCCGCCGCCCACGCCGTTGAACAGCGCCACCATCTGCGGCATGGCGGTCATCCGCACGTTGAGCGCGGCGGGGATGCCGATCGCGGTCCCGAGCACCAGGCCCAAAGCGATGAGCCACGGGGTGCTCGAGCCGTCGAACACGTGCGGCTGGATCAGGGTCGAGATGAATGCCACCGCCATCCCCGCGGCGGCGATCAGGTTGCCTCGCACCGCGGTGCGTGGTCCCGTCAACCCGCTCATCCCGTAGATGAACAGGGCGAACGCGACGATGTACAGCCCGTTCGTGACGTTGCTCGAGACGGCGGCGGTGATGAACATCTACGAGGAGCCGCCCGTTTCCTCTGCTTCGCCCTCCCCCGCCTTCGGCGGGTCCTTGCGCTTGAACATCCCCAGCATCCGGTCGGTGACGAAGAAGCCACCGATGATGTTGATCGTCCCGAACGTGATCGCGATGACCAGGAGCAGCTTCTCGAGCACGCCGTGGGCCTCGTGCATCAGCAAGAGGCCGCCGAGCAGCACGATGCCGTGAATGGCGTTGGTACCCGACATCAGCGGCGTGTGCAGCGTGTTCGGCACCTTCGAGATCACCTCGAAGCCGACGAACGCGGCCAGCACCAGAATCGCGATCTCGGTGATCGTGTTCACGCCGTCGCTCCCTGGGAGGCCGCCTGCTTGGCCCGTTCGTTGACGATGTCTCCGTCCCGGGTGATGCAGGCGCCGGCGATGATCTCGTCCTCGAAGTCGAGCTTCAGCCGCCCTTCTTCGATCATCAGTGCCAGCAGCGCTTCGATGTTGCGGGCGTAGAGCTGTGAGGCGTGCTCTGCCATGGTGCTCGGGACGTTCAGCGGGGCCAGGACCTTCACGTCGTAGCGGACCACCTCCTGGCCCGGTTCCGATAGCTCGCAGTTGCCACCGGCCTCGCCGGCGAGATCGACGATCACCGACCCGGGCTTCATGCTCTGCACCGCCTCTTCCGTCACAAGGATGGGTGCCCGGCGGCCTGGAACGAGGGCGGTGGTGATCACCACGTCCACCTTGCCGATGGCCTCGGTCAGCGCCTGCTGTTGCTCGGCCCGCTCCTCCTCGGTCAGCTCGCGGGCGTAGCCGCCCTCGCCCGAGGCTTCGGGCCCCAGCTCGAGCCAGGTCGCTCCGAGCGAGCGGACCTGGTCGGCCACCTCCGGGCGCACGTCAAACCCCTGCACCTGGGCGCCGAGCCGCCGAGCGGTGGCGATGGCCTGCAGCCCGGCCACGCCGACGCCCAATACCAGCACCGTGGCTGGGCGGATCGTGCCCGCGGCGGTCATCAGCATCGGGTAGAAGCGCCCGATGGCCTGGGCCCCGATCAGCGCGGCCCGGTAGCCCGCCACGTTCGACTGGCTGGAGAGGGCATCCATCGATTGGGCCCTCGAGATGCGGGGCACGGACTCGAGCGCGAACGTGGTCGCGCCGGTCTGTGCCAGCGCCCGGACGCCCTCCCCGTTGGTCAGGGGCTGCAGAAAGCCGATCAGGACGCTCTCCTGCCGGAGGCGCTGGGCCTCCTCGGCGCTGGGGGGCGCCACCTTGACGACCACATCCGCTCCCCATACGTCGTCTTGAAGCTTCGCCCCCGCCTCCTCGTACTGGCTGTCGGGGATCAGGGCGTTCGCGCCCGCGTCGTGCTCGACGAGGATCTCTACGGGCTCGGCGTCCTCCTCGCCGCGACTGGAGGTCATCTTCTTGATGACCTCGGGCACGAGCGCAACGCGCCGTTCGCCCTCCGCGGTCTCCTTCGGAACGCCGATCTGCATGACGGCGCGAGAGGCTATCGACTCCCGACAGCCGGCAGAGGGACGTCCCTCGACCCTTCGATGGCCAGCGCGAAGCGATTGCGCAGTCGCGAAGGCGTCAGCGCTCCGGCGGCTTCGCCGACGCCGGGCACGTCGGTGCCGGTGATCAGCCAGACCGGGGCCGATTGGCCGTCGGCGGTGGCCGCAATCAGCCCCGAGCCCGAGCCCAGCATGCCGGCCACCCGTCCGTGCTGGTCAAGAAGTTCGAGCCGTCCGCCGCTGAACCGCGCGAATACCCCGCTGAGCGAGGGCCCCCGTGCGATCAGCCCTGCGGCGATAGAGCCCCTGACGTCGTTCGCGGTTCCAACCAGCACGGCGAGCGTGTCCTGTCCGGAGCCCGTGCCTAGGAGCTGGCTGGCGGTCGGTATGCCCGCAGCCGCCAGCGCCCCCGCCACTCGTCTGCAGGCCGCCGCCACATCAGCCGCGCACTCGACCGTCACCGGCAGGCGCTTGCCCCCCACGCCGTGAACGAACGGCTCGGGAAACGACCCGACGGCAGCCCGCACTTGTCCGCCGGTCGGCTGAAGGTCCACCCACACCCGATCGCCCGCATAGACCATGGCCTTCCCCGGGCGGCTCTGATTGACGCCGTTGACGAACAGCGATCCGTGCACCGCGTCCTCGGTCACGGCCGTGGCCGCTTCGGCGCGGTGCACGGGACGGGTGAACGTTTGCAGTTGCTGGGTCCCGAAGTCGCGGGTGATCGTGACCGTGACCACTCCAGCCCCGGGGCGGAGCTTGAGCCCACACCCCGCTACGCCAAGCGCCGGGCAGAGGATGGCGGCGGCCGTGAGCACCTTTAGTCGTGTGCGATGCTTGGACAAGCAATGACAGTGAACCTCACGAAGATCTACACGCGTCTCGGCGACGGAGGTGAAACGCATCTCGGCGACATGACCCGCGTGCCGAAGACCGCCCCCCGGATCGAGGCCTACGGCACGGTGGACGAGCTGAATTCACAGCTCGGTGTGGCGTTGACTCTCCCCGACCTCGCGGAGCCGTACGTCGCATGGCTGCGCCGGATCCAGAACGACCTGTTCGATGTCGGCGCGGACATCTCGGTGCCGGAGGATTCGGCGCGCGAGGCGGAACGACGGGCGGGCGGTAAACGCGAGCGCCTCCGGCTCGTGGCCGGGCAGGTGGCCTGGCTCGAGGAGCGCTGCGACGAGGTCAACGCGACCCTCGCCCCGTTGAAGTCGTTCGTCCTTCCGGGCGGGACGACCGCCGCCGCCCAACTTCATGTGTGCCGAACCGTGTGCCGTCGCGCAGAGCGGCGTGCCGTCGCCTGCGGAGACGAGCTGAACCACGAGGTCGTGCGCTACCTGAACCGGCTCTCGGACCTGCTGTTCATCCTCGCCCGTGCGGTGAACGCCGGCGAGGAGGCGCTATGGGAGGCCGGGAAGTATCGCTAGCTAACGCCAGAAGGCAGCAAACACGGCGTAGCTGACGAGCTCCACCACCTTCGCCCCGGCCCCGAATGTGTCGCCGGTGGTTCCACCGAGCGCCCTTCGCGCCAGGAGGGCCGCGCCGGCGGTCATGATCACCGCCGCGCCGAATGCGGCGCCACCCGGAGCGGGCTGTCCCAGCCCGAGCGCCGCCGCCGCGGCGATTGTCGTGGCGATCAGCAGCGCCGGAAGCGATGTGCGCAGCAGCACGCCGGATCCATCCTGCCGGGCGGCGGGCGCCAGGCGCGACTGGAGCAGGGGCGAGTAGCGCGCCAGGCAGTGGGCCACCACCGCAGCGCGAGCGAACCGTTCCACCGAGAAGGGCTCTAGCGCCGCGTAGCTGAACAGCAGCGCCAGCCCGAGGGCCGTGACACCGAACGTGCCTAGCCGGGGATCCCGCAGGATCTCGAGGCGACGAGTCCGGTCGGCACGCACGCCGAGCGCGTCGGCGGTATCGGCGAGCCCGTCCTCGTGCAGAGCGCCGGTCACCAGCACGGCG
Organism: Solirubrobacteraceae bacterium; assembly: GCA_036771025.1. Classification (GTDB taxonomy): domain Bacteria; phylum Actinomycetota; class Thermoleophilia; order Solirubrobacterales; family Solirubrobacteraceae; genus Palsa-465. Next base: position 4,525 of record DAIPIC010000018.1, read on the forward strand.
GCTGCCAGCGCGAGCACGGTGGCCGCAGCGGCCCCCATCACTGACCCAGCCGCCGCGCGGACGCCGGCGGCGATCCCCCCGACGGCCAGCCCGACGATCGGAAACCACGGTGCGGCGGCAGGAAGATCAGCGGCCTCGGCCAGCGTCAGGCGGCCAACCGGCAGGCGTGTCAGCATCGAGATCGCGGCGCGAGCCCCGGACACCGAGCGGCGCACAGCCCCCGTCCTGGCGACGGTGACCATCAGCTTCGGCGCTCTACGCCAGCTTCCTCGAAGGTCGCCATCTGCTGGTGAAGCGCGCCAGCCGCGGTCAGGATCGGCAGGGCGAGCAGCGCCCCGGAAGCCTCGCCAAGGCGCAGCCGGAGATCGAGCAGAGGCTCTAATCCGAGCTCGCCGAGGACCAGGTCGTGGCCGGGCTCGGCCGAACGATGGCTGGCGATCAATGCCTCGCCTGCAGACGGCTCGAGGCGGCAGGCGGCCAGCGCGGCCACACCGACCGCGTAGCCATCGAGCACGACCGGCAGACCGCGGCGCGCTCCCTCGATGGCGGCGCCAGCCAGCGCTGCGAGCTCGAGCCCACCTACGGCCAGCAGCGCCGGGCGCGGGTCAAGCGGCGAGCCATGACGCCCGATCGCGGCAGCGACGACGCTCCGCTTGCGCTCCAGTCCGACTGCGTCCAGGCCCGTCCCGCGTCCGACACTGGCGGCAGGCGGCGCGCCCGTCAGCGCGCAGCTCAGAGCCGCGGCGGTGGCGGTGTTGCCCATCCCGATCTCGCCGAGTGCCAGACAGTCGACGCCGCTTTCCGCAAGCTCCGCCGCCAGCTTCGCGCCGGCACCCAGAGCCGCGTCGAGGTCGCGATCGGATAGTGCGGGGCCGCTCAGCATGTCCGCCGTGCCAGGCCTGACCTTGAGATCCCGGACGCTCGGAGGGGTAGGCGATTCGAGGCCCACGTCGGCCACGACCAGTCGATGGCCGCCATGGCGGGCCAGCACTCCGACGGCGGTCTCGCCACGCGCTGCCGCCGCGGCCACTTGGGCGGAAACGTCGGGGCCATAGAGGCTGGTTCGGTGCTGGACGTGGCCGTGGTCGGCGGCGAACACCAGCACCCCCGCTCGCAACGACCTCGGAGGAGGACTTCCGGCGATCTGCGCCCAGCGCTCGATCACCTCCTCCAGCGCCCCGAGGGCCCCGGCCGGCTTTACGAGCTGATCAAGCCGATCTCGGGCGGCGATCGCGGCCGCCCGGTCGAGCCGGCCCAGAGTCGGCCCGTCACCGGCGGCGACCGCGCCGGGCTCGAGCTGCCCAGGCTCCGACCACTGCTCGTGCATCAGCACCGCGTCAAGCTCCGCGCGCCTGGCCCAGCCCGCAGATTCGAGGCCGGGGCGGACCGGACGCTCGTCGGGCCAACCGAGGCAGAGGTAGGCGACGGGCTGGACATGGCGGGGAATGCCGAGCACGGCGCGCAGGTCATCCGGCTGGTAGAAGCTGACCCAGCCCACGCCGAGCCCCTCGGCCCGGGCCGCCAGCCACAGGTTCTCGATCGCGCAGGCTGTGCTGTAGACGTCGGTCTCAGGGATTGTGCCGCGGCCCAGAACCTCGACCGCCGGGTCCCCGGGATCACAGCACACGCAGATCCCGACCGGCGCCTCGACAACGCCCTCGACCTTCTGGTCGAGGAAGTGACGGGCGCGTTCGTCGAAGCGCTCGGCCTGGCGCAGGCGCTCCCGCCGGGCCAGAGCGCGGACGGCGATCCTGGTCTCGAGCTCGCGGATGAGGATGAACCGCCACGGTTGCATCAGCCCCACGGACGGGGCCCGATGAGCCGCCTCGAGCACCCGCCGGAGTACATCGTCCGGCACGTGGTCGGGCCGGAAGCGGCGTATGTCGCGGCGCTCGGAGATCACCCGCTGCACGGCGGCACGCTCGCGCTCATCGAACCGCCACGCGCTGGGATTTGACGCGCGCTCGGCCGCGCGGGACGGGTCGAAACCTTCCGGCGTCGGCGGTCGCTTGAGGCGCTCCGATGCGCTCACGGCCGCGAAGCGTACGCAGCGCGCGGTGGTTGCGCCAACCAGATAGAGTGGCGGCGTCAAGCGCGACGGCGCGTGGAACCCGGTGGGAGTCCGGGACGGTCGCGCCACTGTGTCCGGGCGGCAGAGGCCCGGGAGTCAGGAACTCGGCCGTCGTGAACACCCCCAGATCGGGACGCTCGATCCCGAGGAGGTCGATCATCCACTCGCTGCTCGAGGACGCCTCCGGTCACGGCGCGTGAGGCCCGTGCTCCCGGCGGGTGGCCGCTGGCTTCTGGGCGGCTACCTGGCGGACTTGGCGCTCGGAGATCCGTCTCGTTGGCATCCGGTGGCCGGGTTCGGCCGCCTTGCCTCCCGAGTCGAGCGGGCTGTGTACGCGCCAACGCGCCGGCGCGGCGCGGCATACGCAGCGGCCCTTGTTTGCGGCTGCGCGCTACTCGCCGAGGGGTTCGGACGACGAAGACGGCACGGGCCCGTACTGCTCGCCGTGACGTGGGCCGCGTTGGGCGGGCGCTCGCTGGCCGCTGAGGCCCGCCGGATAGCGGCGGCGCTCGAAGCGAGCGAGCTCGAGGCGGCGCGCGCGGCCCTGCCGGCGCTTGTGGGACGCGATCCCCACGGCCTCGATGAGCGCGGGATCTGCCGCGCGGTGGTCGAGTCGGTGGCCGAGAACACGGGCGATGCCGTCGTGGGGCCGCTGCTCTGGGGGGCAGTCGCAGGGCCGGCGGGTGTGGCGGCCTATCGCGCGGCCAACACCTTGGACGCGATGGTGGGACGGCCCGACGAGCGCTACGGGCACTTCGGCTGGCCGGCGGCGCGCCTGGACGACGCCATGAGCTGGCCGGGCGCCCGCTGCGGCGCTCTGCTCGCGATCCTCGCCTCACCGGCCGTGGGCGGCTCACCGGCGGCGGCGTGGCGGGCGTTCCGTCGGCACGGCGCGGCGCATCCCAGCCCCAACGCAGGGCGGCTTGAGGCCGCGTTCGCGGGCGCGCTCGGGGTGAGACTGGGGGGCCCGCTCAGCTACGGCGGCCGCGTGGAGTCGCGTCCCCAGTTGGGCGACGGGCCGCCAGCCGACGTGGCGGCGATCAGGCGGGCGGCGAAGCTGTCGCTGGCGGTGGGGGCTGGGGCCGCCTTGCTCTGCGCGGCCGCAGCAAGAGGAGTTAGCGAATGAGAGGGGCGGTGCTGGTGTGCGGTACCCACTCCGATGCCGGCAAATCGCTAGTGGCCGCCGGGCTCTGCCGCTGGCTGGCACGCCAGGGCGTACGGGTTGCCCCGTTCAAGGCCCAGAACATGGCGCTCAACTCGGTTGTGACCATGGACGGCCATGAGGTGGGCCGCTCCCAGGCGGTCCAGGCGGCGGCCGCGGGCGTCTCGGTTGAGGCGGCGATGAACCCGGTGCTGATCAAGCCCTCCGGACAGAGACGCAGCCAGGTGATCGTCATGGGACGGGCTCACGCCGATGCCGACGCCCGCTCCTATCAGGCGCTCAAGGGACAGCTCCGGCCAATCGTTGGGTCCGCGCTCGAGAATCTGCGCGCGCGGTTCGACGCGGTGGTGTGCGAGGGCGCCGGCAGCCCGGCCGAGATCAACCTGCGAGATGCGGACCTGGTGAACCTGGGGCTAGCTCAAGAACACGGGCTGCCGGTGATTCTCGTGGCCGACATCGACCGAGGTGGCGTGTTCGCGTCGCTGCTGGGAACGCTGGCTCTGCTCGATGCGGCCGACCAGGCACACGTGGCGGGGTTCGTGATCAACAAGTTCCGCGGGGATCCGGCGATCCTGGGGCCGGGGCTGGAGGCGTTGGAGGCGCGAACCGGGCGGCCGGTGCTCGGTGTCCTCCCGTTCGTCGAGGACCTGTGGCTGGATGCCGAGGACTCACTTGCGCTCGAGGTCGGAGCGTCCGAGGCGCCCGCGCTCGCCGGGACGCTCGACGTCGCAGTCGTGCGCCTGCGCTGGATGAGCAACTTCACCGACGCCGACGCGCTGCGCTATGAGCCGGGGGTCCGAGTCCGGTTCACCCGCTCTCCCGCCGACATTGAGCGCGCAGACCTGGTGATCCTGCCGGGGACCAAAGCGACGGTCGAGGACCTGGAGCGCCTCGCCGGGAGCGGACTAGCCCAGGCTCTCGTGGCGCGCGCGGGCCGAGGCGACCCGATCCTCGGCGTGTGCGGGGGCTACCAGATGCTGGGGGAGCGCATCAACGACGACGTCGAGTCGGGGCGCGGCTCGGTGCATGGCCTGGGTCTACTTCCCGTGAGCACGGCGTTTCAGGCCGAGAAGGTGCTGCGCCGGCGGCGGGGGCGCTGCCCCTGGCTGGGGACTGGCGCCGGCGGATACGAGATCCGCCACGGCCGCCTTCGAGACCACGGCGGAGAGCCGCTCCTGGTGGCCGAGGACGGAGAGCTGGACGGCTGTCGCCGGGGCTCGGTCCTGGGAACCTCCTGGCACGGCGCGCTCGAGCACGACGACTTCCGCCGCGCGCTGCTGCGCTGGGTGGCCGAGCGGCGCGGCGTCACGTTCCTGCCGGGAACTCGTCCCTTCGCCGACGTCCGCGCCGCCCGGCTCGACGTGCTGGGCGACCTCATCGAGGAACACCTGGACACGGCGCGGTTGGCGGCATTGATCGAGGGCGGCATGCCTGAAGGCCTGCCCACGGTCCATACGGAGGTGCGCGAGTGCTGCGCTTCGTGACCACCGCCGACACCGAGATTCTGGCCACGGCATCCGCGGTGGCTCGGCTCCCGAACGGGTTCCCTGAGGTCCGCTGCGTCAATCCGGCAGGTGTGCTCGAGTCCGAGCCGCTTATCGACGACCTGCTCGAGGGTGCGCGGGTCGTGGTGTGCCGGATCCTCGGCGGAAGGCGTGGTTGGCCCGAGGGGTTCGATCTGCTTCGCGCGCGCTGTCAGAAGCGGGGGATCGCGCTGCTGGCGCTGGGGGGCGAGGCCGAGCCCGACGCCGAACTGACAGCGCTCTCGCTGGCGCCCACCGGGGCCGTCGCTCAGGCCGGCGAGTACCTGCGCCATGGCGACGTGGCCAACGTCGAACAGCTGCTGCGCTTCCTCGCCGACACCTTCCTGCTCGAGGGCTACGGGTTCGCTCCGCCCCGAGAGATCGGTGACCTCGGCGTCTATCGCCGAGACCCTCCGGCCGCCGATCGCCCAACGGTTGGCTTCTGCTTCTACCGGTCCCACTACCTGACCGGCAACACGCAGTTTGTCGACGACTTCTGTGACGCGCTGCGGGACGCCGGGGCGGGAGTGTTCGCCGTCTGGAGCTACACGCTGCGCCGGGGGCCCGACGGCCGCGTTCCGGCGCTCGAGCTGCTGGCCGACGAGGTGGACGCGCTCGTGGTGACGATGCTGGCCACGGGTGGATCGGGTGCTGCGGACGAGTGGGACGCCGGCGCATTGGCGGCTCTAGACGTCCCGGTGATCCAGGCGGTGTGCGGAACCACCTCGCGCAGCGCCTGGGAGGCATCGCCCTCAGGACTAACGCCGGTGGACGCCGCTACCCAGGTGGCTATCCCCGAGTTCGACGGGCGCGTGCTGGGCGGGGTGATCTCATTCAAGGAGCGCGATAGCTCCACGTCGGCCGTGGGAGTGGCCGTCCCGCGCTACGTCGCCGATCCCGAGCGATGTGCCCGCGTGGCCCGTCTGGCGGTGCGCCATGCCCGGCTGCGCCGCCTTCCCGCCGCGCAGCGGCGGGGGGGCGTGCTGCTGACCGCCTTCCCGACCAAGCACGCCCGGGTGGGGATGGCGGTGGGACTCGACACGCCGGCCAGCGCGCTGGCGCTGCTCGATGCGCTGGCGGATGACGGGATGCGCGTCGAACGGCCCTTCGAGCACGGCGACGAGCTGATGCACGCGCTGATTGGCGCCGGCGGCCACGACCCAGAGTTTCTGACCGATCAGCAGCTGGCGAACGCGACGCTTCGCCTGCCGGTCAGCGAGTACCTGCAGTGGTACGAGCGTCTGCCCGCCCGACTGCGTCACTCGATCGAGGCACGCTGGGGCCCTCCGCCGGGCGAGGAGTTCGTGGACGGCGACGAGTTCGTGATCGCCGGGCTGGAGCTGGGCAACGTGGTCGTGGCGATCCAGCCCCCGCGGGGCTACGGCGAGAACCCCGTCGCCATCTATCACGACCCGGAGCTGCCGCCTACGCACCATTACCTGGCCTGTTATCGCTGGCTCGAGTCGACGTGGCGGGCCGACGCGCTGGTCCACCTGGGCAAGCACGGCACGCTCGAATGGCTGCCCGGGAAGATGGTCGCGCTGTCGGCCGCCTGCGCGCCAGACGCCGCGCTCGGCGACATGCCGCTCGTCTACCCGTTCGTGGTCAACGACCCGGGCGAGGGTGTGCAGGCCAAGCGCCGGGCCCACGCCGTGATCGTCGATCACCTGGTGCCACCGATGATGCGCGCCGATACCTACGACGAGCTGGCCGAGCTGGAGACACTGCTCGACGAGTACGCCCGCCTGGAGATACTCGACCCGGGCAAGCTCCCCGCACTGGCGGCGCGGATCTGGTCGGCAGTGGAGCGAGCCAACCTGCAGGCTGACCTGGGGGTCGAGGAGCGCCCCGACGACGTGGGGGCGCTGGTGGACCACATCGACGGCTACCTGTGCGAGATCAAGGACATCCAGGTCAAGGACGGATTACACGTGCTCGGTCGCCCGCCGGAGGGCGAGCAGCTGCGGGGACTCGTGTCGGCGATGCTGCGGCTGGATCGGGAACAGGAACCGCTGCTGGAGAGCCTGCAGCAGCAGGACTGGGACCCCACTGGCGCCGATCCCGCGATTCGGCGAGCCGCGGAGCTCGTCGCTCTCATCCGGAGGGCTCCGGATGAGCTCACCGCTGTGCTGCGAGCACTCAACGGGCGCCACGTGCTGCCCGGGCCCTCAGGCAGCCCCACCCGAGGCCGCCACGACGTGTTGCCCACGGGGCGCAACTTCTACTCGGTCGACCCGCGTGCGCTGCCCTCCGAGCTCTCGTGGGAGGTCGGGCAGAGGCTCGCCGACGCGCTGCTTGAGCGCCACCGACGCGAGACAGGCGAGCTACCGCAGATGGTCGCGCTGGTGGTGTGGGGAACCTCGGCGATGCGCACACAGGGAGACGATGTGGCCGAGATCCTGGCCTTGCTCGGCGTGCGGCCGGTGTGGCATCGCGAGAGCCGGCGCGTCACCGGACTCGAGGTGATCCCGCTCGGCGAGCTCGGGCGTCCGCGAATCGACGTCACTGTCCGGATCTCTGGGTTCTTCCGCGATGCCTTCCCGCACCTGGTGCGGCTACTCGACGAGGCGGTGACCGCCGTGGCGGCGCTCGACGAGCCCCCCGAACAGAACTTCATCGCTGCCCACGCCCGAGCCGACGCAGAGCGGCTGGCGGCAGAGCTGGGGGCCGCGCCGGCCTGGAGGCGCGCCACCGCGCGGGTGTTCGGCTCCCGTCCCGGCACCTACGGCGCCGGCCTGCTCCAGCTGCTCGAGACCCAGGACTGGCGCGGAGATGCCGACCTGGCGCAGGTCTACGAGGCTTGGGGCGGCTATGCGTACGGCAACGGACTGGACGGACAGCCGGCGTCCGAGGCGATGCGCGAATGCTTCTCCCGGATCGAGGTGGCGGTCAAGAACGTCGACAACCGCGAGCACGACATCCTCGACTCGGACGAGTACTACCAGTACCACGGTGGCCTGGTGGCGACCGTACGAGCGCTGACCGGCCACGAGCCAGCCGCCTACATCGGCGACAGCGCCGACCCCTCGCGGGTGGCGGCGCGCCCGCTGGCCGATGAGGCCCGGCGGGTGTTCAGGGCCCGGGTGGCAAACCCGCGCTGGATCGCCTCGATGATCCGACACGGCTACAAGGGAGCCGCAGAGCTATCGGCGACGGTCGACTACCTGTTCGGCTATGACGCCACCACGGGCGTCGTGGACGACTGGATGTACGACCAGGTAGCCCGCCGCTACGCCCTCGACGACGACGTGGCTCGGTTCATGGCCCGCTCCAATCCGTGGGCTGCGCGGGCGATCGCCGAGCGGCTGCTCGAAGCCGCCGAACGTGGCCTATGGAGCGAACCGGATGAGGACGCGGTTAGCGGCCTGCGCAACCGGTTCCTGGCGCTGGAAGGGGACCTGGAGGAGGCACGTACGTGACCACGGCGCGACGCCCGATCAGCCCCGTCTTGCCCCAGGCCAGCTCCCCCACCTTCCCCCTCAGCGCGATCGTCGGCCAAGAGCAGCTGGTGCGGGCGCTGCTGATCACCGCCGTTGATGCCGACATCGGCGGAGTGCTGGTGCGCGGGCAGCGCGGCACTGCCAAATCGACAGCCGTGCGGGCACTCGCCCCCCTCCTTCAGGAACTTGCCGGCGACACGGCGCCGCTCGTCGAGGTGCCCCTGGGTGCCACCCTGGACCGGCTCCTCGGGTCTCTGGACCTTCGCCAGGCACTGGACGGTGAGCATAGGTTCGAGCCAGGGTTGCTGGCACGCGCCCATGGCGGGATCCTGTACGTCGACGAGGTCAACCTGCTTCCAGACCACCTCGTCGACGCTCTGCTCGACGCCGCAGCCTCCGGCGTGGCTCGGGTAGAGCGCGACGCGGTCTCGGTGGAGCATGAGGCCCGCTTCATGCTCGTCGGGACCATGAACGTCGAAGAGGGTGAGCTGCGGCCACAGCTGCTCGACCGGTTTGGGCTGGGCGTCGAGGTGCTGGGGCCGGACGATCCGGCGCTGCGCGCGGAGATCGTGCGCCGGCGATTGGCTTTCACCCAGGACCCACAGGCGTTCGCGCAGCGCTTCGCCACCACCGAGCGGGACCTGGCCGACCGGATCGCGAGTGCGCGCGACCGGATGGAGCGCGTCCACCTTCCCGAGCGGGAGCTGCTGCGAATCGCGGGCGCGTGCGCCCGCTTGCATGTAGACGGCGTACGAGGCGACATCGTCTGGTCGCGGGCGGCCCGAGCGCAGGCGGCGCTCGAGGGCGACGACGAGGTGAACTCCGTTCACGTGCGCGCCACCGCCTCGCTGGCGCTTGCCCACCGGCGGCGGCGGGACCCGCTCGAAAATGAGCCTGGGGATGAGGAGCTGGAGCGCGCGCTCGAGGAGGAGCCCGAGCCGCCGCCGGACAATCCGCCGGCCGGGGGAGGCCCGCCCCCCGGTAACGGCGGTGCACCCGCTCCCGGCGGACGCCCGGGACCTGCCCCTGAGCGTCGTGATCCGCCCGCGCCCGCTCGGCTGCCGCTCGACGCGCTGCGCCTGGAGCACCGCGGCCGCGGGCCCCGCGGGCGTCGGGCGAAAGCCGGCGGACTCGAGGCTGGCTCGGTTGACAGCCGACCGGCTGGAGCCGAGGCCACCGACCTTTCGATAGTCGCGACGCTCCGGGCACGAATGCTCGGGGACGCGACACCGCGTGAGCACATCCGCGCAGGCCGCGAGGGGGTTTTGCTCTGCCTGGTCGTCGATGCCAGTGGCTCGATGGGAGCCCGCCACCGGCTGGCGCGGGTCAAGGGGGCTCTGCTTGCGCTGTTGCGCGACGCCTACGCCCGGCGCGACCGGGTGGCGCTGGTTGCTTTCCGGGACGGCGGGGCGCAGCTGGTGGTGGCACCCGGCGCGCCGCTGGAGCGGGCGGCGGAGGCCGTACGGGACCTGCCGGCGGGAGGTCTGACCCCACTGGCCGCCGGGCTCGACCTGGCTGTCGAGGTGGTGCGACGCGAGTCCGGGCGCGAGCCCACCCGCAGGGCGATCGCCGTGGTCCTCACCGACGGCCGGGTGGCCGATCCCGACGGCGCGGCACGGGCCGCCGCCGCCCGTCTGGGCCGTAGCGCCGCAGTTGTCCATGTCATCGACACCGAGGAGGGAGCAGTGCGCATCGGTCTCGCAGCTTCGATAGCCGCCGCAGCCAGCGGTCACCTGCACTCACTGAGGCCCGCGGCATGACCACCGTTACACGCGACCTGGGCAGCGCGGACCCCAAGCGCCGCAAGCCGCGGGACCGTCCGCTGGTGATCGTGATCACCGGGCAGGGCAAGGGCAAGAGCACTTCGGCCTTCGGGATGCTCCTGCGTTCGTGGGCGCGGGGGTACAGGTGCGGGGTCTTCCAGTTCGTCAAGTCGGGCAAGTGGAAGGTGGGCGAGGCCAAGGCAGCCACCGCTCTGGGAGGGATCGACTGGGAGAAGATGGGTAATGGCTGGTCCTGGCTTCAGCGGGATCTGGCCGAGTCCGCCGATCTGGCCCGCGAGGGGTGGGCTGAGGTCAAACGTGCAATCGCCCAGGAGCGCTACGAGTTCCTGCTGCTCGACGAACTCACCTATCCGGTCAAATGGGGCTGGATCGAGACGAAGGATGTGGTTTCGACTCTGGCCACCCGGCCGGGCTTCCAGCACGTCGTGATCACGGGACGGGATGCGGCGCCCGAGCTGATCGAGGCCGCCGACCTCGTCTCCGAGGTGGTCAAGGTCAAGCACCCAATGGACGCTGGGATCCGGGCCCAGCAGGGGATCGAGTGGTAGAGGTCCTGGTGATCCCAGACGGAGCGGCGCAGCCTCCTCGGCCTCGCGTGCCGACTGCGCTGGAGGCGGCCCGGACGCCCGTGCTCGACCAGCTTGCGGCCGAAGGCGCGGTGGTCCGCGTGGCTACGACCCCCCGAGGGCTGCCGGCGGGCTCGGAGACCGGGATCTCGTCTCTGCTCGGCGCGCCGCCGCGCCGCCGGGTCGGGCGCGGCTGGGTCGACGCCGCTGCGTACGGAGTCGAGGTCCCGAACGGCCTGACCCCCTGGAGGGCCGATCTCGTTTACCGAAGCGGCAAGCGTGCGTCGATTCGCCAGGCGCGCGACGTCTGCGTGCATCTGGGCCGCGGCGCCCATGCCGTCGGCGGTCACCGGCTGGTTCTGCTCGCGCGCGAACGACCCATCGACCAGCGGCTGCTCGGGCTGCACGTGAGGGTATGGCCTGCAGGCGCTCCGCCGGACGGCTCGGTGCCCGCGGAGACGGTCGTCGTGTGCGCGCGGGGTGCGGCGGCTGGGTGCGCACGCCTGCTGGGCACACATGTGGTGACCCCGGACGGAGCTACGGGTGACGTCGACTCCAACCTCCTCAACAAGGCCCGGGCGGCGCTCGCCGCATTGGCCTCCGGCGCCAGCCGCGTGGTGGTCCACGTCGGCGCGCCTGACGAGGCGGCGCACCGGCGCGAGCCCCAGGCCGTGGTGGGCGCGCTCGAGCGCCTGGATGGCGAGCTGCTGGCGCCACTGCGCGACGCGGTCGGAACCCTCGGCGGCCGACTTGCCGTCTGCCCCGACCACGGAACCGATCCGGGCAGCGGCCGGCACGACCCGGCGCCAGTGCCCGCCGTGGTATGGGGCGAAGGCGTCCGTGTGGAGGGACCATCGACCGTGGGCGAACGGGCAGCATGCGCCACAGCGGTGATCGAGCCTCAAGAGCTCCTCACCCCGAACCTCGTGGCCGCGTGATCCCGCGCGTGGTGATTGCGGGCACGAGCTCCGGCGCCGGCAAGACGTCGGTCGCCTCCGGTCTGCTCGGCGCGCTGCGACGCCGGGGGATGCGCGTGCAGGGCTTCAAGGTGGGGCCCGACTACATCGATCCCAGCTACCACGCGTTGGCGTCCGGACGGCCGGGACGCAACCTCGATGCCTTCCTCTCGGGGCCCGAGCTGATCGCGCCACTGGTGCGGCATGGCGCGCGCGACGCCGACCTCGCTGTCGTCGAGGGGGTGATGGGATTGTTCGACGGCGCCTCGGGTCGGGGTGAGCTTGCCTCGACTGCCCACGTCGCGAAGCTGCTGCGGGCCCCGGTCGTGCTGGTCATCGATTCTGCCGCGATGGCCCGCTCCGTGGCGGCGATCGTCCACGGCTACCGGACATTCGACCCCGACATCGACGTCGCCGGCGTCATCTTCAACCGGGTCGGCTCCCATCACCATGAGCAGCTGCTGCGCGAGGCGGTCGAGAGCCTGCCGCCGCCGGTCCCATCAGTGCTAGGCGCCCTGCGCCGGGATCCAGCGGTGCGAGCGCCCGAGCGCCACCTCGGGCTGGTGCCCGCCGGCGAGCACCAGCACGACACCCGTGCTGCGCTGGAGGCCCTTGCGGCGGCGGTGGAGCGGGACATCGACGTGCAGGCGATCGTGGGGCTGGCTCGCTCCACCGCCTCGCTGACCGAACCACCGTGGAGCCCCGAGCCCCCGCAGGTCACACCTCGGTTGACCGGCTCGCGGATCGCGGTGGCTCGCGGCCCCGCCTTCTCGTTTCACTACGAGGAGAACCTCGAGCTTTTGACGGCGGCGGGTGCCGAGCTGCTCGACTTCGATCCGCTGTCCGATGAGGATTTCCCAGGCGGAGCGGAGGCGCTGCTGCTGGCCGGGGGATTCCCCGAGGTGTACGGTGCCGAGCTCGAGGCCAACACCCGGCTGCGCAGCGCGGTGGCGACGTTCGCCGCCTCCGGCGGCCCGATCCTCGCCGAGTGCGGAGGGCTGCTGTTCCTGTCCCGGGAGCTGGACGGCCGCCAGATGTGCGGAGTGCTTGATGCCCGGGCTCGAATGAGCGACCGGCTCACCCTGGGCTATCGCGAGGCCACTGCACTGACGACAACGCCATGGCTCGAGGCCGGGACGGCCGTTTGCGGCCACGAGTTCCACTACACGCAGGTGGAGAGCGCCGAGCCGTCCCGCGCCTGGGAGCTCACGGCGCGCGGTCGCCGGTGGCCCGAGGGGATCGTCAAGGGGTCAATTCAGGCCAGCTACCTGCACGTGCACTGGGCGGCCCATCCTGAGGTGGCGTGGCGGTTTGCGCAAACGGCTCATCTTCCATCGGCGGTGGGGGCGGCGTGAGCCTCAGCCTGGTCCTAGGCGGCGTGCGCTCGGGCAAGAGCGCCAGGGGCGAGGCGTTGGCCGCCGCGACCGGGCTCCCAGTCACTTACGTCGCGACGGCCGACCCCGCCGACGAGTCGATGGCCGAGCGGATCGCGGCACACGTCGCCCGCCGCCCGCCGGAGTGGCGGACGGTTGAAACCTCGAACAGCCTCCCGCTCGACGGCGACGGTTGCATGCTCATCGACGGCCTCGGCGTGTGGATCGCCCGCGTTGATCCCTCGGCGGCGACAGCCGGGATCGACGTGCTGATCGCCGCCGCCGCTACACGGCCCGTGATCGTAGTCGCCGAGGAAGCGGGGCTCGGACTCCTCCCCACCACCCCTCTCGGGCGCGCGTGGCTCGAGCGGCTGGGCGAAGCTGTGCAGCGGTTGGCCGCCGCGGCCGAGCGTGTCGAGCTCGTGGTCGCCGGCCGGCCCCTCGCTTTGGCCGGTCCGGCGCCGAACGGCGACGACCACGACCTGCGCCGCCACGCCGACGAGCTTGTCGGCGACGCCGCTGACCACGCCGTGAGCGTCCTCGCCGGGGGCCCGCCGGAATGGCTGCGGGCGGCGCTCCATGCGGCACTCGACGACCACGCCGGTGCCTACCCAGACGAGCGACAGGCCGTAGCCGCGACAGCGGCGGTCCACGGCCGCGAACCGGAGGAGATCGTCCCCACCAACGGCGCTGCTCAGGCGCTATGGCTGCTCCCCGCCGCGCTGCGGCCCACGCTCGCGGCGTGCGTGCACCCCGGCTTCACCGAGGGAGAGGCGGCCCTGCGGGCCCATGGGGTTCCTGTGGCCCGAGTCCTACGCGATCCCGAGCAAGGCTTCGCGCTCGACCCCTTCGCAGTTCCGGAGGCTGCTGATCTGGTCCTGGTCGGAAACCCAGCGTCTCCCTCGGGCACGCTCGACCCCGCCGCCTCGCTGCTGGCGTTGCGCCGGCCCGGAAGGACGATCGTGGTCGACGAGGCCTTCATGAGCCTCGTCCCGGGCGAGCCGAACAGCCTCGTCCGCGGCGCTCCCGCCGACGTCATCGTCGTTCGCAGCCTGACCAAAGCCCTGGCGGTCCCCGGCCTGCGGGTTGGCTACGCGGTCGCAGCGCCCGAACTTGCCGATCGGCTGCGCGCGGTTCGCCCGCCGTGGTCGGTCAACGCCCTTGCGCTGGCCGCGCTTACGGCGGCCGCTCAGCGGTGCGAGGAGGTGGCCGCAGCCGCCGTGAGGGCGAGCGCTGAACGTGACGATCTCCTGAGCGGCCTGGCGCTCATTCCCCGTGTGCGCACTTGGCCCTCCTGCGCCAACTTCTGCCTGATCGAGGTACCCGACGGCCCGCACGTGGTCGCCGCCCTACGGGCCGGCGGCATCGCCGTCCGGCCCGCCGACTCCTTTCCTGGCCTAACGACATCGCACCTGCGCCTGGCGGCGCGCGAACCCGCGGCCAACGCCCGGCTCCTGAAGGCCCTTGAAACGGCCATGGCGGGATGTCCATGATCACGGTGGTGGGCATCGGTGCAGACGGCTGGGAAGGCCTGACCGAGTCCGCGCGCGCAGCGATTCGCTCGGCCCAGGTGCTCGTCGGCTCCGAGCGGCAGCTGGCGCTGGTCCCCGAGGACGGAAACGCCGCGAGGCGCGCGTGGCCTTCGCGGATCGACTCCGTTGTCGAGGAGCTGGCGACGAGCCACAACGGGCCGGTCTGCGTTCTGGCCAGCGGAGACCCCATGCTGCATGGGATCGGCGCCACGCTCGCCCGGCGGCTGGGTCCCGAACGCGTCGTGGTCCACCCTCATCCGTCGGCGTTTGCGCTCGCCTGTGCCAGGCTGGGCTGGCCCGAGGCCGAGGCCGAGCTGGTCAGCGCCGTGGCGAAGCCGGCGGAGGTGATCGTGCCGCTGCTCCAGCCGGGACGGCGAATCGTGGCGTATGTGACCGGCGAAGATGGTGCCGCGCGGATGGCGGCGCTGCTCCGAGGCCGCGGGTTCGGCCCCAGCCGCCTTGTCGTGCTCGAGCAGCTGGGCGGCGCGGACGAGCGCGTCGTCGACTCCACTGCGGCCGACTGGGGCGAACGGCAGGCTGACCGACTGCATGCCGTCGCGGTCGAATGCAGGCCCGAACCCGGCGCCCTCATCCTCGGCCGCCATCCCGGGCTCCCGGACACTGCCTACGAGCACGACGGCCAGCTCACCAAGTGGCCCGCGCGGGCGATGACGTTGGCGGCGCTGGGCCCCTGCCCCGGGGAGCTGCTTTGGGACGTGGGGGCGGGCAGCGGCTCGATCGCGATCGAATGGCTGCGGGCCGAGCCGCTGGCGCGGGCCATCGCGGTCGAGAGCCACCGCGACCGGGGAGCGCGGATCGCCGCCAACGCGCTGCGACTCGGCGTGCCCCGCCTCGAGGTGGTAGAGGGCACAGCACCGGACGCATTCGCCGGTCTAGAGCGCCCCGACGCGGTGTTCGTGGGGGGCGGCCTCAGCGCCCCCGGCCTCCTGGACGCATGCGTGAAGACGGGCGCCAGAGTTGTGGCCAACGCGGTCACCCTCGAGGGCGAGCTGGCGCTCCACGCCGCGCGAGGCCGTTACGGCGGCTCGCTGACACGGCTCGAGCTCAGCCAGGCTGAGCCGCTGGGATCGTTCGAGACCTGGCGGCCACAGCTGCCGCTGATCCAATGGAGCCGCGGATGATCCATTTCATCGGCGCCGGCCCCGGCGCAGCTGACCTGATCACCCTCCGCGCCCAGCGGCTGATCTCACGCTGTCCCGTCTGTCTCTATGCGGGCGCACTTGTGCCGCGCGAGGTGCTCTCGCACGCGCCCCCCGGCGCACGGCTTCTCGACACCCAGCATCTCGACCTGGACCAGATCGTGACCGAGATGCAGGCGGCCCACCGGCTCGGCCAAGACGTCGTGCGCCTGCATTCCGGCGATCTCTCGATCTACAGCGCCGCCGCCGAGCAGATGCGCCGGCTCGACGCGCTCGGGATCCCGTGGGACGTGACGCCGGGGGTTCCGGCGTTCGCCGCGTCCGCCGCGGCGCTCGGGCGCGAGCTGACGGTCCCCGGAGTGGCGCAGACCGTGATTCTCACCCGCTACGGCCGCGCCGCATCGCCGATGCCGTCGGGCGAGGAGCTAGGCTCGCTGGCCAGGCACGGCGCCACGCTCGTTATCCATCTCGGCGCCCAGGCGGTCGAGGAGATCGTGCAGGCCGCTGCGCCCCATTACGGGCCCGACTGCCCGGCCGCGGTCGTCGCACGGGCCACGTGGCCCGACGAGGTCGTCCTGCGAGGGACGCTGGGTGACATCGCCGACCGGGTCCATGCCGCCGGGGTCAGGCGCACGGCGATCATCCTGATCGGACCGGCGCTCGCCGCGGAGGGCTTCTGCGACAGCCACCTCTACTCGCCTGAGCGCGACCGGCAGCCCGCGGCACGGCCATGATCCTGGTGCTCGGCGGAACAGCTGAGGCACGACGGCTTGCAGGAGCGCTCCACTCCCAGAGCGCGACGGTGATGACCTCCCTCGCCGGTCGCGTGTCGAACCCCCGGCTGCCGGCGGGCCGGCTGAGGATCGGCAGCTTCGGCGGACCCGACGGTCTCGCCCGCTGGCTGAGCGATCATGGCGTCACGGCGGTCGTCGACGCGACCCACCCATTCGCGGCCCGGATCTCTCAGTCGGCGGCGGAGGCGTGTCCGGCCGCCGGCGTGCCGCTGTTGCGCCTCGAGCGCCCGGCGTTCGCCGAACAGCCGGGGGACCGTTGGCACCGGGTCGCCGACGTCGAGGGGGCCGCCGCGCTGCTGCGTTCCCGGCCGGGACGCGTCTTGTTAACGACCGGCCGCCAGGGTCTCGCGGCGTTCGCCGAGGTCAGCGAGTGCTGGTTCCTCGTGCGTTGCGTCGAGAAGCCTGAGCCGCCCTTACCCCCGCGCTGCGAGCTACGGCTCGATCGGGGCCCCTTCACGCTCGCCAATGAGCTGGAGTTGATCGACCGTCGCCTCATCGACGTGGTGGTCACCAAAGACAGCGGCGGGCCCATGACGCAGGCCAAGCTTGATGCAGCCCGCATGCGCGGCCTGTCGGTGATCGTGGTAGACCGCCCGCCGCGGCCCGATGTCGAGACGGTCACGACGGTGGCGGAGGCGATTTCGTGGACCCACGCCGCAGCAGGTACGAGTCCATGACCCAACCCTTCCTCTCACGGGCCTGCGCCCGCAGTCGCTCGATCTTCTGCGCCACCTCGCCCACCCGCCCGGAGACGAGGATTTCGTCCTCGGTGCCGACATAGGCGCCCCAGTAGATCTCCACGTCCTCCTCGCCGGCGAAGCGGGCGAACGTGCAGTCCGAGTCGAGCATCACGAGCACGTCCTCGGCCTCGGCTGGTAGCCCCTTGGCGAGCCGCCGGCCGGTGGTGATCTGGACGGCGCCGCCGACGCGGGCCCAAGGCACGCGATGACGGGCCGCGAGCGCCTGGAGGCTTGAGATCCCCGGGATCACCTCGTAGTCGAGCGCCGCCCGTCCGCGGGCGCGGATCTCCTCGAGCACGGCGATGGCCGAGTCGTACAGCGCTGGCTCACCCCAAGCCAGGAAGGCGCCACAGTCCTCTTCTCCCAGCTCCGACAAGATCGCGTCCTCCCACGCCTCGGCCCGTCGCCGCCGCCAGTCGTCGACCGCGTCGGAGTATGCGGAGGCGGTTCGGTCCCGTCCGGGGTCACCGAGCGCAACGATCCGTGGGTGCCGATCGCTTTCGGCGTAGCGGGCGAGGATTTCGCGCCGCATGTGGGCGAGCTCATCGGCGGCGGTGCCCTTCTCGATCACGAACACCACATCGGCCCGATTGAGCGCGCGGATGGCCTGGACCGTGATCTGCTCAGGGTCGCCCGGCCCCATCCCGATCACCAGCACCGATCTCATGTCAAGGCTGGATGGCGACGCGGCGTATAAACGCGCGGCGGCTCGCCCGGCAGCACCCTGGTCGTCGAGGAGCCGACGATCAGCAGTGTTCGCATGTCGACCTGCGCCGGCTCGAGTTCGGCGAGCGTCGTCACCGTGATCGTCTCTGCCTCGCTTCCCACTGCCCTCGCCACCACGACCGGCGTCCCTGGTGCGCGGTGCTCGCGCAGGATCTCCAGCGCCCGGATCAGCTGCTCGCGGCGAGCTCGGGAGGCCGGGTTGTAAAGGGCGAGCACCAGGTCCGCCTGGCCCGCGGCGCGAAGCCGGCGCTCCAGCAGCTCCCACGGCTTGAGGATGTCCGACAGCGAGAGGACGCAGAAGTCGTGGCCGAGCGGCGCCCCCACCCGGGCCGCCGCCGCCTGCATCGCCGACAGGCCTGGGACCACACTCAGCTCGACGCCTGCGTACTGCCCGTTGCCCTGCTCGTACTGCTCGAGCACCGCGCTCGCCATCGCGAAGATCCCCGGGTCACCCGATGAGACGACCGCCACCCGGGCCCCTGCCGCCGCAAGCTCGAGGGCCTGGCGCGCACGCTCAGCCTCCACACGGTTGTCGCTCGCGTGCCGTCCCTGACCGCGGCGGCCCGGCACGCGGTCCAGATAGGTCTTGTAGCCCACGAGCTCGTCGGCGGCCGTAAGCTCCGACCGCGCCTCGGGGGTAAGCCAGTCCGGTCCGGCCGGGCCGAGGCCCACGACAGCCAGGCGACCGCCCGGCGAGCCGCGGAGCGCCGTACGGGCTGGGGTGGGCACGAGCACTAGCGACATGTAGGGCACCCGCCCCTCGACCTCGGTCAGCGTCGCGATCCTCTGTTGGCGGCTGCTGGCACGTTCCACATAGATGCCCCGCTCGGCGACGCCGGCCTGCTCGGCCGCGCGGCGAACGCCCCCGAACGTCCGGCCCAGCTTGAGCACGACCGCCGCGTCGCAGTCCTTGAGCCGCGCCGCCAGCGCCTCGGGGGGAAGCGTGCCTGGAAGGATGCTGAGCACGTCGTCGCGTTTCGCAAGCGGCGCTCCGGCGGCCGCGGCAGCAGCGCTGAACGAGGTCACGCCGGGGATGACCTCCGTCTCGTAGCGCGAGGCTAGGCGCTCGTGCAGGTACATGTAGGAGCCGTAGAAGAACGGATCGCCCTCGCACAGCACGGCGACGTCTCGCCCCCCGTCGAGGTGAGCCGCGAGCTTCGCCGCGGCATGCTCGTAGAAGTCATGCAACGCGCCTTCGTATCCGCCGGGGTGGTCAGTCTCCTCGGTGGTCACCGGGTAGGCGAGGACGAGCTCGAGCTGGTCGGGGCGAATGAAGGGGGCCGCCACCGCCCGCGACACGCTGCGCCCGTGACGGGCTACTGGGTAGGCGACGACCTCGGCGGCCTCGATCACTCGCCGTGCCTTGAGCGTCATGAGCTCGGGGTCGCCGGGGCCAACGCCCACGCCGAACAGGCGTCCCGGTGGCCGCCCGTTGCTCATTCCGTCTCCGTGGCGAGCGCGTTGACTGCAGCGGCGGCGATGGCGCTGCCTCCGCGACGGCCCAGAACCGTGAGGAAATCCACCTCCCGGGCGGCGGCCAGTGCCTCCTTCGACTCGGCCGCCCCCACGAAGCCCACAGGGACACCGATCACCGCCGCCGGCGGGGGCGCGCCGCCCGCCAGCAGCTCGAGCAGGCGAAACAACGCCGTGGGCGCGTTGCCGACCACGACCAGCGAGCCGGCAAGCCGCTCCCCCCACAGCTCGACGGACGCGGCCGTGCGGGTGGTGCCGAGCTGAGCGGCCAGAGAAGACGCGCGAGGATCATCGATGGTGCACACCACCTCATTCGCCGCCGGGAGGCGCGAGCGGGTGATGCCCGCGGCCACCATCTGCGTGTCGCACAGGATCGCTGCTCCAGCGCGCAGTGCCGTCTCCGCCCGCGGTCCGAACTGGGGAGAGGCGACGAGGTCCTGGACGAGATCGACCATTCCACAGGCATGGATCATTCGCACCGCCACGCGGGCCAGCACCCGATCCAGTTCGTCGAGATCGGCCTCGGCGCGGATGGTGGCGAACGAGCGCCGATAGATCTCGGCGCCGTCGCGGAGGTATTCGAGCTGGGTGCTCACGGTGCGTCCACCTCCTCGGCCATCCGCGGCTGCCAGCGCGTCTCCAGCCGGCCGAGGCGCCACGCGGACAGCGCCACCGCCCACACCACCACGAACAGTCCCACCAGGGCGTAGCCCACCGTGTTGAGGTCGAAGCTCGCCATGGCGTCCCCAAACCACCCATGCAGATGCAGCTCGGTCGAGATCAGCCCGACGATCTCGATTCCTCCGACCAGGAAGGCAACGGCAACGGAGACCGTCGTTATCACGATGTTGTAGTAGAGCTTGCGCACGGGGCGGGCGAACGCCCAGCCGTATGCCGTGTTCATGAACAGCCCGTCGGCGGTGTCCAGGAGGGTCAGGCCGCCCGCGAACAGAAGCGGTAACGACAGCACGGCGTACCAGGGCAGACCCTCCGTGGCCGCGGCCGCAGCGCCGGCCAGCAGCACGACCTCAGTGGTCGTGTCGAACCCGATCCCGAACGCGCAGCCGACTAAGAACAGCTGCCGGGTGCTGCTGATCGAGCGCATCCAGCGGCCGAAGAAGCGGTTCATCAGCCCTCGCGCCTGCAGTTGGGCCTCCAGCTCCGCCTCGTCGTAGACCCCGCGCCGCAAATTGCGGAATACGCGCACGATCCCCGCGAGTACGACCAGGTTGAGTGCGGCGATCAGCCAGAGGAAGCTGGCCGACAACGCCGTGCAGGCAACGCCACCCGCCGCCGCGAAGCCAGAGGTTGGCCTGACCACGGCCGCGAACACCTCCTTGGCAGCGAAGGTGATGCCCACTCCCACCAGCATGACCACGCTCGCGTGACCGAGCGAGAAGAAAAAGCCGCTGGCCAGGGGTCGTCCGCCGTCGGCCATGAGCTTGCGCGTCGAGTTGTCGATCGCCGCGATGTGATCTGCGTCGAACGCGTGGCGGCAGCCCAATGTCCACGCGGTCAGAGCTGCACCGAGTCCCACCCCGAGCCCCTTGAACTGCAGGTGGTGCGGGAGCACGGCAAACACGAACGCCGCCCACCCGAGTGCGTTCAGCGCCAGAACCGCGCCGACCATGCCTGAGACGCTGGCGCGCTCATGGGCGCCAAGGGCTCGCCAGGCCGATCTGAGCTGCGAGACGGGACTGGTCATCGGCTCGCCAGCGTCAGGAGCGCTTCGTCGAGGCTGGCCACAACTTGCTCAGCCTCACCAACGCGCAGCGTGATCGCCTCGCCGGGCGCCGCAGCGATCGCGATCGGCTGCCCGACTCGCTCGCCGCAGCGTCGCTCACAGGCGGCCCAGTGCTCAGCGGGCGACCTTGAGCCCCTCACGTCCGCCCTAGCCGCCGCCACGGTCGCGACGTCGAGCCGTGCTTTGGGGCAGCGCCCGAGCCCCGCGCAGGCCGAAAGGCCCACCCAACCGGAGTCGGGGCGGAGCTCGAGTCCTAGCGAGGTGAGCTCGGCGCTCAGAGCAGACACCTGATCTGGGTCGACGTCCAGGACTGTCAGCGTTCGGCTTGTCCCTACGCGGATCTCGGGCGCTAGGCGGGCCAGCTGGATGAGACTGTCTCGATCCAGCCGTCCGAGCGGCGCCAGCGCGGTGACTGCCACCCGACCGTCTTGCTGAACCAGCGCCCCGGGGGTGGGTGGATGCGGGGCCGGCAGCGCCACCGCTGGCGCAAGCGCCATTCCGAGCCGAGCTGCCACGGCCGCAGCGCCGTTCTCGAGCTCGACGATTCGCCACGCAGCAACCCCTCGCCCGCGCCGCTCGACCAGGAAGGCCCGCGCTGCCCTCACCGCAGTTGTGGCGGCGTCGGCGACGTCCACCATGCCGGTGATGAGGTGACCGGCAAGGGCGAGGGCGTAGCCGTCGTCGCAGGCGATCAGTGCGACGTCTGCCCGGTGTTCGAGCGCGAGCCCGCTGCCGTCATCGACGGCAAAGAGGAACCGCCCGGGCAACTCGCCTAGCGCTGTTTCGGCGCACAGCTCGCGGTCGAGTGCCGCCACCTCACCATCCGTTTCACGGCACGAGCGCGGGTGTCGGCCTGCCAGCGGGCTGGCGAGCACGTTACGAACTCGGTCGTGGGCGACCGACGGCAGCAGGTCGGCCGCGTGGATGATCGCCGCCAGCTGCTCCCCGGCATTGGAGGGCAGCCCTCGCAGCTGGAAGTTGGCGCGGGAAGTCAGCTCGACGAGCCCGTTCCCGAGCTCAGCGGCCCGGCCAAGAGCGTCCAGCTGGTCGGCTGTGACCCGCCCCCCCGGAATACGGATTCGCGCCAGCCAGCCGTCCTGTGCCCGATGTAACGCCAGGTTCCCCGGACAGCGGTCGGCAGCCGTCCGCTCCACCCCGCATACCGGACGTGCCATCACCTCGTGCGCAAGACCTCCTGGGGGATGACGCGTCCCCCGACGACGGTTCCTGCGATGGCTCGAAGTCCTGGCTTTCGGGCCCGCGGCCCGATCACAGTGGCGCGACCACGCCGGACTCTCACCGGCTTCCACGCACCATCGCGCGTGCGAGCCGGGAGTCTATCCAGCTAGCCCGAGTCGCGCTCGCCCGGCTCGACGGCCTCGGAGCCGTTGGGCGCGGGGGGCTTCTCGGCAGCCGGAGGCTGCTCGGGCGGGCGCACCTGTTTCGAGATCCGGATCTCGGGGGCCACGCCGGTGCGGCGCAGATGGGCGAAATGCTGGATGTCTTCCGGAGAGGCGACCTCCACGCTGACGCCGGCGTCCAGCTCGAACCGCCCGGCCTCGTACAGGAGCTCCTGGTAGCTCGGAATGCCGCGGTCGCTGCCAGCAGCCCGAACGCCGCACTCCACGTCGATGTCCTGGGCCCCGCAGCGGAGCGCCCAGCGGGCGCGCTCTGCCAGCTTCTGCCCGGTTAGCTTCACGGGGACGGGATCGGCCCCGGCCGCGTCGCCCGCCATGTCGATCCGTTCCCGGGCGTGCTCGGCCGAGAGGGCGCGAGCCAGGCGCTCCAGGTTGCGCCGATATGGGGCCGGAACTATGGCCACCGGGCCCTTGGCACGAGCATTGCCGCGGATGGCCTCGGCGACCGCTCCGATCAGCACGTACTCGACTTTGTTGGCGTTCAGCCATCGCACGATCGCGATCCATTCCGACCTGAGGTGCTCGAGGCCTGGACGCGATTTGACGGCCTTGTGCTCGATCCGGGGTACGCGGTTCATCAAACGCATGACGGTGCGTTTCGTCGGCGGTCGGCGGAGTCCTTCTTTGGCTTCGCGCCCGGTCAGGGCCGCCGCCCTCAGCCGGGCAGGACCTCCAGCCTGGCGAGCCGCCGGAGGAAGCCAGGCGTGAATCGCGACAGGGCGTGCATCAGCTTGGCCTCCGGCGTGATCACCGCCACCGGCCGGTTGACCCCGATGGCCTCCACGATCTCTTCGGCCACCCGGTCGGGCGTGAAGTTACGCCGCTCGTAGGTTCGAGTGACCCATTCGGCGAGCCGCTGCTGGTCGCTATCCCCTCGCCCGACATAGTGCGCGGTACGGGTGATGTTGGTGGCGATGAACCCTGGGCAGACCGCGGTGACTCCGATGCTGTGGGGATGGAGCTCGGCCCGCAGGCATTCGCTGAGCATCAGCACACCAGCCTTGGTCGTGGCGTAGGCGGCGAGGTCCTTCGCCGGCGCGAACGCCGCGGCGGACGCAGTGTTGACGATCTGGCCACCCTGGCCGCGATCGATCATCGCCCGGCCGAACAGCCGGCAACCGTGCACGACGCCCATCAGGTTTACGTCCACTATTCGCTGCCAGTCGTCGGGGCCGGTGTCGAGGAACGAGCCCGCGACCGCGATCCCGGCGTTGTTGACGACCACGTCCGGGACGCCGTGCTCCTCCAGGACGCGTGCCGCGAGGCGCTCCAACGCCTGCCGGTCGGACACGTCGCATACGAATGTGTGGCTCTGTGCGATCGAGGCTGCCGCCCGCTCGAGCCCGTCGGCGTCACGGTCTACGAGCAGGAGCCGCGCGCCGCGCGCGGCGAGGGCAGTCGCGGTCGCCAGCCCGATGCCGCTCGCTGCGCCGGTGACCAGCGCCAGGCGCCCGCGCACCTGCTCGATCCCGGCACCCGGCACCCACGGCCTTCTCGAGCGCACGGGGCGGCCCGCCTCGACCTCGTCGACAAACTCCGCGACCCATCGAGAGAGCAGGGCGGGCTGGACCAGCGGCGCCCAGTGCGTCGTTCCCAGCGTCCTCCGCTTGAGTGCGGGCACGTAGCGCTCGGCCAGGTCGTAATAGGCCGAGGAGATGAAATGGTCCGCGTTGGGGACGATGACCTGGACCGGGACGTGGGCTGTCGCGTCGTGGCGCGGGCGGAGCAGCTTGCGCGGGATGTTGCGGCGGTAGAGGTTGGCGGCGTGGATGGCATCGGAGCCGAGCGTCCGCTGCGGAGTGGCGCGCTCGGACGGGATGCGCTCCCGCTGTCGCAGGACCCATTCCCAGCCGCCGCGACCGAGGGGCCCTCGCCAGGCCATGGTTGGCATGCCCGGCGTCCACAGGGCGAGCACGTACCACGAGCGCCTCACTCGCCGCACCAGTTCTATGAGGCGGGCCGGGGATGGCCGCGCAAGGAGCTCGCGGGCAGCGATCGAGACCTGATCGAGTGATGGTCCGGCGATCGTCGTAAAGGAGGCAAGCACGTCGCCGAAACGTTCCTGGGTCGCGAACTCCCATCCCTGGATTCCGCCCCAGTCGTGCCCGACCAGGTGCACGCGCTCGCCGGGAGCGGTCGCGGCGATCACGGCCAGGAGGTCATCGCCGAGCCGGTCGAAGTCATAAGCCGCCGGCCCGCGCGGCGCGCTCGAAGCCCCGGTCCCTCGAAGGTCGTAGGCGACCACGTGGTAGCGGTCGATCAGATACGGCAGGAACGGTCTCCACAGCTCCTTTGTGTTCGGATAGCCGTGGACGAGCACTACCGTCGGCTGGGAGGTGTCGCCGGCCTCGATCGTGGCCAGCTGGACGCCATCCGGCGAGGTGACCGTCCGCTCGATCGAGGAGGAGCTGGGCGACTGGACCGAAGCGGCGCTCACGCCGCCCGAATCTATACGCTCGGAGCCCATGCAGTCTCAAGGTCCTTCCCCCTCCCCCGGGCGCCACGGCCCACTGGCGCGCACTCTGGCCCTGCTGGCGTTGACCATCGGTCTGGCCGCCTGCGGCTCTACGACCACCAGCACCACCGCCAGCGCTCCGAAGTCCTCCCGGCCGGCCTCCTCTTCCGGCAGCACGACCGCCGCCCATCACTCGACCGTGACCGGGGCAGCAACCGGCAACCCGGGAACGACACCCGTGCCGGTACTCATGTACCACGTGATCAACCCTCCGCCCCCGGGGGCGAAGTTCCCGGGCCTGTACGTGCCCGCCGGCGAATTCGCCGCCCAGATGCAGGCTCTGAAAGCCGCCGGCTGGCACGCGGTCACACTGGATCAGGTCAAGGCGTACTGGACGCGCGGAGTCCCGCTGGGGCCGGGCAAGCCGATCGTGCTCACGTTTGACAACGGCTACCAGTCGCAGTTCACGAACGCGCTACCGGTGCTCAAGCGGATGGGATGGGTCGGGGACGAGATGATCCAGCTCGACTTCATCGGCCTGACCTCACAGGGTGGTCTGACCGATGCCCAGGTGCGCGGAATGATCGCGGCCGGATGGGAGCTCGACACGCAGGGCATGACCCACTACGACCTGATCACGGCCAGCCCGTCGAAGCTGCACGAAGAGGTGTTCAACGCTCGCCAGCAGCTGCGCCAGCGCTACGGGATTCCGGCGGACTGGTTTGCGTATCCGTCCGGCCATTACGACGCGCCGGTGATCACCGCGCTCAAGGACGCGGGATTCGTCGGGTCGATGACGGTCGTTCCGGGCTGGGCGAGCCCCTCCCAGGATCCGTTCCGCCTGCCGCGTCTGCGGGTGGTGGGAGGAACCAGCCCCTCGGCGCTACTCCAGCAGATCGCCACGACCCAGTCGGCGTCCGCAGCTCCGTCTTCGTACGGCGGGGCCGGAACCAGCTGACCCGGCCGGGCCGCGGCCGGACTGACGCCGGCGCGACCGCGGCCCGCTGATCCCGGCGCGGCCGCGGCC
>DAIPIC010000019.1:0-17895 GCA_036771025.1 Solirubrobacteraceae bacterium
CGCCTGGCCGGCGGCTCGGCGGCGCTGACGTTCGTGATCCTGGCCTCCTTCGCGGTGATCGTTGCGCTGTTCACGGCCAACGAGGTCCGCAACCAGTTCAACAACGACGTCCGCAAGGTCGCCAACCAGCTGGCCAATGCGCCGCTGCTGAAGGCGCGGCCTCTGGGGCCCGTGTGTAACCCGAGCGTGATCCGGGACTACAGCGCCGAGGGAGCGCAGATTCGGGTCTATGACGTCGGTACGGCCACGACGCTCTGCACACAGAGCCCGGGCGCCGAACCGGCCAAGGTCAAGCCGACGTTTCCGCCGCCCGTACAGACCGGGGACGGGCAAGGACTGGGATACCGGGTGGCCGTACGGGGGGTGCGGGCAGAGCCCGAGGGCGACATCCATGTGCTCTATGCGCGGCCCCTGTCCGAGGTGGACCACACGCTCAACCGCGTCCGCTTCCTCCTGCTGCTGGGCGTGCTCGGCGGCGCCGTGCTGGCGCTGCTCGCGGGGCTCTACGTCGCTCGCCGGGCGATGCGCCCCATCGCCGAGCTCACCGATGTGGCGCGGGAGATCGAGCGGACGCGGGACCCGAGCCGCCGGCTGCCGTTCCCGGAGGCCGAGGACGAGGTGGCCGAGCTAGCGCGCACCCTCGACGGGATGCTGGCGGCGCTCGATGCCTCCAGAAGCGAGACGGAGGCGATGCTGGTCCGCCAGCGCGAGTTCATCGCCGACGCCTCACACGAGCTGCGCACGCCGCTGACCAGCGTCCTGGCCAACCTCGAGCTGCTGAGCGAGGAGCTGACCGGAGAGCAGGCAGACACCGCGCACGCTGCGCTGCGCTCCACCCGGCGGATGCGACGTCTGGTAGGCGACCTGTTGCTGCTGGCCAGAGCCGATGCCAAACGGACCCAGCCGCAGAGGGCAACCGACCTCGCGGCAGTGCTCGTGGAGGCCGCCGGGGAGCTCGAGCCCGTGGCGGAGGGCCACGAGCTGTCGGTGGAGGCCGAGCCGGTGATCGTCTCCGGTACCCGGGACGATCTACACCGACTCACGCTGAACCTACTCGAGAACGCCATCCGGCACACGCCACCCGGCACCCACATCAGGGCGTCGACCGAAGCCCAAGACGGGACCGCGGTGTTGACGGTCGAGGACGACGGCCCCGGCATCCCGCCGGAGTTGGAGCAACGGGTGTTTGAGCGCTTCGTGCGCGGCGCCCGCGACGGCCGCCGGGGCTCGGGGTTGGGGCTGGCGATCGTCAGGGCCGTGGTCGAGGCCCACGGGGGCAGTGTCCGCCTCGAGCGGCCGGAAGTGGGCAGCGGCACCCGGTTCGTGATCCGGCTGCCGGCGGATGTCGCGGTCGAGCCGGCGGCGCCGGAGCGCGACCCGGCCTCGGCATAGCGACGACTGTGAGATAGGTCTCCACTATGGGGACCCATCTCACAGTGACCCCTGGCCGGGCGGTCACTGTGTTCGCGACCCTCCGCTAAAATAATGCTTGCCAGCAAGCAAGCTTTCTTGCGGGTCCGCCCGCTTTCTTGCGGGCCCCCATAGGACTGCCGAATGCCGACCCCATCACCAGCTCTCGACCTCGATACCGCCCCGCGCCTTCGCGTGGCCATCGCTCGCCTGTCGCGCCGCCTGCGCCCGACGACGGCCGCGCTCGCCGCCGGGCTGACGCCCACCCGGAGCGCCGTCCTTCTGACGGTCGCCCGCCTGGGGCCCATGCGCTTGTCAGAGCTGGCGGAAGCGGAGGGCATCAACCCCACCATGCTCTCGCGGGTCATCGCGGAGCTGGTCGAAGGCGGTCTGTTCGAGCGAGTGAACGACGAGGGAGACCGCCGGGCGGTGTGGGTCAGCTGCAGTCCTGCCGGAAGGCGGCTGGCCGAGCGGATCCGCCGGGAACGCACAGACGCAGTCAATCTCGCCCTTCGAGGGCTCTCGGATGAGGAGCGAGACCTGATCGATCGCGCGCTCCCCGCGCTCGAGCGGCTGGCCGAGCAGCTGAAGGGCGGGCGGCTGTGACGCGCGTGGCGCGCGCCGGCCGCCTCACCTTCGCCGCGCTTTCTGTCCGCAACTACCGCCGGTACTACGGCGGCCAGGCCATCTCCCTGATCGGGACCTGGATGCAGATGACCGCCCAGGCCTGGCTTGTTCTGAGCCTCACCCATTCGGGCGCCGCCCTGGGCCTGGTGGTCGCCCTGCAGACGCTGCCTGTGCTGCTGCTCGCTCCCTACGGAGGCGTGATCGCCGACCGGCTCGACAAGCGCAGGCTGATGATCGCCCTTCAGAGCGCGATGGGCATACAGGCGCTGGCCCTCGGTGTGCTGACCGTCACCGGGGCGGTGCGCGTGTGGGAGATCGGGCTTCTGGCGGCGCTCCTGGGCCTCAACAACGCGTTCGAGAACCCGGCGCGCCAGTCCTTCATGCTCGAGATGGTCGGTCCCGATCATCTGCGCAACGCGGTCAGCCTCAACTCGGTGCTGGTCAACGTGGCCCGGACGGTCGGCCCCGCCGTGGCTGGGCTGCTGATCGCCACCGTCGGGGACGGCGTGTGCTTTCTGATCAATGCCGCAAGCTTCGTGGCGGTAATCGCCTCGCTGGCGACGATGGACCGAAGCGCGCTGAATCCCACTCCTCCCACCCCCCGGGCGCGCGGTCAGCTGCGCGCCGGGCTGCGGTACGTGCGCTCGACTCCCGCGCTTGCCGTGCCGCTGCTGATGATGGCCGCGGTTGGCTGCCTGACTTACGAGTTCCAGGTCTCGCTTCCGGTGATGGCCAGTCGCGGGCTCCATGCCGGCGCGACCGGGTTCGGCTTCATGACCGCCGCCATGGGAATTGGCGCCGTGGCCGGCGGTCTGCTGGTGGCGGCGCGCGGCAAGACCGGCACCAGGCCTCTCGTGCTCGCGGCCAGCGCCTTCGGCGTCGCCATGGCCATGGCGACACTGGCGCCCAGCCTGGCGGTCGAGCTCGCGGCCCTGGGTCTCGCCGGTGGAGCGAGCATCTCGTTCATGGCCACCGGCAACTCCACCCTCCAGCTGAACGCGGCACCGGCTATGCGCGGCCGCGTCATGTCCC
The DNA here is from genome assembly GCA_036771025.1 of Solirubrobacteraceae bacterium. Classification (GTDB taxonomy): domain Bacteria; phylum Actinomycetota; class Thermoleophilia; order Solirubrobacterales; family Solirubrobacteraceae; genus Palsa-465. The sequence goes on from DAIPIC010000019.1 coordinate 3,070, forward strand.
TGTGGTTCGTCGCGTTCCAGGGCTCGACTCCCATCGGCGGACCGATTGTCGGGGGGGTGATGGAGCTGTTCGGGGCGCGCGCCGGACTGGGCCTCGGCGCGATCACCTGCTTCGTGGTCGCACTATGCGGCTACGCGGCTCTCAGAGCCACGCGACTTGCGGGCCCGGCCGCCACGGTCGTGGGCGAGGGCCAGGCCGCACGGGCCGCGTAGTCCTACCGCGCGGTGTTCGAAACGGGCCGGTGGATTATATTCGTCGCACAGATCATTCGTGCTACGGATCATCTGCTACTGTACGATTCATGGACCACCAAGCGGCGATCGAGGCCGAGAACCTGGTCCGCGAGTTCCGCAAGGGGCCGCGGGCCGTGGACGGAATCGACCTCACTGTCTCCCCCGGAGAGATCTACGGCTTCCTGGGTCCCAATGGGGCCGGGAAGTCGACCACGGTGCTGATGCTCACCACGCTCCTACCGCCCACCAGCGGTAGGGCGAGTGTCGGCGGCTACGACGTCGTTCGCCAGGGCGCTCAGGTACGGGCCACGATCGGCGCCGCGCTCCAGGAGGCGGCGCTTGATGCGATTCTCACGGGTCGCGAGCACCTGCTTCTCCAGGCCACGCTGCAGGGCCTGCCGGGCGAGGAGCGCCGCAGACGGTCCGACGAGCTGCTTGCCCGGGTGGGGCTCACCGAGGCCGCCGATCGGCGCGTTGGCGGCTACTCGGGCGGGATGAAGCGCCGCCTGGATCTGGCGCTGGCGCTCGTTCATTCCCCTCGCATCCTGTTCCTCGACGAGCCCACTACCGGTCTTGACCCTCAGAGCCGGGCCGCCCTCTGGGACGAGGTGGAGCGGCTGGCTCACCAGGAGGGGATCACGGTCTTCCTCACCACCCAGTACCTCGAGGAGGCCGATGCCCTCGCCGATCGAATCGGGATCATCGATCACGGCCACATCGTGGCCGAGGGCACGCCCGCCCGGCTGAAGGCCGAGATCGGCAGCCCAACCGTCGAGGTGACGCCCGCCGATCAGGACGTCGGAAACCGGCTGGCAGAGCTGCTGTCCAGTTTCGGCGAGATGCGCCGGAACGGAAGCGGGAGCGTCACCGTGCAGCTGCCGGGCGGCGAGACCCAGCTGGCTGAGATCGTCCGCCTGCTCGATCAGGCCGACCTGCGTGTGGAGACGCTCCAGCTCCATCAGCCCTCGCTCGACGACGTCTTCCTGGCCAAGACCGGCCGCAAGCTCGAGGGAGCGGGCGACGGCGAAGCACCGGAGGTCCCTGCTTCCCACTCCCGCAGGCGGAGGCGTCGTGGCCGTTGAGGTGACCCTCCCGGGCCCCAGCACGAGGCGCCAAGTGGAGACCGCGACGCTGGTCGAACAGACGGCCGCCGTTGCGCGCCGCGCTGTGGTCCGCACCCTGCGACAGCGCGCGCTGCTGGTCTTTCCGATGATCTTTCCCCTGATCCTGTTTGCGATCAACGGGTCGGCGCTCGGCCCGGCGACGCGGATCCCGCACTTCCCGACCGACAATTACCGCGACTTCCTGATCGCAATGACATTCGTCCAGGGCGCGATGTTCGTCTCGATCAGCGCCGGCGTAGATCTGGCACGCGACATCGAAAGCGGGTTCCTCAACCGCCTGGCGCTCACCCCCCTGCGCGGTGAGGCGCTGCTCGTGGGCCAGCTGGGCGGGGCACTCGTGATCGGCGTCATCCAGGCCATCGTCTACCTGCTGGTCGCCCTGGCGACCGGCGTGACGTTGTCAAGCGGCGCGGGCGGGGCGCTCGCATTGTTGGTCCTCTCGATTCTGATCTCGTTCGCGTTCGCCAGCCTGGGAGCGCTGATGGCATTGCGCTTCGGCACGGGCGAGGCCGTCCAGGGCATCTTTCCGCTCCTGTTCGTGACGCTGTTCCTGAGCTCCTCGAGCTTGCCTCGCGACCTGATCAAGGCAACGTGGTTTCGCGACATCGCCACCTACAACCCGGTCTCCTACCTGATCGAGGGCCTGCGCAGCCTGGTCATCAAGGGCTGGGACGCCCAGGCCCTGGCGCTTGGAGTGGGATTCTCGATCGCGATTCTGGCGATCGCCCTGGGGCTGTCACAACGGTCGATGAGAACCAGGCTGGCTAGACGATGACCGGCATCCTCGACGAGCTCCGCAGATTCACGTACGTGGCCCGCGGCGTCGCCTGGCGCTCCATCCACAACACGATCGTCAACCCCGCGATCCTGCTGCCCTCGATCATCTTCCCCCTGTTCTTCCTGATCGCCTTCGCCGGGGGGCTCTCGCGCATCAGCGACGTGCCGAACTTCAGGTACGGGCCCGGCTACACGGCGTTCCAATTCGTGTTCGTGTTCCTGCAGTCCGCGGCCTTCGGTGGCGTGTTCACCGGCTTCGCGGTGGCCCGCGACTTCGACTCGGGCTTCGCCCGGCGGCTGCTTTTGAGCGCCCCGCGCCGCAGCGGAATCATCGCCGGCTACACGCTCGGCGCGCTGTTGCGCTGGGTGCTCACCGGCACGGTTGTGACGGTCGCGGCCCTCATCGGGGGCATGAACATCGACGGCGACGGAATCCAGCTGACGGGGCTGATCGGCCTGGGCGTGATCCTCAACCTCGTGGCCGCGCTGTGGGCCTGCGGCCTGGCGATGTTCCTTCGAACCGAGCAGGCCGGCGCCCTGATCCAGATGCCAGTCTTCGTCCTCCTGTTCCTGGCCCCGGTGTATGTGCCGCTCAAGCTCCTTACGGGATGGATCCACGCGGTGGCCAATGTGAACCCGGTGACCGCCGTGCTCGAGGCCGGGCGCGGCTTGCTTGCCGGCTCGCCGGTGAAGGTGGCGATTGCATTCGTGGCGCTGGCTGCAGCGGCTGCGTTGTTCGCCGGGTTTGCGCGCCGCGGCTTGGCCTCAGCCGAGCGTGCCGGCTGAGCGCCGAAAGCTCACACCTCGACGACCACCGGCAGCACCATGGGCCGTCGGCGAAGGCGCTCGTAGACGAACGCCGCCAGGTGATCGTGGAGCTCCTCTTGTAGGAGGTCGATTTCGCGGACGCCGTCGCGCGCCGAAGTCGACAGCGAGCTCTCCACCTGTTCGCGGATCTCGGCCACCAGCTCGTCGGCCTGCTCGATGAACGGAACGCCGCGGAAGATCACTTCCGGTGGCACCACCGACTCGCCGGACTGTACGGAGACGGTGGCCACGACGATGAATATCCCGTCGGCCGACAGCGTCCGCCGATCGCGCAGGGCGGCGTCCGCCGGATCGCCGATATCCACGCCATCGACGAAGATCATTCCCGACTGCTCGACCTCGCCGAACCGGGCCCCAGAGGAGTCGACCTCCACCGGCAGCCCGTTCTGAGCAAGCAGCACGCGGCCGGGATCGATACCGACGGCGTCCGCCAGCTGGGCGTGGAGGTGCATCCGCTTGTGGTCGCCGTGGACCGGCATCACGTAGCGAGGGCGCACCAGGTTGAGCATCAGCTTGAGCTCCTCCTGGTAGCCGTGCCCGGAGGCATGGACCGGCGCCTCGCGGGTGGTGATGACCCGACAGCCGATCTGAAAGAGGCGGTCCACGGTCTCCCCCACCGCTCCCTCGTTGCCCGGGATAGGGGTGGCGGAGAACACGACCGTGTCGCCCTTTCGGAGCTGGATCGCCGGATGGTCGTTGTATGCCATGCGCCTCAGCGCCGACAGCGGCTCCCCCTGTGAGCCTGTCGAGATCACCACCAGCTGGTGGTCCGGCCAGTCCTCGACCTCGTGAGGTGGAACCAACAGGCCGTCGGGAATCTCGATGTGCCCGAGCGACCGGCCGATGTTGACGTTCTTGCGCATCGAGCGTCCGACCAGCGAGACCTTTCGGGACAAGGCAGCGGCGGCGTCGATGACCTGCTGCACGCGGTGGATGTTCGAGGCGAAGCTGGTCACGATGATCCGGCCCTCGGCGTGGGTGAAGACCTCCTCGAGGTGAGGCCCGACCTCGCGCTCGGAGGGAGAAAACCCCGGCCGGTCGGCGTTCGTTGAATCGCCACACAACAGCAGTACCCCTGCTCCTCCTAGTCCGGCCAAGCGCGAGACGTCCGCGGGCGGGCCATCCACCGGTGTCTGGTCGAACTTGTAATCGCCGGTCACCAACACGGTTCCCAGATCGGTCGTCACCGCGACGGCGCAGGAGTCGGGGATCGAGTGGGTCATGTGCACCAGCTCGATCGAGAACGGTCCGGCTTGGAGCTCCGTTCCTGGGGGCAGGTCGGCCAGCGAAGCGTCCCGGAGCCGATGTTCGTCGAGCTTCGAGCGGGCCATGGCGATCGTCAGGCGGCCTCCGTAGACGGGTGGCTGGCGCTCATCGGAGATCGCGCGCAGCACCCAGGGCAAGGCGCCCAGGTGGTCCTCGTGGCCATGGGTGATGACGATGGCCTCGATGTCCTCGGTCCGCTCGCGCAGATAGGCGAAGTCGGGCAGAACCAGGTCGATGCCCAGCATCTCCGTGGTCGGGAAGCGCAGGCCCGTGTCGACCACCACGATGCGGCCGCCGTACTCGATGACGGTCATGTTCTTGCCGATCTCGCCCAGGCCGCCCAGCGGCAGGACCCTGAGGCCGTCGGTCACGCTGGCGTCACGCGCTCGTGGTCTGAAGCAGACCGTGGCGCTCTAGCATCTCGCGCACGGTGGCGAGCTCGTCGGAATCGAGCTCGACATATGGCAGTCGCGGTCGCCCGACGTCGAGGCCGATCAGCTTCAGCGCCGCCTTCACCGAGCAGGCGAGGGGGGCGACGGTGAGATCACGGTAGACGTCGTTCAGCGACGAGTCGATCTCCCGGCGCCGTTCGGGTTCGTCCACCATGCGGCGCATCTCCTCGCCAAACAGATGACTGGCGACAAGAACGCCGCCAGGCTCGCCCATGTCGAGAACATCGGCCAGCAAGTCGTCGTTGCCCGCGTAAATCTGAAGCCCGTCGATCCTCTGGAGGTTCGCGGGATTGGCCTGCTTGACACCCGAGATGTGCTCGAGCTGCGCCAGCTCCGCCAACAGCTCGTTGTCCAAGTCGGAGGCGGTTCGCTGGGGGATGTTGTACAGAAGGATCGGGAGGTCGGTGGCGCGGTCGATCTCCTCGTAATGCCTGACGATGCCCCGGCGGGAGGGCTTGTTGTAGTAGGGATTGACGGACAGCAGCGCGTCGGGCCGGAGCTCGGTGGCGCGTTGAGTTAGTTCCACAGCGTGGCGCGTGTCGTTGGAGCCCACGCCCGCGACGATCGTGCACCGGCCGCGCATCTCCCGCACGGCCAGCTCGATCAGGCCGAGCTGCTCGGAGTCGGACAGGGTCGACACTTCGCCCGTCGTGCCGCAGATCACGAGCCCGTCCGACCCGTGGTCGACGAGATGGTTCATCAGCCGCACGGCGGCCTCCTCGTCGACGCGTCCGTCGGGGCCGAATGGCGTCACCATCGCCGTCAGGATCGCGCCCAGGTTCATCGCCGCGATTATCGCAGGGCGAGGGACCTCCGAGGATTCGGCGGCGCTACTCGGGCCGCCTTTGCCCGCCCCACCCGAGCACCGACAGCGGCCCCATGGCGCTCTTCTCATGCGTCGGCGCGGGCTCGACCTCCACCACGGGCCTGGTGGGCTGCGAGATCACGTGGGTGACCGGCGCGCCGGTCAGCTTCTCGATCCGCTCCGGAAGGCCGGCGTGCAGCCACTTCGAGAAGCGCATGGGCAGCGTGGAGAGGACGATCTCGTCGTAGAGCTTCGGATCCCAGGCCTCGGTGACGGCCACGATCGGATCCGGGTTACCGACCCTTCCCTCGATCTCGAATCCCTCCGCCCGAAGCCGGTCGCAGGCCGCCGTCAGGGCCTCCTGCGCGGCCTCGCGCCCGCCGCCAAACGGCGTGGCCGGGACGATCAGCATGAAGTCCGCCGACTGTCCCGCCGCGATCTTCTTGAGCTCCTCGAGCAGCTCATCGGAAGCCGCGGTGACGTTCGCCACCACCAGGATGTGCTTCTTGAACGCCACAGGGCAAACATACGCCCCGGGCGACGCCTTCGCAATCGCTATGTGGTCCCGCCGAGGTCTAGGAGGCCGCGGGCGTGCCCGACGGGGAGTGCTCGCCCTTTCCCCTGACCAACGGGCCGTGGTAGGCGCCCGGCTTGGGCCTGGCCTTGCCGCCCGGCAACGCCAGCCGCAGGATCGTGCGCTGGACCATGCCCAGCTGCTGGTGGAAGGGCCCCGTGTTGTAGGGCAGGTCGTAGCGCTCGCAGATCTCGCGGACCTTCGGCGCGATCTCCCCATACCGGGTGCTCGGCATGTCGGGATACAGGTGGTGCTCCACCTGGTAGCCGAGGTTTCCGCTCATCACGTGGAACAGCGGCCCACCGTCGATGTTGGCCGCGCCGGTGAGCTGGCGCACGTACCAGCCGCCGCGCGTCTCGTCCTTGACCTCCTCCTCGGTGAAGGTGTACGTCTGGTCAGGGAAGTGGCCGCAGAAGATGATCGCGTAGGCCCACACATTGCGAATGATGTTTGCCACCACGTCCGCCGTGAGCGTGCGCAGGAACGGGTCACGGAACGAACGGCGCTCGACAAGCTGGCGGAGGATCTCCCGTCCGCTCGTCCGCTTGCGCCGGAAGCGGCGAATGGTGCGCTTGGCCTTGGCGGTGGGGCGCTGGCCGTCGCCGTTGGCGCGAGCCTTCAGCGTGATCAGGCCGAGCTCGATTCCCGTCATCACGAGGCCGCTGAGCAACGGCCAGGCGATGTAGTCCTTCTGGATCTGCGTGCGGGCCTTGCCGGCGATTCCCTTGAGCTCCTTGAGCACATCTTTCATGTCCTTCTCGCCCGCCCTGATCGCGGTGAGATCAAGGTCGTGGACCGCGACGCCCCACTCGAACAGGAAGCTCAGCAGGACGTTGTAGAACGGCTGCAGAAGGTAGACAGGGTGCCACTTCTGGTTCGGGTCGATCCGCATGATCTCGTAGCCCAGGTCGCGGTCCTTGCCGAGGATGTTGGTGAACGTGTGGTGGATGTAGTTGTGAGAGTGGCGCCAGGCCTCGGCCGTCGAGGCGGTGTCCCAGTCCCAGGCCCTCGAGTTGATCACCGGGTCGTTCATCCAGTCCCACTGGCCGTGCATGACGTTGTGCCCGATCTCCATGTTCTCGAGGATCTTCGCCAGGCCGAGCGTGGTCGCGCCCACAACCCACGGAATCCGCCACCGGGACGCGATCAACTCCATGCGGCCGATGAACGCCAGCCTGCGCTGCATCGCGATCATGGAGCGGATGTAGCGTGCGTCGCGGTCGCCCAGGTCGGCCTTGACCTGCTCATGGAGCTCATCGAATAGCCGCCCGAGCTCCTCGATCTGCTCGGGAGTCAGGCGGTGAAGCGGGTTGTCCGGGTCTTCGATCGCAACGTTGCCGTTCGACCGGTGGCCGTCCTGGGTCTGAGTCGCCATCAGTTCTTCTCCTCGTGCTTGGGTTCTCGTTACAGCTCTATCTCGATCGGCCCCTCGGGAGCGCTGATGCACGTCCGTATCACCTCTCCCTCCTGCCCGTACACCTTTCCGGTGCGCAGATCTCTCACGTGGCCGGAGCGAAGCTCGCCGACGCAGGTGTGGCAGATTCCCTCGCGGCAACCGAAGGGGAGCTCGAGCCCGGCGTCCTCGCCGGCCACGAGGATGGGCTTGTGGCCGTCGGACTCGGTCTCGCACTCCGACTCCAAGAACTTGATGGAGCCTCCCTCCCCCTCTCCCTTCTGCCCGAGCCCCAGCTTGGGCTGGAAGCGCTCCATGTGAAGCTGCTCGCAGTCGGCCTCCTGGTCGAAGTGCTCGTTGAAGGCATCCAGCATCTCGTTGGGCCCCGAGATGTAGGTCTGTCGCTCTCGCCAATCCGGACACAGGCGCTCCAGATCCTCCGGGCCCATGCGCCCATGCTCGCGCGTCAACTGCTCGTGCAGGCGAAAGCCATCCCGGCGCTTCGCCAGCTCGCGTATCTCCGGGCCGAAGATCACCTCATCGCTGTGGCGCGCGGAGTGCAGATGGACGACGTCGCCGATCTCGTCGTAGTGATCCAGATGGCGCAGCATGCTCATGATCGGCGTGATCCCGCTGCCGGCGCTGATGAACAGAAGCTTCTCCGGCGGGGGATCCGGAAGCACAAACTCCCCCTCAATCTTGCTGAGCGAGACGATCGTCCCCTGCCTGGCCTTGTCGACCAGGTAGGGCGAGACCTGCCCGCTGTCCACCCGCTTCGGAGTGATGCTGATCAGCCCGTCCTCGCGGTACGGGTCCGAGGTAAGCGAGTACGCGCGCCAGTGGCGGACGCCATCTATGTCGATGCCGATCCTGACGTACTGGCCCGGCTTATGTCCCGGCCAGCTGTATCCGGGCTTGATCAGCACCGTGGCTGCGTCTTCCGTCTCGCGCCTGACCTCCTCGATTCTGCCTTTCAGCTCACGCGTCGACCACAGGGGATTGATCAGCTCCAGGTAGTCGCCAGGGAGCATCGGCGTGCTCAGCGCCTCAAGGGCACGTAACACTCGCCGCTGGACTGGATGAACGTTCGGGGGCGCGCCTCGCTCAGGCATCTCGCGTTCTCTAGTGGTTGCCGCGCGCGTGCATTTTATAAACAAGTGTTCACCGAGCTCGGCCGGGGCGTGGGCGAGCTGGGTTCTTGAGCGGGTACTACCCGAAATGGCGCTCGGCTCACGGATCTATCGCCGGGGCTCCAGCGCGTAACCACCCCTCCTCCTTTGCCCCTCCCGAACGATGGCGATCCACTTCGGGCATCCGGAAGTGAAGTGCCAAAGTTCCGGTGAGGAGGTTGCTGCGAGCGCACCTTGACCTATCCGTTAGGCTCGCGGCTGGGACCGGCCATCGTGCGTCACCAGATAGGGGTGGTCATGCGCAGAGCAAGCTTCGTCCTCCCGGCGGTCGTGGCATTCGCCGTCGCCTCGTCTCCGGCCTGGGCTGCGTCCGGGCCTGTCAAGGTATCCGGATCCGATCCGTTCTCGGGTTGCGTGAACGCCAACGAGCCTGGGACGGCCTACACGGACGCCGAGGTCGAGCCGCAGGTGGCCGTAAATCCGGCCAACAACTCAAACGTCATCGGAGCCTGGCAGCAGGACCGCTGGTCCAACGGCGGGGCACGCGGCCTGGTCGCCGGCTACAGCTTGAACGGCGGCAAGAGCTGGGGCCAGACGACGCTCCCGTTCAGCGCCTGCGCGCCGGGAGCGATTGCCGACCCATTCACCGGAGCTCCGTACCACAGGGCGTCTGACCCGTGGGTCTCCGTCGGTCCGGATGGCACCGCCTACGCCGCGGGCCTGATGGCGACCAACAGCAGCGCCGGCACCGCCGCCGGAAATAACGACACCGGCATAGGCACGGTGACCTCGAGCGACGGCGGCAAGACCTGGGCCAACCCGACCCTGGAGAAGTCCGATCAGGGGACGTCCCCGGTCTTCGAGGCAACCCAATTCTTCAATGACAAGGAGTCGGTCACGGCCGACCCGCTTCACGCCGGCAAGGCGTATCTCGTCTGGGACCGCTTGCAGGGGCCGAGCCAAAGCCCCGATGCGGCCCTGGTCTCGCATGCGTTTCGCGGCCCGGCCTGGTTCTCCATGACCTCCGACGGCGGCAAGACGTGGACCACCGCTCGCCCGATCTTCGATCCGGGACAGAACAGCCAGACGATCGGAAACGTGGTCCTCGTCGACCCTACGAGCGGGAAGCTCTACGACTTCTTCGATGAGATCTCAAGCACCGGGAGCCCGAAATTCACGCCCCGCGGCCTGAGCGTCGATTTCATCACCTCGTCCGACGGCGGCGCCACCTGGTCGACCCCAACTGTCGTTTCCTCCCAGCAGGTGGCCGCCGATACTGATCCCAACACGGGCGCGGCATTGCGCACGGCCGAAGAGCTCCCTTCGGTGGCGATCGACCCCCACTCCGGCGAGCTTTACGTCGTCTGGGAGGACTCCCGCTTCACCGGCGGGACGGTCAACCAAGCGGTGATCACAACCTCGGTCGACGGTGGCACGAGCTGGACGCGCCCCGCGCCGGTCAGCACTGCCACCGGCAAACCTGCCTTCACCCCGACCGTCGCCGTCAACGCGGACGGAAAGGTCGCGATCACCTACTACGACCTGAGGAATCTCTCCTCGACCGACACGACCACCCTGCCGACCGACCTCTGGCTCAAGACATCGCCCGCAGGCGGCGCGGCATTCGGGCCGGACACCCACGTGGCCGGTTCCTTCAACATGCTGGTTGCGCCGAACGCGGGTGGATTCTTCGTCGGTGACTACGAGGCGATCGGCGTGAGCGGCACCTCGTTCAAGCCGTTCTTCGCGCAGACGAACTGCGCCGACAATTCGTGCACAGCTAACCCCACCGATATCTACATAGGCAGCTTCTGAGCTCAGGCCAGTCCCGGGCGCCCGACACCTGATCGGGCGCCCGGGCTTCGGGCCTTACTCGGGGTCCGGTCGCTCAAGGCGAGAGCCGAGCTCGTCCAGGTTCTTGACCGAGATGTCGGCCTCGGGGTCCTCGCGCGGCGGCGAGTCTGCTCCGTACTCAAGCGGCCGATCGATGAAGGCGGTGCGCAATCCGGCCCCGCGAGCGCCTCTGAGGTCGAAAGGGTGCGCCGCCACCATCATCACCTCGCCGGGAGCGAGGCCAAGCAGCCGAACACCCATCAGGTAGACCTCCGCCTCGGGCTTGTAGACCCGAGCCAGCTCCGCCGAGAGCAGGCAGTCGAAGTGCAGGTCACCGTACCGGACGAGATCGACAAGCAGTGCGAGGTTCCCATTCGAGAGCGCAGCCACGACTCGATCTCGACGCAACGCTTCCAGCCCCGTTGGCGCGCAGGACCATGGATGAAGCTGGTGCCACGCTCTCACCAACGCCGCACGGCGCTCGTTCGGAAGCTCTAAGCCTCGCTCGTCGAGGAGCTCGCCGAGCGTGATCTCGTGAAGTCGGTCGAACGGTTTCCACGGGCTCCGCCCTTGGTTGACGTCCTGAGTGGCCGCGAGGGCGCGGGCTCGCCAATCATCCGCCAGTTCCTCGGGGTCGGCCTCCAAGCCGCACGCTCCGAAGGCGCTGGCGATCGTGGAGCGCCAGTCGAGCAACGTCCCGAAGACGTCAAATGTGAGTGCGCGAATGTTCACCTGCGGGCTTCGTTATGTCCGCAGTTCGTCTCGCTGGCGCTTGGAGAGCTTCCGCGGCTCCACGAATGGTTCCCGATCGGGCGGGTGGCCGGCCTCGATCTGCCGCGCCCGCTCGATCTCGGCATTCCATTCAGCTCCCAGCAGCACGGCAATGTTGGAGATCCACAGCCACACCAGGAAGATCACTACGCCGGCGAGCGCTCCGTAGGTCTTGTTGTAGGACGAGAAGTTGGCGACATAGAACGCGAACGCGCCGGAGGCGATCACCCATACCGCCACCGCGAATACCCCTCCTGGGCTCAGCCACCTGAAGCCGGGGTGCCTGACGTTCGGCGAAGCCCAGTAGAGGATCGCGAACATGAAGCTCACGATCAGCAGCAGCACCGGCCATTTGGCGATGTCCCAGATCGTCACGGCGGTACCGCCGATCCCCAGGAGCTTTCCGACCTGACCAGCGAGGCCGCCGGTAACCACAACGGCGATCGCGCTGATCGCCAGCAACGCAAGCAGAACCACCGTGACGGCCAGCCTCACGGGGATCGTGATGAAGAACGGGCGCCCTTCGTCGATGTCATAGATCGCGTTGGCGGCCCGCATGAACGCGCTGATGTAGCCGGACGCCGACCAGATGGCACCGACGATGCCGACGATGAACAGGATCCCGGCGGCGCCTCGGCTGTGCTGGAGGTTGTGAATCGCGCTGGTGAAGATCTGCCGTGCGGGCCCCGGAGCGAGCTTGTCCAGATTGTTGATCAGCGGCTGGGTGGCCGAGTGACCGACTAGGCCGAGGATCGACACCAGCGCGATCAGAGCGGGGAAGATCGACAGCACCCCGTAGTAGGTCAGGCCCGCCGCCCGATCGGTCAGGTTGTCCGCACGGAACTCACGAACGGTGCGGGTCAGGACGCCGAGCCACGAGCGCGCGCCCAGCTTCGTCGGCTTCTTGGGCGCTTCCTCCTTGGACGGCGTCGCTCCGCCTACGCGCTCACTCGTCTTTGCCATGTCCCCTCCTCCTCCTCCTCAAGGCTTCCTTGCGTCCGGGCTTCCCACCGCGCACGACCGTAAACGCGCCCCGTCACCGGCGACCTACAGGGCGCTCCGCTCCTAGCGGTTGTGGATTAGGTCGGCGATCGTGACCGAGAGGGTTGCAACGGCGTTGTCTGCGTCGAGCTCTCCGACACGGACCTCTTCGGCGGTTGCGTGGACGAGCGCCAGCGTGGCGGTCACGAGCCAACCGGTGGGGACGTCGGTGCGGAACGAGCCGTCCGCGCGTCCACGCTCGACAAGCTGGCGGATCGCCCGCCTTGCGCTGCGGTGCGCCGCTCGCATCGCCTGCGCGCTGAGCTCGCTCGCGGCGGCATGGGCGATCTCGTCGTGGTCCGCGAGCTGCTGCCAGCCTGCCATCAGCAGGCGCTGAAGCGCGTCCGTCGCGGGGCCCCGTTCGGGTTGCGCTGAGCCGATCGCGTCCATGGTGTGCCGCACAGTCCGTTCGACCAACGCCTGGAGCACGGCTTGCCGGTGTGGGAAGTGGGCGTAGACCGTCGGTCGCGAGACCCCCGCCTCCTTTGCGAGCGCTGAGATCGACGGCTGCTCGCCGCGCTTGAGCAGTCGTTCGGCACCGTCGAGGATCGCGATCAGGTTCTGCTCGGCGATCCGGCGGCGGGAATCGGTTTCGGATATCTCAGCCATGGCTTGACACAAGTGTAAAGGATTGTGCTACGCTGCCTTTACAGCAGTGTAAATCATTATGGAAGGGCCGGCATGCACATAAAGACACAGCGAAGCCGAACCGGTAGCAAGCCCGAACGGATCGCCGCCGCGCGTCGGGCGGACGACGTCGTGACCGAGCAACTCCGCGACGAGGACCCCCAAGGCCGCAAGCCTTGGAGCCTGCTGGTACTCCTCTGCATCCCGCAGTTCATGGTCATCCTGGATGTGACTGTGGTGAACGTCGCGCTGCCCTCGATCGGCCACAGCCTGGGGTTCGCCACCGCCGATCTGCAGTGGGTGGTGAGTGCGTACGTGCTGATGACCGGCGGAATGATGCTGCTCGGCGGCCGCAGCGCCGACCTGCTCGGCCGCCGCGCCGTGTTCCTCTCGGGCCTTGCCGTGTTCACCGCCGCGTCGCTTACCAGCGGCCTGGCCCCGACGCCAGCGATGCTGATCGCTTCGCGCGCCTGTCAGGGCCTCGGCGCCGCACTTCTGTCGCCGGCTGCCCTGTCGATCATCACCGCGACCTACACGGGCCGCCAGCGCACCACCGCGCTCAGCATGTGGGGAGCGCTGGCGGGCGGTGGCGGCGCGGTCGGCGTACTGCTGGGCGGGGTGCTGACCTCGTGGCTTGGGTGGCGCTCGATCTTCTTCATCAATGTCCCGCTGGGCGCCATGACCGCGATCCTCGCGCTCCGGATGTTGCCGCCGTCGGGGCGCGGCGGGGCTGCGCTGCACGCGCTTGATCTCCCCGGAGCGCTCGCACTGACATCCGGACTTGGGCTGCTCATCTACGCGATCCGCGAGTCGAGCAGCTGGGGCTGGGGCTCGGCTCGGACACTCGTGCTGCTCGCCGTGGCGGCCGGCCTACTGACGGCGTTTGGCGCCCTCGAGCGTCGCGTCAGCCGCCCGCTCGTGCCGCCCGCGATCTGGCGGGTGCGCTCCCTTCTCTCGAGCTCTGCGCTCATGCTGGGTGTCACCGTAATCCTCGTGGGAACGTTCTTCCTCGGGTCGCTGTTCCTGCAGCGCGTCCTAGCCGCATCACCGATCCAAACCGGGCTCGACTTCTTGCCGCTGGTGCTCGTCACCGGCCTGGCCTCGCACCTCGGCCGCAAACTGCTCGCCCGCGCGGGCGCGCGGGTGACCGTCGTCGCCGGCCTGATCCTGATCGCCACCGGAGATCTACTGCTTTCGGGCGCCAACGCTCACTCCTCCTACTTCACCGACCTGTTGCCCGCGTTTGCGCTGATCGGCTTTGGGATCGGTCTCACATTCGCCGCGATCACGGTCACCGCGATGTCGCAGATCACCGAGCGAGAGGCCGGCCTCGCCTCCGGGCTGATCACCACCGGTCACGAGCTCGGAGCGGCCTTGGGCGCCGCCCTCGTGTCCGCGATCGCATTCGGATCAGGAGCGCACGGATTCGTAGCCGGTTACGGGCGCGGCGCCCTCGCCGGCGCCGCGATCGCCGCTGCGCTCGCGCTCGCCTCGCTCGTCGCGATCCCGGGCATCCGGTCCGCTTCCGGGCCGCAGCTCGCGATGCACTGAGGTGGGGCTCTTCGGCCGGAAGGCACTCGTGCATCCCATGTGTGCTGTTGCTGCTTGCCACCTCGCTTGACTCGGTACCTAGGTACCGGGTTTATCGTGCGGGCATGCGTACTTCACAAGTGGCTGATGAGGCGGGGGTCAACGTCCAGACGCTCCGCTATTACGAACGGCGCGGCCTGCTGCCGGAGCCTGAGCGGCTCGACTCGGGATATCGAACCTGGGGACCGGACACGGTGCGCACCGTGCGGTTCGTCAAGCGCGCGCAGCGGCTCGGGTTCAGTCTTCGGGAGATCGATTCGCTGCTCGAGCTCGCCGCCGGGGGCCCCGACAGCTGTGATGCCGCTCGCGAGCTAGCAGCCCAGAAGGTGGCCGAGCTCGACCACAAGCTGGCGGCGCTCAGGGCGATGCGAGAGTCGCTCAT
>DAIPIC010000019.1:17905-29947 GCA_036771025.1 Solirubrobacteraceae bacterium
GTATAGTAGTGGCTGGGCTTGCCCCAGCCATGCAAAAAATGGCGCACACCCACAGCATTAGGAGCGGATCAGGGACTTGCGCTATAATAGCAACATGTGTATTGACAGCCTTGCATTGTTGCGGCTCATGCAACTGGCCGATAGCTGCGCCCGCCCCCGGGCGCAGCGGGAGTGCCCGCTGCTTCACGCCTTCGTGGCCGAAGGCGAGACCCGCGCGGAGCTCGATGGCTGAGGGAGCGATCTGCGCAGATCCGGGTTTCTCCAGACGCTTCCCGGGAAGCGAGCTCTTCCCGCACGCGATCAGGCTGCTCGCGGCCGGCCGGCCGGTTGAGGTCGACCAGATTGCAGTGGCCGCCAACGTCTCGCCGGACGAGGTACGAGCGGTGCTCGCCGGCCAGTTGAGCACCGAGTGGGACGAGCGGAGACGGCTGGTTGGCTTTGGGCTGACGCTAAGGCCGACCGCTCATCGCTTGATCCTGTCCGGGCGGCAGCTGTACACGTGGTGCGCGATGGACACGCTGCTGTTTCCGTTGATCCTGGGCGAGCGCGCGGTCGCGGTGTCGCGCTGCCGGGCGACGGGGCGCGCCATCCGAGTGGAGGTCGAGCCCCCAGGCGTGCTGTCGTACGAGCCCCAGCAGGCGGTCGTCTCTGAAGTCGGCGCTCGGGAGGTCACCGACCTGCGCGGCGAGGTCTGCGACCACGGTTACTTCTTCGCCTCCATGGAAGCGGCGCGGAACTGGGCCACCGAGCACCCGGACGGGAAGCTAGTGACCGTGCGGGAGGCGTTCGAGCAGGTCCGACGATCATTCGACGCCCACCGTGGTCGTACCGAGGTCAGCGGCCGATGAGACGAGCACCTCGAATCGAGCTGCTGCACGTCCCAGGCTGCCCGCTGGTCGAGGGGGTCCGCGCGACCGCCGAGGCGTGCCTGAGGGAGGCCGGCATCGCGGCCGCGGTCAGGGAGCGCCCCGGCCCGTTTGCCTCGCCGACGCTCCTCGTTGACGGGACAGACGTCGTGACCGGAGCAGCTGCACAAACGCCTGCATCCTGCCGCCTTGACCTCCCGACCCGCAGCCAGATCCTTTCTGCGCTGGAGCAGAGCAAATCGTGAGCGGGCAGACCGCGCGACCCGGCGACGTGTCACGCAGGCACATCGGTCCCATCGGCACCGCGGCACGTCTTCTGGGTGGCGCGGTGACGATTGCTGTGCCGATCGCACTCGATGGCTTTAGTTGGCTTGAGGCCGTCATCGCCTTGATCGCCCTTCCTTTCATCGCCGCCGTCGCAGCCCCGCTCGTCACGGCCCTGTATGGACGGTTGTTCCCCAACCTCCTGCGAATGCGGCATGCGATCTGCTCCCCACTGGGGTGCATGCTGATCGCCGTGATGGCTGGAGCCAACGTCGCGGTCGTCGCCCCAACCTCGGCCAACGGCAACGTGACGATATGGGTCTGGCTCGGGCGAGCGGCGCGGGCCTATCCTTACGGGAGGCGCACGCCGTAGTTAGAAGCATCCCTTGCCGTACCTCGATTGCCCCCGCTGCCGCGCCCGGTTCCACACCGGCGCGATCTACGAGCCACTCGCGTTCTGTCCCCGCTGCGGCGCACCGTTCGACGTACCGCATCGCGGAATCCGGCACGCGCTACGCGCACTTATCGGGCGCGGGAAGGACGATGAGGTCCTCGACTGGGAAAAAATCACCGGCTCCCAGTACGCCACGCGCCGCGTCAGGCGTGCCTTCCACGACAGCGCGCCGCCTACCGCCTGAGTGGGCGGTGGCGCCCTCGACAATTTCTCTTGACAGGATGGCCGACTTCGAGGTCTCGCCCGTTGACCTCAAGGCCCTCTCCCTCCGCGATGATTGCCGAGTGAGCCAGATCGCGGTCATCCGTGAAGGCGCTGGCCCGGAGGTGCTGCTGGTGCACGGCGGCGCCAGCCCGGCCGCGACATGGTCGGGGCTGGACCAACTATCCCAACGCTGGGCGCTTGCCTTTGTGTACCGCCGCGGCTTCCCGCCCAGTCCGCCACCGCCGAACGACCGCCAGGACTTCGATCTCGATGCAGATGACCTTGCGGGCCTGCTGGATGATCGTCCGCACGTCGTTGGTCATTCCTACGGCGCTGTGGGGGCCGTCCTGGCCGCCATCGCGAGACCGACGCAGGTGAGGTCACTCACGTTGCTCGAACCCGCGCTGTTCCTCCCGGCCGGCAATCCGGAGGTGGAGCGGTTCGGCCGGATGGGCGAAGACTTCCTGACGCATGGGCTCCAGACCGAGCAGGCGACGCTGCGAGAGTTCCTCTCGGTGGCCGGAGCGCCGCTGCCCGAACAGGGCCCGCTCCCGGATGAGGTCGCGCACGCTGTTCGCCGCGCACAGGGCGGCCGTCCGCCGAGCGAGGCACGCCCAGCGCTTGAGGTCCTCCGCCACGCCGGCATCCCCTCATTGGTCGCCTCGGGCGCTCACCACCGGGCCGTGGAACGGATGTGCGACGCGGTCGCGACCGGCTTGGGCGCCCAGCGGGTGATCGCCCCTGGCGCGGGGCACTTCGTTGCCGCTGCACCGGGATTTGCGGACCAGCTTGAGCAGTTCCTGATCTCGGCCAGTTGACCAGGCTGAGGAGGCGTCCGATTCCCTTACGCTGCGGTCGTGCCCGACCTTCGTGAACGGTGGAGCGGGTGGTTCGAAGCCACCGCATACGACTGGGCGGTCGAGCACGGGGGCGTGCCGGCGGGCAGATCGTCCAGCCGCGCGATGTCCCTCCCGAGGACAGACCGTCTATGCCAGCAGGTGCTCGAGCCCCACCACCGGAGAGCGGTCGAGCGATCCGACCTGCCGCACGGCCAGCAGCACGCCGGGCATGAACGACTCGCGCCCGAATGAGTCGTGCCTGATCGTGAGCGTCTGCTCAATGGCGCCCAGAATCACCTCTTGATGGGCGACGAGGCCCGGCAGGCGGACGGAGTGGATCGGGGGCGGCGGGTTCTCGGGCGCCGCCTCGCGCATCAGCGCGGCCGTGCGGGCGGCGGTGCCGCTCGGCGCGTCCACCTTGCGGTCATGGTGGAGCTCGATGATCTCCGCCTTCGGCATGTGCCGGGCCGCGCGGACGGCGAACTGCATCATCAGCACGGCGCCGATCGCGAAGTTGGGCGCCACGAACACGTTCGCCGGAGCGCCACGCAGATCCTCGAGGTCCGCGGCATCGAACCCCGTCGTCCCGATCACGGCATGGACCCCGGAGGCCACTGCCTGATGGGCGTTGGTGAGCGCGCTATCCGGGACGGTGAAATCGACTAGGACCTCCGGTCCGGCGCCGAGCGCCTCGCTCAGCGGGATATCCAGCGCAGGATCGGCCCGGGCGACCAGCTCGAGATCGTCGGCTCGCTCGACGGCGCGGCAAACGGTTTCCCCCATCCGGCCGGCCGCGCCGGCCACCGCCACTCGGATCAACGGATGACCTCTACCGGCGCGAGCGCTTCCAGCGCCTCCTCGAACCGACCGCCCTCCGGTCCGATCCCCGCCGCCGACAGCCGCTCCGGCGCCCAGAGCTCCCTCGCCAGCAGCGCCAAGTCCTCGATGGTGACCGCCTCGATCCGTTCCACCACCTCGTCCAGCGACAGCAGCGGCGCGCCGGCAAGCACCTCCGACCCCAGCCGGTTCATGCGGGCGCCCGTAGATTCCAGCGACAGCACGATCCGTCCCTTGAGATTCTCCTTGGCGCGGTGAAGCTCCTCGTCCGTCGCGGGCTCCTCGGTCAGCCGCCGCAGCTCCGTACCGACCGTGGCCATGGCCTCAGTCAGATTGTCGCTCCTCGTGCCCACGTACAGGCCGACCTGTCCCGTGTCCTGGTAGGCGTTGATGAACGAATACACGGCATACGCCAGGCCGCGCCGCTCCCTGATCTCCTGGAACAGGCGGGACGACGAGGTGCCACCGAAGATCGTGTCTAGTACCCGCAGGGCGAAGCGGCGGTCGTCGTGGCGCGACACCCCGCGGCCACCGAGGCACACGTGATACTGCTCGGTGTCCTTTCGCTCGAACCGCCGGCGGGCCGACCCGCCGTTCGGCGGAGCCGGCGCCGGCACCGGCGCACGCGCCCCTCCAGCGGCCGGCACTCTCTCCGCCACGAGCTCCAGGAGCGTCTCGTGATCGACCGCCCCGGCCGCGGCGATCACCACGTTGCCCGGCACGTAGCGGGCGGCGTGAAAGCCCGCGATCTCGTCCGGGGGCGCCTCGGCGATCACATGGGCTCGCCCGATGATTGCGCGTCCCAGGGGATGATCGCCGAACACTGCCTCGCCGAACACGTCGAACACCTTCTCCTGGGGATCGTCCTCGTACATCGCGATCTCCTCGAGAATCACGGCGCGCTCGGAGTCGATCTCCCTAAAGGCCGGACGGAAGACGATGTCAGCCAGGACATCGAATGCGTCGGGCAGCTGGTCGTCGACCACGCGAGCGTAGACGGACGTCGTCTCCTTGCCAGTGCCCGCGTTCAGCTCCCCGCCCATGGCGTCGAAGATCTGATCGATCTCAAGCGACTCGTACTTGGCCGACCCCTTGAACAGCAGGTGCTCGAGCAAATGGGAGAGGCCTGCCTGGGCGTCGGTTTCGCCGCGCGACCCATTTCCGATCCACACACCCAGCGCCACCGAACGGACCGAGGACATTGCCTCGGTCACCACCCGGAGACCGGAATCGAGCGTCGTGACTCGCGGGGGGCGGTCGGTGGGCACTAGGGTGCGCTGATTGCCGGCCGGTGCACCAGCACTATGACCGCGGCCGGTCAGGGTCGCGGTCGCGGACCCGGTCGCGATCGCGCTCGCGGCCGCGGCCGTCACGCGGACGCCCGTCCCGCCCACGGTCGCGCCGCGGAGGCCCGGCATCACCGGAGCCAACCGAGGCCAGCTCCTCGACGGTCTTGCCCGCGACATCGGGGTCGCTGGCCAGCCGCAGCCCGATCCGCCCGCGCTCGCGGTCGACCTCCACCACCCGCACCGTCAGCTCATCGCCCTTGTTGAGCACGTCCTCGACCGAGCCGATGCGCTGGCCGGGCGAGACGTTGGAGATGTGCAGGAGACCGTCGGTCCCCTTCGAGAGCTCGACGAAGGCTCCGAACGCGGTGGTCTTGACCACCCTGCCGGTGAACTCGTCACCGACCTCGACCTCTTTGGTCATGGCCCGGATGCGATCGACGAGCGCATCGCCGCGCTCGCCGTCGGAGGCGTATACGAGCACCTGGCCTTCGTCCGAGACGTCGATCTGGGCCTCGAACTCCTCCTGCAGGGCGCGAATCGTCTCGCCGCCCTTGCCGATCAACAGGCCGATCTTCTCGGGATCGATCTGGATGGAGGAGATGCGCGGGGCGTGGCGCGAGAGCTCGGTGCGCGGCATGTCGATGACCTCGGCCATCCGAGAGAGAACGAATTCCCGTGCCACCTTGGCCTGACCGAGCGCATCGCGCATGATCTCGAACGTCACGCCGGTGATCTTGATGTCCATCTGGAGCGCGGTGATCCCCCGCTCGGTGCCGGCGACCTTGAAGTCCATGTCGCCGAGGTGGTCCTCGACGCCGGCGATATCCGTGAGGATGATGTAGTCCTCGCCCTCCTTGATCAGCCCCATCGCGATCCCGGCGACGGGGCGCTTGATCGGCACGCCGGCGTCCATCAGGCTGAGCGAGGAGCCGCACACGCTGGCCATCGAGCTCGAGCCGTTGGACTCCAGGATGTCCGACACGACCCGGATCGTGTACGGGAACTCCTCCTGGCTGGGGACCATCGGCACGAGCGCCCGCTCCGCGAGCGCCCCATGGCCGATGTCGCGGCGCTTGGGCCCGCGCATGAAGCCGGCTTCGCCGACCGAGAACGGCGGGAAGTTGTAGTGATGGAAATAGCGCTTTGAGGTCTCGAGCCCGAGGGTGTCGAGCCTCATCTCCTCGCGCGTCGTGCCGAGGGCGACGACGCTCAGCGCCTGGGTCTGCCCGCGCGTGAACAGGGCCGAGCCATGGGTGCGCGGAGCGACCCCCACCTCGATCGAGATCGGCCGGATCTCCTCGGAGCTCCGCCCGTCGGGACGCTTCTTCTGCACTGCGATCCGCTCCCGGATCAGCGTCTTCTCGAGCTTGTCGAACGCGAGCTGGGCGGCAGCGCGGCGCAGCGCGTAGTCCTCGGACTCCGGGTCGCCGGCGTACTGGGTGAGCACCTGCTCCTCGACCAGCTTCGAAGCCTCCTGGCGCTCGAGCTTGTCCTCGACCTGTGTGGCGGCTTCAAGGGCCTGACCGTGCGACGAGGAGATCTGCTCGTAGAGGTCGGGGTCGACCTGCGGCACTTCGACAGCGATCTTCTCCTTGCCGCCCTCTTCCGCCAGTTGCCGCTGGGCGGCGCACAGCTTCTTGATCTCCTCGTGGGCGATGTCGAGGGCATCGAGAATTTCGGCCTCTGGAATCTCGTTGGCACCCGCCTCCACCATCAGGATCGCTTCCTCGGTGCCGGCCACGATCAGGTCGAGATCGGTGTTCTCGACCAGGTCATCCTCTTGCGGATTGACGACGAAGTTGCCATCGACCTTGCCGATCCGCACGGCGCCGACCGGGGTGGGGAACGGGATGTGGGAGACCATCAGGGCCGCCGAGGCCCCGTTCATTGCCAGCACGTCATAGGGATTCACGTGGTCGACCGAGATCGGGATGGCCACGAGCTGGGTCTCATACCGCCAGCCCTTCGGGAACAGCGGCCGGATGGGGCGGTCGATCAGGCGCGCGGACAGTGTCGCCTTCTCCCCCGCTCGGCCCTCGCGCTTGAAGAACGAGCCGGGGATCTTCCCGGCTGCGTACATCCGCTCCTCCACGTCCACGGTCAGTGGAAGGAAGTCGACGTCCCGGATGTTGCCCGCGGTGGCGGTACAGAGAACCATCGTGTCGCCCGAGCGGACGACGACGGCGCCGGAGGCCTGCTTGGCCAGCTTGCCTGTCTCGAACGAGATCTCCTTGCCCTCGACCTCGACGGACACGCGCGTAACGGCGTCAGACATATTCAATTTCCCTTCTTACTCCGCCCTTCGGTCGGCGGAGCGCTTGTCTCTCTTGTATCTAGTTCCGAACGTCGGTGATGGTAGCGGGCGGCCCGGGATGGAGGGCTATCCCCCACCTGTTCGGGAGCGCATTGCGTCCGGAATGACGCGCCGTTTGTGCATTTCGACAGCTCTAGCGTGTTCGAGAACGCATTACGGCTTTCCGCATCGGCGCTGTGCGCTCTTGAACACGCGTGGGAGCCCATCGCACCCAACGGTCCGCCGGGCGCGCGGGGCTGAGCTCTAGGGCGCCGCTGGATCTCCGAGTGCCACCCTGTCGAGGACGGCGGAGTCGATCCGCCCGGCGTGGATCTGGCCCCCGGCGAACAGCGTGGGTGTCGTTATCACTCCGGCCCGGACCCCGGCCTGGAAGTGGCCTCGCACGCGCTCGGAGACGGCATCGCTTCGCCGGTCGGAATCGAAGCGCTCCAGATCGAGATCGAGAGCGGCGGCCCGGGCCCAGAGATGCGGATCCTCGAGCCGGCCCTGGTCCGCGAACAGCGAGTCGTGCATCTCCCAGAAGCGTCCCTGGAGCCCCGCTGCCTCGGCGGCGCAGGCCGCGGCCCATGCCCGGGGATGGCTCGAACGGACCGGGAAGTGCCTGAAGGCCACGCGCAGCTGCCGGTCCTTCAGCCGGGCGTCCAAGGCGGCACAGAACGGGCATTCGAAATCGGCGTACTCGATCACCGCCGCCCCGGTGGTGGGGCCGCGGACGTGGTCCTCAGAGGAGAGCGGTGGGAGCGGCGCGGAGCCCAGGTCGCGGCCGCCGGCCGTCAAGCGGCGAGCCCGTCGAAGATCAGGTTCGCGCCGGGCAGTTCCGCGGGCGAGGGGGCCTGGTAGCTCCACTTGACCTTCAGGTCCGGGCCGACGATCACCAGTGCCCGCTGCGGGAAGCCCCCGGGGTGGTACACGCCGAATGCCCGGCAGGCTGCGCCCTTCGGCTCGAAGTCCGATAGCTGCTGGATCGCCACCCCGAGCTGCTCGCGAAAGGCCTTCTGCGACCAGGTGGCGTCGCACGACACTCCGTAAAGGGTGGCTCCATGCTGCTCGAGCTCGGGGAGCACCTCCTGGTAGACGCTCAGCTGGTCGGTGCAAACCGGGCTGAATGCGAACGGATAAAACACAAGCACTGTCGTCCGTCCTTCGAGATCGGCGCGGCCGAACGCGGCGCCGTCCTCGCGGCGGAGGGTGAACTCGGGCACCGGGGCGCCGGCGGGCAGGATCGAGTCGCGGGCTTCGACCGGAGGCGCGTCGGCGCCCGATGCGCTCACTTGCGGAGCCCGAGCTCGCGGACCAGGGCCCGGTAGCGCTCGAGGTCCGTGCGCTGCAAGTAGTTGAGGAAACGGCGCCGGCGGCCGACGAGCATCAGCAGGCCGCGGCGAGAGTGGTGATCCTTGCCGTGCGCCCGCAGATGCTCGGTCAGGGCGTTGATCCGCTCGGTCAGCAGGGCGATCTGGACCTCGGTCCGACCCGTATCGGTGGCGCGGGAGCCGAACCTCTCGACCAGCTCATGCTTGCGTTCCTGGGTGACGGTCATGCGGCGGCGGAGGCTAGCAGGAGTGCTTCGGCTACCTGCTGGGGTCCGCGCACAGCTGCCGCGTCCGCTCGACGTCTCGCTGCATCTGCGCCACCAGCGCGTCGATGGAATCGAACCGGCGCTCGCCTCGCAAACGATGAAGGAACTCGATGCCGAGCTTGCTCCCGTAGAGCTCGACGTCCCGGTCTATCAGGTAGGCCTCCACCAGCACACCGCGACCCGTGCCGAACGTCGGTCTCACGCCGACGTTGACGGCCGCGCAGGACCCGTCGGCCTGGGCGGCATACACCCCATGCCCCGGGTACACGAGCGACTCGTCCGGAACGATGTTGGCTGTGGGAAAGCCCAGCGTCCGCCCCCGGCGGTCACCCACCACCACCTCGCCCCGGAGCTGAAAGGGAGCGCCGAGGAACCTGGTGGCGAGCTCCACCTCGCCGGCCAGCACCAGCCCGCGGATGTGGCTCGAGGACACCACCTCGCCGTCGACCTCCACCAGCGGCACCACCCGCGTCTCGAACCGCTCGTCCGCCCCAAGCAACGCCGGGTCGCCGGCGGCGCGGTGCCCGAAACGAAAGTTCTCGCCCACCGACACCCGGGTGGCGCCCAGCTCTCCGACCAGCACCTGATCGATGAACTCCTGGGGGCTCTGACCGGCGAAGCGCTCATCGAACTCCAACACGACAAGCTCCTCGACCCCCAGGCCGGCGATCAGCTCGGCCTTGACGTCGAGGCTGGTCAGTAGCTTGGGCGCCGCCTCGGGCCGCACCACTTGGAGCGGATGGGGATCGAACGTGAGGACCGTGTCACTTCCCCGGATCACCTCCCGGTGTCCGAGATGGACGCCGTCGAACTCCCCGACCGCCACCCGTCTCGGTCGCTGCTCCACTTCGGTCAGCTTGGTGATCCGCATGTGAGCGCGGAAGGCTATGCGAGAACCGGGAACCCCGGCTGGAGGGCCTCAGGGATAGAGGCGACGCTTGAGCGCCGCCGCCACCGGGCGAGGAAGGGCTCCCAGCGCCCGCAGGGCGTGGGGCATCGCACGCAGCTGCCAGGCCGGGAGGACGCTCGGGACGGGAGCCTCGATCAGGTGCGGGCCCGGCTCGGCGATCGCGTTCTCGAGCGCAGCCACGAACTCCTCGGCGGTCCCGGCGCGGACCGAGGGGACGCCGAAGCCCTGCGCGATCTGAGCGAAGCCGAGGTCTGGATGGCCCAGGTCGAGCTGTGCCCTCGCCTTCTCTCCTCCGGCGCGCGCCCCGACCCGTTCGAGCTCCATGTTCAGGATCGCGTAGGAGCGGTTGTTGAAGATGACGACGGTCACGTCCAGCTGCTCGCGGGCCATGGTCCACAGCGACTGGATCGTGTACATGGCGGATCCTTCGCCCTCGAGCGCGAGCACCGGCCGGTCGGGGCAGGCCAGCGCGGCGCCCGTGGCGACCGGCAGGCCCTGACCGATCGCGCCACCGGTGATCGTGAGCACGTCGTGCCGCGGCGCCCCGGCGGTCATCGCGGCCAGAGTCTGGCCTGAGGTCACCGCTTCGTCGGAGATGATCGCTCGCTCCGGCAGGAGCGCCCCGATCGCCTGGCATGCCTTCTCGGCGGTCAGCTCGCCGACCGGCCGCTCCGGTCTCGAAGCCTCCCGCAGCGCCGGCTGCCGGCCACCGGCCCCGAGCATCTCGACCAACGCATCAAGGCTCCCGGGCACCTCTGCGTCGGGCGCCGCCAGCTCGTGGACCTCGCAGCCGTCGGGCACCAGGTAGCTCTTCTTGCCCGGATAGGCGAAGAACGACACGGGCGCCTTGGCGTCCACCAGCACGAGATGCCGCAGCCCCTTGAGCTGCACGGAAGCCAGTTCGGGGATGTACGCCAGTTGCTCAACCGCTGGGAGCCCCGCGCCTCGCTCCAGCCGAGTGGGAAATGTCTCCCCCAGGAGCTTGGCGCCCGTCTGCTCCGCGATGCGTCCCGCCGCCAGCAGCGGGCGCTCGCGCAGCGCCCTGCCTCCGAGCAGCAGCGCCGCGCGCTCTCCTCCGCGTAGCGCGTTGGCGACGGCTTCGACGGTCTTCGCGGGCGCCACCGGCGGGGCGGGGAGCGGGGGCGGCGGCGCCGGCTCGGCGCCATCGCTCCAGGAGACGTCCGCGGGAAGAATCAGGGTCGCGATCTGGCCGGGCGGGCCGATCGCCGTGGCCATCGCCTCCACCGCGTCGCCAGTGAGCTCTTGAGGGCTGGATGAGGTTCTCACCCACCGCGACACGTTGCGGGCCACGGTCTCGATGTCCGATTGCAGCTGGGCGTCGTACTGGGTGTGGTAGGTGGCGTGGTCGCCGACGATGTTGACGATCGGCACCTTCGCTCGGCGCGCGTTGTGGAGGTTGGCGAGCCCGTTGCCCAGCCCAGGGCCGAGGTGAAGGAGGGTGGAGCTCGGCACGCCGGCCATCCGGGCGTGCCCGTCGGCGGCGCCGGTGGCCACCCCCTCGAACAACGCCAGCACGGCTCTCATCTCCGGCACGTGATCCAAAGCCGCGACGAAGTGCATCTCGGAGGTCCCGGGGTTCGTGAAGCACGTCCTCACGCCGGCGTCGACCAGCGTGCGGATCAGAGCCTCGGAGCCATTCATGAGCCAGCGCCCACAGCCGTGCCCTCCTCGTACAGCGCCTCGCGATCGAGGCCGGCACATGAGGTGTTGCCGGTCAGCGCTAGCGCCACGTCGATGTCGGCTTTGATCACCTCGAGCATGTGGCGGACGCCCGCCTCGCCGTGCGCCGCAACGGCCCAGGCCCACGCGCGCCCGACCAGCACGGCGCGCGCCCCCAGCGCGAGCATCTTGACGACGTCGAGGCCGGTGCGGATGCCTCCGTCGGCGAGGATCTCGGTCTGGTCTGCGACCGCGTCGGCCACATCGGCCAGGGCCCGTGCCGTCGAGGGCACGGAGTCGAGTTGGCGGCCGCCGTGGTTTGAGACCACGATGCCGTCGGCGCCGGCCTCGACCGCCCGCCGGGCGTCGTCGGGATCGAGGATGCCTTTGAGCAGGAGCCGGCCGCTCCAGTGCTCGCGCACCCAGGCGATGTCGTCCCAGGTGACGCTGGGGTCGAACTGGGAATCGACCCACTGGCGAAAGGACGCCGGGGTGCGCGCGTTGGGCACAACGCGCTCGAGGTTGCCGAAGGTGAGCGGTTTGCCGGCGATGGCGACGTCGCGGATCCAAGTCGGGTGGGCGACCAAATCGAGCCCGCGGAGCAACTTCGCCCCCAGGGGAGGGTCGCCGACGATGGCGTTGCGAGTGTCGCGGTGCCGTGCCCCCACCACGGCCAGATCGACGGTCAGGATCAGAATCGTTGAGCCGACCGCCTGGGCCCGGGACATGAGCTCCTCGGCGTAGCCCCGGTCACGCATCACGTACAGCTGAAACCACGGTGGGACCGAGGTGGCGCGCGCCACCTCCTC
>DAIPIC010000020.1:0-23459 GCA_036771025.1 Solirubrobacteraceae bacterium
GGGCAGGCGTTCTTCCTCCACAACCGGGTGGAGACGATCGACGAGACGGCCGAGCGGCTGCGGGCACTGTGTCCCGAGCTGCGGTTCGAGGTGGCGCACGGCCAGCTGGACGAGCGCACGCTCGAGCGCCGAATGCTCCGCTTCCTGCGCGGCGACGCCGACGTGCTGGTCTGCACGTCGATCATCGAGGCCGGGATCGACATTCCGCAGGCCAACACGCTGGTGGTCGAGCGGGCGGACGCGTTCGGACTGGCGCAGCTCTACCAGATCCGGGGTCGGGTGGGCCGCAGCCGCGAGCGGGCCTATGCGTACCTCCTCTATCCGAGCGCGGCGGCGCTGACACCTGACGCCGCCCAGCGGCTCAGCGCGCTGTCCGACTACACCGAGCTCGGGGCTGGATTCAAGATCGCGATGCGCGACCTCGAGCTGCGCGGCGCCGGCAACTTGCTGGGCGATGAGCAATCGGGACATGTGGCGGCGCTGGGGTTCGAGCTCTACATGCAGATGCTCGACGAGGCCGTTGCCGCGGCCACCGACGGGGCGGGAGAAGACGAGGACTGGGAGCCGGTCCGCCTCGATGTAAACGTCGACGCCTACGTGCCGTCCGACTACATCGGCTACGAGCATGCCAAGGTCGATGTCCACCGGCGGATCGCCGCGGCCCGGGAGGTGGCGGAGCTGGTCGAGCTGCGACGGGAGCTGCGCGATCGGTTCGGCCCGCTGCCCGAGCCGCTCGAGAACCTGATCCTGCTCCAGCAGGCGCGAATCAAGCTGGGGCAAGCCGGGGCCCGGGCGGTCACGTTCCGAGGAGGGCGGCTGGCGGTGACGCCGATCGAGCTCGACTCGAAAAAGGCCAAGGCGATCCGGGCCGAGATCCCCGAGGCCCTGTACGAATCGGGCCGCTCGCAGCTGTCGGTGCGGGTGCCGGACGACCCGGGCAAGCGCTTCCCGGCGGTGGTCAGGACTGCGGACGTGCTGCTGGCGGCGACCAGGGAGGCGGAGGCCGAGGAGGAGGCCGATACCGCGACCGTCATGAGTGCAGCGGCCGCAGCGGAGTAGGGCGTTGCGCACGCATTAAGCCTCGATCGGAGGCGGCGGGTCGGCCAAGGCAACTCGCTACCATCCCGCCGCGACATGACGATCAGACGGTCCATCCTGGCGCTCGGCGCCTTTTTTGTGCTCGGCGCCGGAATCGCGGCCTGCGGCTCGGGCGTCCCCGGCAACTCGGTCGCGGACGTCGCCGGGAACCCGATCACCACGCAGGCGTTCAACCACTGGATGTACGTGGCTGCCAAGGGGAACGCGGCCCAGTCGGGCCCCGGCTCGCCCGTGGTCGTTCCGACCGATCCGCCCAACTTCAAGGGCTGCATCGCCCAGGCGCGCAAGCTGGTGTCGGCCGTGGCTTCTCAGAAGGACTCCCAGATCCGCAGCGAGTGCAAGAACCTGTTCAACTCGCTCTCCAGTCAGGTGATGGACTTCCTGATCCGGGCCTACTGGTACCAGGCCGACGCGGCCAAGCAGCACGTCACCGTGACGCCGGCGCAGGTCCAGCAGCGCTTCAACGCCGAACGGCAGGCGCAGTTCCCCTCCCCGGCCCAGTTCCAGGCCTTCCTGAGCCAGTACGGCTACTCGATGGACGACCTTCTGTTCAGAACGAGGGTGCAGCTCCTCTACAACAAGCTGATCCAGAAGCAGATAAAGCCGATCACCACCGCGGACATCAACGCGTACTACGCCGCTCATCAGTCTCAGTTCGGCACGGCGGAGACTCGCAACCTGCGAATCGTGCTGACCAAGACGCAGAGCCAGGCGCAGGCCGCGAAGTCGGCTCTGTCCTCCGGTCAGAGCTGGGACGCGGTGGCCAAGAAGTACTCCATCGATCCCGCCACGAAGAGCCACGGCGGTGCGCTGAACAACATCAGCAAGGGCCAGACCGATCAGGCGCTCGAGTCGGCCGCCTTCTCCACCCCGGTGAACAAGGTAGTCGGGCCGGTCAAAGGGCAGTTCGGCTACTACGTGATCGAGGTCACCAAGATCACCAATGGGACCCACAAGTCGCTCGCGCAGTCCACCTCGGCCATCCGGCAGACGCTCACCGCCCAGGCTCAGAGCAACGCCCAGAGCAAGGTGGACGGCCGCGCCAAGAAGAACTGGCTATCGAAGACCAACTGCCGAACCGACTACGCGATGGCCGACTGCAGCGGATACAAGGCGCCCAAGGGCTCGTCGACAACCGCCCCCACCGCCCCTCCCACCACGACTAGGTGACCGCTGGCTCGCCGGAACCGGCGGCCGAGGCGCTGGCGCGGCTGGACGCGATCACTCGCCGCCTGCGGCGGGAGTGCCCGTGGGATCGCGAGCAGGACGAGCGCTCGATCGTGCCCCACACCGTCGAGGAGGCCTACGAGCTGGCCGACGCCGCCAACCGGCGCGACGACCGCAAGCTGCTCGACGAGCTCGGCGACGTCCTCTTCCAGGTCCATTTCCTGGCGCTGCTGCTCGAGGAACGGGGAGCGGGCAGCCTCAAGGAGGTGGCGGACCACTGTCGCGAGAAGCTCATCCGCCGCCATCCGCACGTGTTCGGCGAAGCGGAGGCCGAGACGGCGGCCGACGTGCTGCGCAACTGGGATCAGATCAAGCAGGGCGAGCCCGGCCGCGAGCCGGGCCTGTTCGGCGATGTCCCGGAGACGCTGCCCTCGACGCTGTACGCCCGCAAGGTCCAGCGCCGCGCCGCGGCGAGCGGATTCGACTATCAGGACGTCGAGGAGCCACTCGAATCGGTGCGGGAAGAGCTGGCCGAGCTAGAGGTAGCCGAAGGCCGCGACGCGCACTTCCACGAGCTCGGCGATCTGCTGTTCGCGGCGGTGAACGTGGCCCGCAGGCTGCGGGCGGACCCCGAGCTGGCCCTCCGCGCGGCATCGGACCGCTTCCGCTACCGAGTCCAGGCCGCCAGCGAGCGCGCGGCGTCGGAGGGCCGGAATTGGAACGATCTGCCCCCAAACGACAAGCTCGCGTACTACCGGCACGTCGTCGAAGACCCCAAATCCAAGGCGCACTTCAAAGCACCATGAGCCAAATCGAGTACGTGCACGCCCGCCAGATCCTCGACAGCCGGGGCAACCCCACGGTCGAGGTGGAGCTGAGCCTGCGCTCCGGGGCCTGGGGCCGGGCCGCGGTCCCGTCAGGGGCCTCGACGGGCGAATACGAGGCGACGGAGCTGCGCGACGGAGGCTCCGATTGGATGGGAAAGGGGGTCTCGCAGGCGGTGGAGAACATCAACGGAGAGATCACCGCCGCCATCCGGGGAATGGACGCCTCGGGGCAGGCCGCACTCGACCGCGCCCTGATCGCGCTCGACGGCACGCCGAACAAGTCGCGGCTGGGCGCGAACGCTGTCCTTGCGGTGTCCCTCGCAGCCGCCCACGCCTCGGCGGCCGAGCAGCGCCTGCCGCTGTGGCGCTACCTGGGAGGCGACTCAGCCCGCGTCCTTCCCGTGCCGATGATGAACGTCCTCAACGGTGGCGCCCACGCCGACAACCAGGTGGACTTCCAGGAGTTCATGATCGTGCCGGTCGGAGCGCCCTCCTTCTCGGAGGGGCTGCGCATGGCGGTGGAGGTCTTTCACCAGCTGAAGTCCACCCTGCGATCGCGAGGGCTCTCCACGGCGGTCGGGGACGAGGGGGGTTTCGCGCCGGACCTCACGTCCAACGCCGAGCCACTCGAGATCCTGAGCGAAGCCATCTCGGCGGCCGGATATACGGCGGGGGATGAAGTGGCCATCGCACTCGACCCTGCCGTCTCCGAGCTGCACCGCAACGGCACCTACGTGCTCGAGCACGAGGGTCGCTCGCTCAGCGCCGACCAGCTGGTGGGCTACTGGGCCGAGCTGGCGACCCGCTATCCGATCATCTCGCTGGAGGACGGGATGGCGGAGGATGACTGGGACGGCTGGAAGTCGCTCACGGCGCGGCTGGGCCGGACGGTCCAGCTCGTCGGCGACGACCTGTTCGTCACCAACACGAACCGGCTGAAGCGGGGAATCGAGTCCGGGGTCGCCAACTCGGTCCTGATCAAGGTGAACCAGATCGGAACGCTGTCCGAGACACTGGCGGCCATCCGGATGGCGCGCGACGCTGGGTACACCGCGGTCATGTCGCACCGCTCGGGCGAGACCGAGGACGTGACGATCTCCGACCTGGCGGTGGCCACGGGGTGCGGCCAGATCAAGACCGGTGCGCCATCGCGCTCGGACCGTGTGGCGAAGTACAACCAGCTACTGAGGATCGAGGAGGCGCTGGGGCGGGAGGCGGAGTACCCGGGCCACTCGGCCTTCCGCACCGGGCGCTAGGGGAAATGCACGCCCGCTTTCAGCAGGAAGGAGGCGGCGCTTGGCGAACGAAGGGGCCACCGGATGCCCTCAGCTCGTTCATCCCCGGCCACACGACGTGCGCCGGCAGCGCGCCCCGGACGGACCGCCGCTTCGCGCGCTGGCCAGCGGCGGCGGCCGCGGGCGGCGGATTCGCCGTGGGCCAGGGTCCGCTGGGACCGGGTGGGGCGGACCAGCTTGCTGGTCGTCATCGCGGTGGTCGCCGGGCTGTACCTCCAGCACGCGATCGAATACCTGACGACGCGCGCGCAGGCAAAGCACCAGCAGGCGCGCGTCCAGCAGCTCGCGCGCGCGAACGCTCAGCTACGGGCCCAGCAGAAGTCGCTGAACGATCCGGTGACGATCAAGCGCGACGCCCGCGCCCTGGGCATGGTGCAGGCCGGCGAGCGCTCCTACGCACTGGTGGGGCTGCCCAAGCACTAGGCGGCACGCTCCCGGTCAGCGCGCGGTAGGCGTTGCGCTTCGACGAGCTGATCGGGTTGTGGCAGGACGGCGCCAGGCGCCTGGAAAACGCGGACCCCTCCGACCGCCGAGCGATGGAGCGCGTCACGGACGCGATCGTGGTGGAGCTCCGCCGGCGCCTGGGAGGACCGTTCACGACCGGCGAGCTGGCCGCGCTGTACGACGAGCAGGGCACCGACTGGATTTTCGATATCGCCACGCGAGTCGCGCCGAACAACCCCTCGGCCTGGGACATGGCGACGGTGGCCGGTGCCGCCTTCGCCCGCTACGTGCGCCAGGCAAGCGACTATGCGGGGGGAACCAGGATCCGGGAGGACCAATGACCTTTGCCGACACTCCGATCGCTGTGACCGGTGGGGCCCAGGGAATCGGCCGGGCGGTCGCGCGGCAGTTCGCCCGGGCCGGCGCGCGAGTCGCGATCGGAGACCTCGACGGCGACGCTGCCCGGAAGCTGGCGGAGGAGATCGGCGGGGAGGCCATCGGCGTCGCGCTCGACGTCAGCGACCGCGACGCGTTCGCCGCCTTCCTGGACGCGGCCGAGGGGAGCCATGGTCCGCTGGGGGTGATGGTGAACAACGCCGGCGTCGACTGGGTCAGCCCGTTTCACCAGGAGCCGGATGAGATCAGCCGCCGCGAGCTCGAGATCAACCTCATGGGCACGATCATCGGCACCCGGCTGGCGCTCCAGCGGATGCTTCCACGCCGCCAGGGGCATGTGGTCAATGTCGCCTCGGGAGTGGGGCGGGTACCGCTGCCCGGCAGCGCCGTCTATTCAGCCAGCAAGCACGGGATCGTGGGGCTGACGGAGTCGCTTCGCATGGAGTATCGGGGGAGCGGAATCCGCTTCTCGCTGGTGCAGCCCTCGCAGGTCAAGACCGCGATGATCGAGGGCCAGCCCCGGCCCCGGCTGCTACCGGTGGTCACGCCCGACGACGTCGCGGAGGCGGTGCTCGACGCCGTGCGCAGGAACAGGTTTGAGGTGTGGGTCCCGGCCTCGCAGGGGGTCAGCTTCAAGCTGGGCAACCTCCTGCCGCGGCGGACGCGAGAGGCCGTGCTGCGGTTCCTGGGCGTACCGCGGATCGCCGGAGAGGCCGACCTGGAAGCGCGGCGGGGCTACCACGAGCGGATGTTCGGAAGCTCTCCGCCTAGCCCCACACCTCCTCGGCCACCTCGACGATAAGGCGCAGCTTCTCGGCCTCCTGCTCATCGCTCAGCAGGTTGCCTTCCACGGTGGACGAGAACCCGCATTGCGGTGAGAGGCACAGCTGGTCTATGTCCGCGTAGCTGGAGGCCTGCTCGATCCGGCGCTTGAGCAGGTCGCGGTCCTCGAGCTCGCCGCGCTTGGTCGTCACCAGCCCCAGCACGACTACCTTGTCTCTGGGCAGAAAGCGCAGGGGCTCGAAGCCACCCGAGCGGGCGTCGTCCCATTCCATGAAGAAGCCGTCGACGGCAAGTCCGTTGAACAGCGCCTCGGCGACGAAGTCGTACCCGCCTTCGGCCACCCAGGAGGAGCGAAAGTTCCCTCGACACATGTGGGTGGTCACCGACATGCCGGCGGGCCGCTCGGCCAGCGCCTCGTTGATGTGGCTGATGTAGGCCTCGTGTTGGTGCTCGGCGTCACCTCCGATCTGACGCATGTACTCGCGCTGCTTGGGGTCGTTCAGATAGGCCAGGCTGGTGTCGTCGAATTGCAGATAGGTGCAGCCGAGCTCGCCTAAGCGGCGGACCTCCTCCCGGTATGCGGCCACGAGATCTGACCAGAACGAATCCAGATCGGGGTACACCGACTCGTCGATCGATGCCCGTCCGCCGCGGTAGTGGACCATGCTGGGCGAGGGAATCGTCAGCTTTGGCGTCTGATCCGGCGACACGCAGGACTGCAAGAACCGGAAGGCCTCGCCGAAGATGGTCTCCGAGACGCCGAGCTTGTCGTCGATCCGCATCGCCGCGGGCGTGAACTCGATGTCGCCCTGCTCGTTGTGAAACTGGACCTTGAGATCGCCCGGTGCCTTGCTGATCCCGTCGAGCGAGTAGATGAAGTCCATGTGCCAGGATGCTCGGCGGAACTCCCCGTCGGTTGCGCTGCGCAGGCCGATGTCATGCTGGAGTGAGACCACCTCGCGGATCGCCTCGTCCTCGGCCGCTCGCAGCTCCGAATCGTCGATGCGTCCGGCGGCGTGATCCTCGCGGGCCTCGAGCAGCCGTGGCGGACGGAGCAGGCTGCCGACGTGGTCGGCGCGGAATGGGGGAGCGTCTCGAAGAGCCATGGTGCTACCTCCTGTGCTCGCTCAGCGTGCGCTGTGCCACCGCGAACGCCGCGTTGGCGGCGGGGGCGCCGGCGTAGATGGCCGTGTGCAGCAGTACCTCTCCGATTTCTTCGTCGCTTAGACCGTTGCGACGTGCGGCGTGGAGATGTACCTCGAGCTCGTGCTCCCGGCCGAGGGCCGTCAGCAACGCGAGCGTGATCGCGCTTCGCACACTGCGGTCCAGCCCGGGCCGGGACCAGACTTCGCCCCAGGCGTACCGTGTGATCAGCTCCTGGAAAGGCGCCGTGAGCGGCGTGGTCCGTTCGATCGATCGATCTACGTACTCGTCGCCGAGGACATCGCGGCGAACCTTCATCCCTTCCTCGTAGTGATTCTCACTCATGACGCGCGCTCCAAGGGTCAGTCGGTTGATGGGTTCGGGCTCCTCCGGTGAGACTCCAGCGCCCGGTCGATGAGCCTCTCGGAGGCGCCCAGGTCGGGATCGTCGCCGACTGCCGCGCGCATCGCTGCGGCATCGACCTCGAGGTGCTCCAGGAGGTCGCGCGCCCAGGCGGCGGCCGATCCGGTCAGGCGCAACAGGTCGGTGACCGTTCCCCATTCGGCCTGCCAGGCTCCCGCGGCCCGCTCATGTTCCTGCTCCATGGAGGCGAACATGGTGGCCATCAGTCCCGGCACCCGGCGCGTACAGGCCAGAACGGACACGGCCGCGACCGGATTGCGTTTGTGAGGCATGGCCGAAGACCCGCCGCGACCGGGGACCCCCTCCCGCAGCTCGCCTGTCAGCGTCACGTCGCGGGCCACCTTGCCAAGCGCACCGGCCAGCAGCCCCAGTGCCGCAGCCAGCCGCGCCGGACGGACGCGGTCGGTGTGCCAAGCCAGGACCGGTTCCTCGAGTCCCAGACGCAGCGCCACCTCCCTGGCCACCGCGGGGTCACGCTGCCCGACCGCCCCGCCCATTTGAACGGCGAGGGGGACCGAGGCCAGGGCCTCGCGCCCCTCATCGATGGCCACCATCCACCTGGCGGCCTTCAGACCGAAGGAGGTGGGCAGCGCATCCCGGAGGAGTGTCCGCCCCATCACAGCTGTACCGCGATGACGCTCGGCCAGACCGGCGGCTGCGTCAGCGGCTGCCCGGGCGTCTTCGAGAATCGGGCCAGACGCTCGTTTGGCCACCAGCATCATCGCGGTGTCGAGGATGTCCTGGCTGGTGGCATCCGCGTGGGTCTCCCGAAACCTCTGCGCCAGGGGTACCACCGGCGAAGCGTGCTCGGCGCCCTCCCGTCCCAGCTGCGCCACGTCCACCTCCGCGGCTGACAGCTGCGGCCCCCCGAGCGCCGCCTCGACGTCGAGCATCGCCTGCACCCAAGCCTGGTCGGACACCGCCGCGGCCGCGCCGCCGCGGGCGTAGGTCCCGGCGAACAGTGCCGTCACCTAACCGACCCTTCCTGCGCCGCCCAGAACGGTCCGCGAAGCACGTTCTTGAGGATTTTGCCCGCCCCGGACTTCGGCAGTGGCTCGTGGCGCAGCTCGAACCGGCGAGGGATCTTGTAGCCCGCGATCCGCTCCCGGCAATGAGCGATCAGCTGCTGCTCGTCGAGATCCTGTCCGTCCTCCATGACCACCACCGCGTACACGGCCTCGCCCCAGCGGGGGTCCGGCACGCCGAACACGGCCACCTCCCGGACCCCCGGGCACTCGGACAGCGCCGCCTCCACCTCCATGGAGTACACGTTCTCGCCGCCGGTGATGACCATGTCCTTGAGCCTGTCGACCAGATACAGATAGCCGTCCTCGCTGGAGTAGGCCGCGTCGCCCGTGCGGTACCAGCCGTCGAGGAGGACCTCGTCGGTCGCCGCTGGCCGCCGCCAGTACCCGAGCATCACGTTGGGTCCGCGTACCCAGAGCTCTCCCACCTCCCCCGGCGGCAACCGATCGCCGTCGGGGCCTCGCACCTGGGCCTCCACGCCGATCACGGGCGCGCCGATCGAGCGCAACCGCTGAACGTAGCCCAGGTCTCCCGCGAACCCTCGGCGGTGATCCTCAGCGGTGGCGCACGTGACCGTGGGGGCGGCCTCCGTCATCCCGTAGAACTGGACGATGTCGCAGTCAAAGCGCTCGAGGACCCGCCGCTGAAGCGCGGCGGAGATCGGTGAGGCGGCGTACTGAATGTGCCGCAGCGAATCGAGGCGCCGCTCGGCAGGCTGGCCGTCAAGGACCTCGAGCAGCATCGACAGCATCGTCGGCACGAGCACCATATGAGTGATCGCCTCGCGCTCGATGGCGTCCAGCACCGCCGCGGCGTCAAAGCGCGGCAGGAGCACCTGACGGGCGCCGGTCCATGTGCACGCCAGCACATTGGCCGTGCCTGCCACATGGAACATCGGGCAGACGTGCAGCCAGCGGTCGGACGGGCGGTGGCCGGTGGCGATCAGGTTGTGCCGGGCATTCGCCAGCAGGTTTCCGTGGCTGAGCATCACGCCCTTAGGACGGCCGGTGGTTCCCCCGGTGTAGGAGATTGCCGCCAGGTCGTCCTCGTTCGGCTCCGGCGCCGGCGCCTCCGGCGGGCCCGAGACGAGACGCTCGTAGGGCTCGCAGTCCTCAGGACAGGAGGCGGGCGCGTCCAGCACGAGCGTCCGCAGGCTGGGGCACGCGGCACGTAGCTCTCGCGCAAGCTCGAGCTGGTCGGGGCCGACTATCAATACCTCGAGCTCGCAGTCGTCGACAATGAAGGCCAGCTCAGATAAGGCCAGGCGGAAGTTCAGGTCGACCAGCACCCGGCCCGAGGCCGGAACGCCGAGCCAGCACTCGAGGTGAGCCAGCGAGTTCACGCCCAGGAATCCGACCCGTCCCCCGGCCGAGACAGACAGAAGCGCCAGGCCCGAGCCGAGCGCCCCCGCACGCGCCCCCAGTTCGGCGTACGTGACCGATGCCGGTCCGTCGATCACCGCCAGCGAATCGCCGTACAGGCGCGCCGCGCGCCGCAGCGGCCAGCTCAGATCCCCGCGGCTCATGTCCGGAGGCCCAGCAGCCGGGCGGCGTTCTCCTTGAGCACGAGCGGTCTCACTTCGTCCTTGATGGCGAGCTTCTCGAAGTCGGACAGCCAGCG
The DNA here is from genome assembly GCA_036771025.1 of Solirubrobacteraceae bacterium. Taxonomy (GTDB): domain Bacteria; phylum Actinomycetota; class Thermoleophilia; order Solirubrobacterales; family Solirubrobacteraceae; genus Palsa-465. The sequence continues at coordinate 10,223 of DAIPIC010000020.1, forward strand.
GTCGGGCGTGATCAGGGGATAGTCGGATCCGAACAGCATCTTGTGCTTGAGCTGCGTGTTCGTGTAACGGATCAGGTTCTCGGGGAAGTACTTCGGCGACCAGCCGGACAGGTCGATGTACACGTTGGGCTTGTGCACGGCCACCGCCAGCGCCTCGTCCTGCCACGGAAAGGAGGGGTGGGCGAGGATGATCTTCAGCTCCGGGAAGTCGGCGGCCACGTCGTCGACGCACATCGGGTTCGAATACTTCAGGCGCACCCCGCCTCCTCCCGGCATGCCGGCGCCGATGCCGGTCGTGCCGGAGTGAAACAGGGCGATCATCTCCGCCGCCGCGATGACCTCGTAGAGCGGATACCAGGCGCGGTCGTTGGGCCAGAAGGCCTGGGTGTTGGGGTGGAACTTGAACCCCCGGACGCCCTCTTCGATCAGATGGCGTGCCTCTCGCACGGCGAGCTTGCCCTTGTGTGGGTCGACGCTGGCGAACGGGATCAGTACGTCGGGGTTCTCGCGCGCCGCCACCAGCACCTCGTCGTTTCCAAGGCGGCGCCGGCCCATCCCTGCCTCGTCGTCGACCGTGAAGATCACCGCCAGCATGTTGCGCTGGCGGTAGTAACCGGCCACCTCCCGCGCCGTCGGCTGTGGCGGGCTGCCGCCGAAGTAGCGCGCGGCGGCCTCGAGCACCTCGCCGGTCACCGGGTCCTGCGGCTCTCCCTCGTTGCGCTCGGCGTGCACGTGCACGTCGATCGCGGCGAGCTGCTCGATGTCGACGCTCATCCCCTGCGTCGATCCTATGGGACTCGGCCGGCCGCCAGATCGCCCTCGATCGCGGTCGCCGCCAGGCGCAGGGGCGGCAAGAGCTCCTGCCGGATCGCCGCCGGGGTCCTGCGGCTGGCGTGAGTCGAGAGGTTGATCGCGGCGACGACGGCGTCGGCCGAATCGCGAATCGGGACCGCCACCGAGCGCAGCCCATCCTCCAGCTCCTGATCCACGAGCGCCCACCCTTGCCGGCGCACGCGCTCGATCTCCGTGCGGAGCCGGTTCGCGTCCGTAATGGTCGCGGCGGTGAACGGCCGGAGCTCTGCCGCCGCGAGGAATCTGTCGAGCTCGCCGTCGGCCAGTCCGGCCAGCAGGATGCGCCCCATGGAAGTGGCATAGGCCGGGAAGCGGGTTCCCACCGAGATGGACACGGTCATGATCCGCTGGGTGGGCTCGCGCGCCACATAGACCACGTCGGGACCGTCGAGCACCGAGACCGACGAAGACTCATGAACCTGCTCGACCAGCTCGCGCAGATGAGGCTGGGCGATCTGAGGGAGCGTCAGACTGGAGAGGTACGCATATCCCAGCTCGAGCACGCGCGGCGTCAGCGCGAACCGCCGGTCCTCGGAGCGGACGTAGCCGAGCTGTTCAAGGGTAAGCAGGAAGCGGCGGGCCGACGCGCGGGTCATTGCGGCGTCGTGGGCCACCTCAGACAGCGTGCGACCTGCCCCGGGGAGGCTGAGCGCGCGGATCACCTCGAGGCCGCGCTCGAGCGACTGAACGAACTGTCTCTCGTGCGAGCGCGCGACGGCCATCACACTGCGAAGAACACCGTCTCCTGCGGTCCCTGAAGTCGAATGTCGAACAGATAGCCGCCCTCGACCGAGCTAGCGAGCAGCGTGTCACGCCGGGGGGCGGGAACCTCGCGCAGCACGGGATCGGTGGCGTTGGCCTCCGTTTCGTCGGCGAAGTAGATCCTCGTCACGCAGCGGTGGAGCATCCCGCGGGCGAACACGGACACGTCGATATGCGGCGCTTGCTCCCCGCCGTCCGGGGCCGGCACAGCTCCGGGCTTGACCGTCACGATCTCGAACCGGCCATCGCCATCCTCGGCGCCGTAGCGAGCAAAGCCGCGAAAGCCGGGAACCTGCGAGGGGCCGCCGTGTCCGTACAGATCCGCAAAGCGCCCGTCGGGATCGGCCTGCCAGGTCTCGATCAGCGAGTCGGCCACGGGGTCCCCGGCGCCGTCGTACACCGTACCCGTGATCCGGATCGCGCCCGGGGTGCTGTCCGCAACGGCGAGTGGGCCAGCGTCCCATGGCAGCCCGATGGCGAAGAAGGGCCCCACGGTCTGTGACGGTGTCAGGCCGAAGCTCAATGCGCCTCCTCGAACGGCGTTTTGGCTGGCCCTCGCAAGTAGATGTCGAACTCGTAGGCCAGCGCCCAGTGGTCCACGCTCTCCTGCATCTGAAACCGGCACACCATCCGATCGCGCGCCGCCGGGTCGGGCACCGAGTTGAAGATCGGGTCGAACTCGAACAACGGATCGCCCGGGAAGTACATCTGGGTGACCAGGCGCTGGGCGAACGCCCGCCCCAGCAGCGAGAAATGGATGTGGGCCGGGCGCCACGCGTTCTCGTGGTTGCCCCAGGGGTAGGGACCGGGCTTGATCGTCACGAAGCTGTAGCGGCCCTCCCGGTCGGTAACCGTACGGCCGGCGCCCGAGAAGTTCGGGTCGAGCTCGGCGGGCCAGCGATCCCACACGTGCCGGTAGCGCCCGGCCCCGTGGGCCTCCCAGATCTCGCCCAGCGTGTCCCGCAGCGGCTTGCCCTCCGTGTCGAGCACCCGCCCGGAGACGATTATCCGCTCGCCGATCGGCGCTCCATCGTGCTGGGTGGTGAGGTCGTTGTCGTGCTCGTCCGCCATTCGCTGGGGCGAGAGTTGGGGCCCGGTGATCTCGGTAATGGTGTGCGGCAGGTAGACGAGCGGCTGCTTGGGATGGCGGAGCGCCGTCGAGCGATACGGCGGGTAATCCAGCGGCGGATGGGCCTCGACCGGCTCCCGGCGGTAAGCGATGGGGGTCTCATCGCTCACCGGCTCACCAGCTCGCGCAGTGCCGACAGCTCCCCGTCCGTCGGCGGCTCCGTCCGCAACACCGGGTGGGCTTGATCCAGTTCCCACCCGGTCCGGCTGAGCACCTGTTCGACCTCGACCCCGGTATGTACGGCGACGAGCGTGAGCTCCTTGGTTTCCGGATGTGGTTCGAGCACGCCGAGGTCTGTGATCACCGCCGTCGGGCCGGCGCCGCGGAAGCCGAGCCGCTCGCGAGACTCCGGGCCCTCGCCGTAGCCGACGGTGGTCCGGAAGTCGAGCCGAGGTACGAACGTGCGTCGGGCGTGAGGCACGATCACGATCACCTCGTCGCAGGAGGCAGCGATCTCCGGCGCACCGCCGGCGCCCGGCAGCCTGGCCTTGGGATGCTCGTACCCGCCAATTACCGTGGAGTTCAGGTTCGCGTGCCGATCGACCTGGGCGGCGCCCAGGAACGCGACCTCGATCCGCCCGGCGCCGATCCAGTAATTGAACATCTCCGGAACCGAGACGACGAAGTCGGCGGTCTCGGCGAGCTCGCCGTCGCCGATCGAGAGGGGGATATGCCACGGCTTGGCACCCACCGTGCCCGATTCGTACACCAACACCAGCTCCGGGTTGTGGACGGTGCGAGCCAGCATGGCGGCAGTGCTCGGCCGGCCCACACCGATGAACACGCTGCGCGCCGTCCGCAGACGGCGGGCAGCGACAACGGTCTGAATCTCCTCGAGCGTCGCGGACTCGGTGACCGTGGTGGCGCTCACCTCAGCGCGGGTTCCTTAAGCACGTGCTCTTTCATCCATGCGGTGAACGCTCCGCGATCGCGACTCAGCCGGTCCCAGAAGCGGTAGAAGTCGTTGTCACGATCGGTGATGCCGTGCGAGTACGACGGAAGCGAGCCACCCGGAGCCTCGACCACCGCGTCGATCACCCACCCCGGCATGATGACCGCGCCCGGCCGCGGCCCGAGCTCGTCTACCACGCGCTCCACAGTGACGAGCGCTCGGCCGGCCGCCAACACCGCCTCCTTCTGCACGCCCGGGATGCCCCACAGCTGGACGTTGCCGCGGCGGTCGGCTTCCTGCGCGTGGATGATCGCCACGTCGGGACGGAGGGCCGGAACGGCGACCAGCTGCTCGCCGGTGAACGGACAGCGCAGCGGCTCGACGCGGGTGTGCGCCACCAGGTCGCTGCCAAGGTATCCGCGCATCAGTCCGCACGGCAGGGAAGCCGCCCCGGCCGCGTAGGCATTCGCCATGCCGGCGTGCGAGTGCTCCTCGATCTCGATGGCACGCGGCCAGTCGTTTTCGATCGCGTCTCGGAAGCGGTGCAGCGAGCCCACGCCTGGATTGCCGCCGTAGGAGAACACCAGCCGCCGCGCCGCGCCCATCCCGATCATCTGGTCATAGAGCAGATCGGGTGTCATCCGGATCAGCTCGAGCTCCCGCCGGCCCTGGCGCAGCAGCTCGTGACCCGCGGCGTAGGGGATCAGATGGGTGAAGCCCTCGAGCGCAACGCTGTCGCCGTCGGCCACGAGCTCCCTGACCGCCTCGGCCAGCGACAGCTGTTCAGCCATTTTGTGCGCTATGCGAACGCTTGACTGCGATGCGCACGAGGCTATACGCTGGGGGCGGCCGACGCAACTCGATGAGCCATCGCGAGCGAGGAGAGGTGATGAGCGGAGATCAGCAGGAGCTCTTGGGACGGCGCGAATTCGTCAAGCGAGCGGGCGCGACCGGGCTGCTGTTGAGCTCGGGCGGCGCGCTGGCGGCGTGCGGAGTCAAGAAGAGCGGCTCGGGCGGAAGCTCCAACACGATCAAGATCGGTTACGTGAGCCCGCTGACCGGAGAGGCCGCGTCCTTCGGTGAACCCGACCCGTACGTGCTGGGCGTGGTGCGCAAGGCGATCGCCAACGGGATCACGGGCGCAAACGGAAAGCACTACTCGATCGAGATCCTCCAGAAGGACTCTCAGTCGAGCCCACAGGTGGCCGCCTCGGCCGCCAACAGCCTGATCAACAGCTCCCAGGTCGACCTGATGCTGACCACCTCAACCCCGGAGGTGACCAATCCGGTCTCAGACGCCTGCGAGGCTGCCGGCACGCCTTGCATCTCCACCGTCGTGCCGTGGGAGGCGTGGTACTTCGGCCGCGGCGCAAAGCCCGGGAATAAGGCGGCCTACAAATACACCTACCACTTCTCGTTCGGCGTGGAGAACTTCGCTGCCACCTACATCAGCCAGTGGCATCTGCTCCCCACCAACAAGGTCGTGGGTGCGCTCTATCCAAACGACTCCGATGGAAACGCGATCCGGATGGGCCTGATTCCGCTGCTCAAGAAGGGCGGGTTCACGGTGGTCGACGCCGGGCCGTACAACGACGGGCTAAACGACTTCTCCTCACAGATAGCCACGTTCAAGGCGCACAACTGCCAGATCCTCAACACGTTTCCCCTGCCGCCGGACTTCGCCACGTTCTGGCGTCAGGCGATCCAGCAGGGGTACAAGCCCATCATCGCCCAGATCGCCAAGACCGGTCTCTTCCCCTCCCAGGTGGAGGCGCTCGGCAACCTTGGTCCGACGCTGGCCACGGGGGCATACTGGCACCCCGTGTGGCCGTACTCCTCATCGCTCACAGGACTGAGCGGACGGCAGATGCAGGCTGGCTATGAAGCGACCGGCAAGCAATGGACGCAGCAGCTTGGCGCTGACTTCGCGCTATGGGACGTCGGGATCGCGGCCCTCAAGCACGCGCCCAACCCGAAGGACAAGCTGGGGCTGGCCAACTCGATCACGACCCTTAAGGTCAACACACCGATGGGTCACCTGGACTGGACAAAGGGGCCCGTGAAGAATGTGGTGGACACGGTCATTCCAGGCTGCCAGTGGTTCAAGTCCAAGCCCGGCTCAAAGTTCCCGCTCGACCTGCTCATGACCGAGCACGTCCAGGATCCCAGCATCCCGATCCAGGCAAAGCTCAGGCCCTACGGATCTGTGTGACCGCGGGCGCCCAGCACCGGCCCACCGGAGCTCCGCGCGCGGGTGAGCCGCTGCTTGCCGCCCGCCAGGTGGGCAAGCGGTTCGGTGCGCTCCAGGTGCTGGAGGACGTCACGCTCGAGATCCCGCAAGGTGCCGCGTTGGGCGTGGTCGGTCCCAACGGGGCCGGCAAGACCACATTGCTCGACGTCCTGGCGGGCGCCACCCGTGCCGACAGCGGAACGGTCGTGCTGGCCGGGCGTGACGTCACATCACTGCGGGCGGCGGCTCGTTGCCGGCTGGGAGTGGGCCGTACCCACCAGATTCCGCGGCCCTTCACGGGCATGACGGTGTTCGAGAATGTGCTCGTGGCAACGACCATGGGCGGGCGACTGCGCGGCTCACCCGCCCGCCAGAAGGCGCTCGAGGGTCTCGAGCTGACCGGGATGCTCCCGCTCGGCAACCGGCGAGCCGACACGCTCGGACTGCTCGACCGCAAGCGCCTGGAGCTGGCACGAGCGCTGGCCACCGATCCGCAGCTTCTGCTGCTCGACGAGATCGCGGGCGGCCTGACAGAGCCGGAAACCGTAGAGCTTGTCGAGCACATCACCAACCTGCACGCCGGCGGGCTCACGATCGTGTGGATCGAGCACGTCGTGCACGCGCTGCTCCGCGTAGCCCATCGCCTGATCTGCCTGGCCTCCGGAACGATCATCGCCGACGGAGATCCGCAGGCTGTGATGAGCGACCGGGCGGTGATGGATGCCTACCTGGGAAGCGCGGCATGAGCATCCTCGAGGTCCGCGACCTCGACGTTCGCCACGGGCTGCTCCAGGCCCTGCGCGGTGTCAGCCTCGAGCTCGCGGAAGGCGAGACCGTCGCCCTGGTGGGGGCCAACGGAGCGGGGAAGTCGACTCTGCTGCGAACAATCGCCGGCGCTCAGCAGCCCGCCTCGGGGACGATCGCGTTCCGGGGCTCCGACATCACCCGGGTGCCGGCGTACAAGCGGGTCGCGCTGGGCATCGGTTTGGTGCCCGAGGGCCGTCATCTGTTCCTCAGCCTCACGGTGGAGGAGAACCTGCGGGTCGCGGCCCGGCCCGGCTATTGGACGCTCGACAAGGTGCTGGAGGCGTTCCCGATGCTCGCCGCGAGGCGCAAGAGTCGCGCCGTGAACCTGTCGGGCGGCGAGCGGCAGGCGACCGCGATCGGGCGGACGCTGATGGCAAACCCCAACCTGCTGCTGCTCGACGAGGTCTCGCTCGGTCTGGCGCCGGTGGCCGTTGACGACCTCTATCGATCGCTGGCCACCGTCATTGCACAGAGGACCACCGTGCTGCTCGTGGAGCAAGATCTCGGCCGGGCGATGGCCGTCTCTCAGCGGGTCATCTGCATGCTCGAGGGTCGGATGGTGCTGGAGGGTCCGTCCGAGTCGCTTACCCGTGAGCAGGTGACGAACGCCTACTTCGGGCTCGCGAGGACTGCGGCGTGACCTGGGTCAACGCGGTAATCCAGGGAATTCTGCTGGGCGGTCTGTACGCCCTGTTCGCCTGTGGGCTGTCGCTCATGTTCGGGGTCATGCGGATCATCAACCTGGCCCACGGCGATCTGGCGCTGCTCGGAACCTTCATGGTCCTGGTCGCCTCCCAGCACATCGGAATCTCACCGCTTGCGGCGCTCGTGATCGTGCTCCCCGGAGCCGCCCTGGCCGGCGCCGCCCTCCAGTACACGATGTTCAATCGCAGCCTGCGCGGCGGAGAGCTCTCTCCGCTGCTGGCCACCTTCGGGCTGTCGGTGGTGATCGGCAACCTGCTGCTCGAGATCTTCTCCGCCGATACGCACTCCCTGGGCGCCGGGGCCCTGACGACCGCGAGCTGGCGGATCTCGGGTCAGATCACGATCTCGGGCTTGAGCGCGCTCATCTTCGGGGTCGCGGTGATCGTCCTCGTGGGGCTGCAGCTGATGCTCTCCTACACACAGCTGGGGCGGATGATGCGAGCCACCGCCGACGACGCGGCGACCGCCGAGCTGGTGGGTATCAACGCCAAGCGCGTCTACGCAGTGGCGGCGGCGATCGCGCTGGCCACCGCGGCGCTTGCCGGGACGTTCTTCGGGATGCGCTCCTCGTTCGACCCCACCCTGGGCCCCGCACAGCTGATCTTCGCCTTCGAGGCCGTCGTGATCGGTGGTCTGGGGTCACTGTGGGGGACGCTCGTCGGGGGGATCGCGCTCGGCCTGGCGCAGACCATCGGCGCCGAGGCGTTCGGCGCTTCGTGGTCGATCTTCTGCGGCCATGTCCTGTTCCTTGCCGTCCTGGCCTTCCGCAGCCAGGGGATCTTCGCCGCGCAGGAGGCACGGGCATGAGCGTCACCGCCGCACGGCCCCAGGTCCCCTCGCGCCAGACCAAGGTCCAGAGGTGGACGAGGATCTCGCTTCTGTTCGCCGGAGGGTCGGTCGGACTGGCCGTCGTGCTGGCGATACTTCCTTACTGGTTCGGGCCGGGCACCACGGAAAAGCTGACCGAGCTCTTCGTCCTGATCATCCTCGCGGTGATGTGGAATGCCCTGGCGGGCTACGCGGGACTCGTCTCGGTCGGGCAGCAGGCGTTCATCGGCATCGGGGCCTATGCCGTGATCGTGTTCACCGACCACGGCATCAACGGCTACGTGGCCGTGGTGCTCGCCGCCCTCTTCTGCGGACTCGTGTCGCTGCCCACCTCCTTGCTCGTCTTCAGGCTCAGAGGCGGACAGTTCGCGATCGGCATGTGGGTGGTGGCCGAGCTGTTCAGACTGCTCGTGACCAACGACCAGTCGATCGGCGGCGGAACGGGGCGCTCGCTGAACGCGCTGAACGTCTACGCCCCGGCCGACCGGCAGGCCTACACCTACTGGGTGGCTCTGGCGCTGATGGTGGGGCTGATTCTCGTCACCTTCGTCCTCTTGCGCAGCCGCCTGGGAGCCTCGCTGCAGGCGATTCGCGACGACGAGCGCGCGGCGGAATCGGTCGGAGTCCGCGTCTCGCAGGCCAAGCGGGTTGTGTTCCTGCTCGCGGCGGTCGGGTGCGGGGCTGCGGGCGCGATCACCATGGCCAACACGCTGATCGTCACGCCCGCTTCGATCTTCGGCGTCCAGTGGTCGGCCTACATGATCTTCATGGTCCTGCTGGGCGGTCTGGGGACATTCGAGGGGCCGGTACTGGGCGCGCTGGTGCTTTTCGGGATCCAGCAGGAGTTCCAGAACGACGGCAGCTGGTACCTAGTCGGGCTGGGAGCCGTCGCCATCGCCGTGACCCTTATCTTCCCGCGCGGTCTGTGGGGAGAGATCGTCGACCGCTTCCACATCCGCCTGGTCCCGGTCGGCTACACGGTTCGAGAGCTCGTGGCCGCATCGGGTAGACGAGCCAGTGGCAAGGGACAGGATCGAAGCTCTGCGTGAATAAAGACGAATGGAGAACGTGATGGAACGGCAAGAACTCCTGATCGGCGGCCAGTGGACCGCCGCCGCCTCTGGCCGCGAGTACGAGCAGCATTTCCCCTACACCGATGAACCCGTGGGACGGGCGGCAGCCGCCGAAGCGAAAGACGCCTCCGCGGCCGTGGACGCGGCCCAGGCTGCGTTCGAGCAGTGGTCGCAGAGTCAGCCGGCCGTGCGCCGCGGCATCCTCCTCAAGGCCGCCGACCTGCTCTCGGAGCGTGCCGAGGAGGTCGCAACCATCGTCACGGAAGAGACCGGAGCGGTGTTCGGTTGGGGCATGTTCAACGTCGAGCTCGCCTCCGCCATGCTCCGCGAGGCGGCCGCGCAGGCCTATGGCCTGGTGGGGGAGGTGATCCCCTCAGACGTTCCAGGCAAGCTGGCCATGGGCGTGCGTCAGCCGGCCGGCGTGGTGGTCGGGATCGCGCCGTGGAACGCGCCAGTGATTCTGTCCACCAGGGCCGTCGCGGCGCCGCTCGCGTACGCGAACACCGTGGTGCTCAAGGCGTCGGAGCTGTGCCCCCGAACACACGCGGCAGTCGTGCGTGCAATTCAGGACGCAGGACTTCCACCCGGCGTCCTCAACCTGATCACCAACGATCCAGCGGATGCAGCCGACGTCGTTGACGCGCTCATCGAGCATCGCGCCACTCGGAGGATCAACTTCACGGGATCGACCCAGGTGGGGCGCGTGATCGCAGAGAAGGCCGGTCGGCATCTGAAGCCCGTACTCCTCGAGCTGGGCGGCAAGGCTCCGATGGTGGTGCTCCGGGACGCGGATCTCGACCGGGCCGCTGCCGCGGCCAGCTTCGGCGCCTTCTTCCATCAGGGCCAGATCTGCATGTCGACGGAGCGCATCGTCGTGGATACGGCGGTCGCGGACTCCCTGTCGGAGAAGCTCGCGAGCCGCGCCCAGGCCCTCCCGGTCGGTGACCCGAGGGACTCGAATACCGCGATCGGCCCGCTGATCAATTCGTCCGCCCTGCAACGCGTGGCGAAGCTCGTGGAGGACGCCGTGTCCGGCGGCGCACAGGTCCTGTCCGGCGGTGAGTCGCAGGGTCCCTGTTTTCCGCCCACCGTGCTCAAGGGCGTGACCCCGGACATGCGCGTCTACTCCGAGGAGTCATTCGGGCCGCTGGTCACGATCGTCCCCGTCGACGGTCCGGACGAGGCGGTCAAGGTGGCCAACGACACCGACTATGGTCTGGCCGCGGCGGTGTTCAGCGAGGACGTCCCCGCCGCACTGGAGCTGGCGCAGCGCATCGAGAGCGGCATCTGCCACGTCAACGACACGACCGTTCACGACGAGCCGCAGATGCCGTTCGGTGGCGTGAAGAGCAGCGGCTGGGGGCGCTTCGGTGGGCGGGCTGCGCTCGAGCAGTTCACGGATTTGCGCTGGATCACCATCCAGGAGCAGCCGCGCTCTTACCCCATTTAGGTGCGAACCCAGGTCGGCATCATCGGCGCCGGCCCCGCAGGGCTGACGCTGGCGCTGCTATTGGCGCGAGAGGAGATCGAGACCGTGGTGCTCGAGGATCGAAGCCGCGAGCACGTCGAACGCCGTGCCCGCGCGGGGCTGCTGGAACAGAACACCGTTGACCTCCTACATGAACTCGGGGTGGGCGACCGGCTGGCACGCCAGGGCCTTCAGCACAACGGCATCAACCTCCGGCATCAGGGACGCACGACGTACGTTCCGATCACCGAGCTGACCGGGCGCCATGTGACGATCTACGGCCAGCACGAGGTCCTCAAGGACCTGATCGCAGGCGCGCTCGGTCGGGGAATTGATCTGCGTTTCGAGGTGACCGACACGGCGGTCCACGGACTTGATTCGGAGCGGCCCGGGGTCACATTTACGGACAGCGACGGCGAGCAGGAGCTGGAATGCGACTTCATCGCCGGCTGTGACGGCTTCCACGGCGTGTGCCGGCCTTCGCTGGGAGCCGGGACGCTCACCACATACGAGACCGAGTATCCGTTCGGGTGGCTGGGGATCTTGGCCGAGGCTGCCCCGGCCACCGACGAGCTCATCTACGCCTGGCACGAGCGGGGCTTTGCGCTCTACTCGATGCGCTCGCCAAAGGTGAGCCGGCTCTATATCCAGGTACCGCTGGACGAGAAGCTCGAAAACTGGCCCGACGACCGCGTCTGGGAGGAGCTCCAGATTCGACTGGCGACCGAGGGTTGGAGCGTCAACGAAGGACGCGTGTTCGATAAGGGGATCACGCCGATGCGCAGCTTCGTCTGCCAGCCGATGCAGCATGGCCGGCTCTTGCTGGCCGGCGACGCCGCCCACATCGTGCCGCCCACCGGCGCCAAGGGGCTGAACCTGGCGGTCAATGACGCCCGCCTGATGGCTATGGCGCTGGTGCAGTTCTACCGGCGGGGATCGGCTGAGGCCATCGAGCGGTACTCGGAGACGGCTCTGCGGCGCGTATGGCGGGCTCAGGACTTCTCCAACTACATGACCCAACTCCTGCACGACCTGGGCCAGGGGCCCTTCGACCGTATGCTTCAGCTAGCCCGGCTCGAGTACCTCGGCCGATCGCAGGCCGCGGCGCGAAGTCTGGCCGAGAACTACGCCGGAATGCCGGCGGCGCCCGATTTTTAGGTCAGTCCTCGTCCTCTGACTCGTCGCTGCCCGCGCGACGGATCACGATCTGGTCTTCCTCGATCGTGACCTCGACCGGACGATGCCCGGCCCAGTACTCGGCGTAGATCGGATCGTCCTGGACGGCCGGATCTAGCCATAGGCCGTAGCCCTCTTCGCCGTGATCGAATGTGGCCTCCAGCGGACCGCCGGTGCCTTTGCGCCGGGCCCGCCCCCGGCCGCTGCGACGGCGCCTGCGCCGGCCGCCGCGCTCCCCCTCGGCTTCTTCCTGCTCGTCCTCGGGCCGCTCGGCCTCGGCGGCCTCTAGCTCGGCGGCTATCAGCGCGTCGTCCTCGGCGCGCAGGTCGATCTCGTCGTCGAAGTCGGGCGCCGCCGGGACGGCGTCCGAGTCGCTGCCGGGCTCAAGTCCCTGCTCGCGCTTGAAAGACTGAATCTGCTGGACGGTGACCTCGAGCTGGTGAGCGATCCAGGCATCCGTCCGTCCCTGGCGGACCCAGGCACGGATCTGGTTGAGCTGCGGCCGAAGCGATTTGGGGGCCATCACGGCGGCAGACTATTACAGGGCAACTGGACCCGCTCCTGGGGGTTCGCGGGGAATGGTCCGGCGCCTCCCGGCCCCATGTTTCGTCCCTGACGCGGGGTCGTCGAACCGTTTGCTTGTGCAAAGGCTCACGTTGTATGCTGGCTCTGGGCTCCGGGGTGTGCGTGTGACGGCATTCTCGGGTCCGTGAAGACTTATCGGCCGAGCAGGGAGGCACTTCCCATGTTGGTACTGACGCGCAAGTCGAACCAGAGCATCATGATCGGGGACGACATAGAGGTCACGGTGCTCGCGATCATGGGCGAGAAGGTCCGGGTCGGGATCCAGGCACCGCGGGACATCCCGGTCTTTCGCAAGGAGGTGTATCTGGAGATCCAGCAGGAGCGCATGAGCGAGGGCAAGGGCGCCCGCGACGAGGTGGACGCGGCGCTCCAGGGTATGGGCGACGAGGGCTGACCCGGCCGCCGGGCCGCCTCAGCTCAGCAGGTAGTACAGCGACGCGAACATCGCGGCGGTGACGATCACCGCCGTCGCCACCAGCGAGACGACCAGCACCCAGAAGCGCATCGACCGGCGCCGCTCGCGGCGCTGGTAGAACCGCTTGCGGGAGCGGACCACCGCTTGGTGCTGGAGCCGCTCGCTGCGGCGCCGGGACTGCTGGGCCTCGTGCCAGAAGGCTTCGCCGGCGGCGGTGAAGTAGGCGTCTTCGGCTGCGGCCAGCGCGCGGTCGCTGGCAGGGCTGATGCCGAGGTCGTCGGCCCCGTAGGGATCCTCCTCGCCGTCGATCAGCGC
>DAIPIC010000020.1:23469-29595 GCA_036771025.1 Solirubrobacteraceae bacterium
GCCGGGACTGCTGGGCCTCGTGCCAGAACTCCTGCTCGAGCTGCGCGAGGCTCTGGCGCATCTTCATCGCCATGGAGGCGCCGAGCCTACCATCAGCCGCCTCGACGGGTTATGTCGCCTACGGGACGGTCTGGCCCTCGTAGACGCGCGTGAATCGCAGGTAGTTATCGGCGATCTGGTCGGCGGCCGGCTCTCGCTCGAGCTGCTTTTCCAGGAAACCCTTGAGCGCGTCCCACCAGATCGAGCGCCCGATCGCAAAGCCCACATAACCCTCGACCGGTGCCGCCGCCTGCAGCCACTGGTCGACCTTCTCGGTCGAGGCGCCGCGGCCGAGCACGACGCACTTGACGCCCTCGCGACCAGTGCCCGAGCGGGTCTGCTCGGCGAGCATCGCGGCGTCCGAGCGCTCGTCCACGCCCTCGATCTTCCACACGTCCACCTCCACGCCGGCGTCCTGGATCTGCTCGATTGCCTGGCGCATCAGCTCGGGTCGGAGCTCGGCGTCGTAGCGGTCCGAGTCGCCGTCGACGCGGCTCAGCTGCTCCTCGGTGGCCGGTACGAGCAGCTCGAACAGGAACTTGCGGTCATTGTCATGCAGCCAGTCCGACAGGCGCTTCAGGCGCTCCAGCTGACGCTGGTTCAGCTCCGCCTCGCCCTCCGGGTTGTAGCGGACCAGGACCTTGGCGAAGTCGGGGTCGAACTCCTCGATGTGGGCCGCGAAGTCGTCGCCGTACTCGAAGTCGAACTCGTCCTGGCCCGACTTCTCGACCGGCATCGCCAGCTTCAGCCCGCGCTCCCGGGCGCGCTCCGGGATGTTCGAGCCGAACTGCTCATCGACTAGGACCCCGGTCGCGCCGGCCTCCGCGCCCCGATCAACGGCCACCAGCATGCCCTCAAAGATCAGCCGCTTGGCGTCGGAGATCGTCTCGGTCTCCTCGGGGGTCGGGTCGCCGGCGATCCCGAACATCTTCTTCTGGAACGAGCCTCGATGATCGAAGGCGAGGATGTACAGCTTGCCGTCGTAGCCGAGGGCCATTTGCGCGCCTCCTGTCGTTTCTCCTGGGGCCACTAACTGGTCGTCATCATCCAGTCTAGGCCCAGGGCGCTCGTTAGGCTGCGCCGCCTATGGAGCACCGGTTCCGCGAGCCTTCCTACACGATCGGCATCGAGGAAGAGCTGATGATCCTCGACGCCGAGACCAATGAGCTGGCGAACGCCATCGAGTCTCTGCTCGAGCCGACGCCCACCGGGGAGATCAAGCCCGAGCTGATGGAATCGGTGCTCGAGATCTCAACCGATCCCTGCCCCACCACGGCCGTGGCCGCCGAGCAGTTGCGAGCGCTCCGCCAGCAGGTGGCCCAGACGGCGGCCCGCAGGAATCTGGCGATTGGAGCGGCGGGAACCCACCCATTCGCAATGTGGGAGGACCAGCGCGTGGTGGCCCGCCCCCGCTACCGCGACCTGATCTCGGCGCTGAGGTTCGTCGCGCGACAGGAACTGATCTTCGGCATACATGTCCACGTCGGGATCGATGACCCGGAGAAGGCGATCCACGTCGCCAACGGCATGCGCGTCCACATCCCGGTCCTCCTCGCCCTGTCCGCGAACTCCCCGTTCTGGCGGGCGGACGCCACAGGCCTGGCCTCCACACGGACGCCGATCTTCCGCGCCTTTCCCCGGGTCGGGATGCCACCCACCTACAAGGATTGGGCGGATTACGAGCGGCGGATCGAGTTCATGGTCAGAACGCACGTGATCGAGGACTACACCTACCTCTGGTACGACGTTCGCCCGCATCCCAACTTCGGCACGGTCGAGATCCGGGTGATGGACGCCCAGACGCACGTCGAGCACACGCTGGGGCTGGCTGCGCTCACCCAGGCGCTGGTCCGCGAGCTTGCTCTTCATTACGAGGCGGGCAAACACCTTTCCCGTTATCCGTTCGAGATGCTCGACGAGAACAAGTGGCTGGCCGCTCGGCACGGTCTGGATGGGGAGCTGGTCGACCTGCCAAAGTCAGAGCGGGTGCAGACGCGGGCGCTCGCCCGACGCCTGCTCGACCGCACGCGAGAGCACGCGGAGGACCTAGGAGCCTCAACGGAGCTGGCCGCGGTCGAGGATTTGCTCGAGCGGGGCAACGGTGCCGCCCGGCAGGTGGTGGTCTACGAGGCCAACCACGACCTGCGCGAGGTCATGGCAGAAATCGTGGCCGCGACCAGCGTGTAGGGCACGTTCGGGGCAAATCAATGGGAGCGGGCCTTCATTTGGCCGCTCTACAATCGGGCTGTGAGCGCGGGCGGACCTGATCTCTTCGTGATTTGCAAGAGCTGCGGGTCCGAGGTGAGCCCGTACATAACGGAGTGCCCGTACTGCGGCAACCGGCTGCGCAAGCGGGCCCCGAAGCTCGACCGCGAGGGCCGGGTCGCAGAGCGCCGCCTGCGCGCGCCGTCATCGCTGCCGCGGCTGAGGCGTGGCGAGATTCCCGGGATCCGTCCAGACACCCGCCCCTACGCCACGATGCTGCTGGTGGCGGCGGGGATTGTCGGATCGCTCCTCTGGCGCACTGGCGCTGTGCACAAGGGCACGCTGATCATCTATGGCAAGCCCACTGGCCACTGGTGGCACGTCGCCACCGCCGCGTTCACTTACGACAACGCCGGTCTGGCGTTCGCCGTGCTGGGGGCCACCGCCATCTTCGGCTGGCTGCTAGAGCGCCGACACGGTCCGCTGCCGGTGCTGATCCTGTTCGGAGTGGGTGCCGTCGGCGGGATCGCCGTCACCGCGATCGCCTACCCCTTCCCCGTGGCCCTGGGCGGCACCGGCGGCGCGCTGGCGCTGCTCTGCGCCTGGGCCGTTCCGCACCTGCTCGCGCTTCGCAACGGTGAGGAGGTGGAGGCCGATCTGATCGGAGCAGCGGTGATCGCCGCAGTCGTGGCCCTGATGCCCATCGCCGACACCCATGTCAGCTGGCTCGCGGGCGGGGTCGGGGCGGCCGTGGGTCTCGCGGTGGGGCTGCCGGTGGCGCTGGCGCGCGCGGAGTAGCGGCGCCCTGACGCCCGGGCCCGGCGCGCGGACTGAATCTCAGATAACTCGGATCTGCCCGGGCCGGCCCTCGAGTAGCCGCCCGATGACCTGACCCGGGAGGGACGGGGCGCTGCCCTCCGGGACGGCCGCCAGCAGTCCGCCCGAGGTCATGGCGTCGCACGCCAACCACCGCCGCTCCTCGGGCACTTCCCCGGAAAAGGTCGTGAACTGCTCGGCATGGGCGCGGTTGCGCCGCGTCCCGCCGGCCACGGCCCGCTCCTCGGGATCGGCCAGCAGCTCGAGCACCCCGCCGATCGCGGGTACCGCCTCGGCGCTCACTTCGGCAGACAGCCCAGATCCCTCCGCCATCTCGTGCAGGTGCCCCAGCAATCCGAAGCCCGTGACGTCGGTGAGCGCGCTGGCGGCCGCTCCGACGGCGGCCTCCGACGCCTCCCGGTTGAGCTTCGTCATCACCGCGACTGCCTCGTGCAGCGGCGCTCTGAGGCCACGCTTAAGCGCGGTGGACACGGCTCCCGCACCGAGCGGCTTGGACAAGACCAGGACGTCTCCGGCGCGGGCGGATCGGTTGGTGAGGAGCCGGTCGGGGTGGACGACGCCGGTGACCGCCAGCCCGTACTTGGGCTCCGCGTCGTCAATCGAATGGCCGCCGACGATGGCACACCCCGCCTCGGCTGCGACGCTTGCGCCTCCGCGCAGAATCTCGGTCAGCACCTCGGACCCCAGCCGCTCGAGCGAGAAAGCCACCACATTGAGCGCGCTGACCGGCTGTGCACCCATGGCGTAGATGTCGGACAGGGCGTTGGCGGCAGCGATACGGCCGAAGTCGAACGGGTCATCGACGATCGGGGTGAAGAAGTCGACGGTCTGGACCAGCGCCAGGTCGTCTCTGAGCCGATAGACGCCGGCGTCGTCGGAGGTATCGAACGAGACGAGCACGTTCGGGTCGTCACCGGGCGACAGGCCCGCCAGCAGCGGCCCGATCGACGCCGCCGGAAGCTTGCAGCCGCATCCGGCGCCGTGGGAGAGCGAGGTCAGTTGCACGGCCACGGACGTATGATCCTCCACCCGAGTGGCAGACCGCCCATACACCGACGCCGAGCTCGACGCAGCCATCGCCGCCATCAGCGAGCCGGGACGGTTACGAGAAGCCCAAGAGCTCGTCACCCAGATAGCCCCGTCGCTGCAGCGGGTTCTCGACTCCGCGGTCGACGACGGGGAATGGTATGACGATGCTCACCAGCAGGCGGTGCGGGAGGCCGCGGGGAGCGACGACCGCTCCCTGCGAGAGCGCGCCATGCAGACGCTGATCAGGGAAGAGACCCGGCTAGGGATGATGGTCGGCGTCGCGGTGGGGTTCGAGCTGGCGCGCGAGCTCGAGCCGACAAGACAACCGAATCAGGAGGACTGATCGACGATGGACGTTCGCTTTCTCGGCCACGCCTGCTTCGAGCTCTCCGACGGCGACGAGACGGTCCTGATCGACCCATTCCTTACCGGCAATCCGAATGCCGCGATCGCCGCAGAGGACGCGGCCGCCACCACGATTCTGCTCACCCATGGGCACGCCGACCACTTTGGCGACACGGTCGCCATCGCCAAGCGGACAGAGGCGCCGGTGGTGGCGATAGTGGAGCTGGCGAATGAGATCGGCGAGGAGGGCGTCGACGTGTTCGACCCAAACCTGGGCGGGACCGTCAAGTTCGAGTGGGGATGGGTCAAGCTGGTCCCCGCCTGGCACACCTCTACGACGCCGAAGGGCACCGTCAACACGCCGGCCGGCCTCGTCATCAACTTCAAGGACACGATCGTCTACCACCTGGGCGACACCTGCCTGTTCTCGGACCTCCAGCTGGTCGGCAAGCGCACGCCGATCGATGTTGCGCTGATGTGCATAGGTGGTCACTACACCCTGGATTCGACCGACGCGGTGGATGCCGCCCGGCTGGTCGGAGCCAAAACGGTGATTCCCTGCCATTACGACACCTTCCCGGTGCTCCAGACGGACGCTCAGGCGTTCAAGTCGGACGTCGAATCGGCCACGAGCTCGAACGTGGTGGTGCTCGACCCGGGCCAGGCCCACTCCGCGTGACCCACGCAATCGTCCTCATCCAGGCCGACCGCTCGGCCCTTCAGAGCCTCGGCGGCGAGCTGGCCGACATTGACGGCGTGGCGGAGGCATACTCGGTCACTGGCGAGTGGGACTTCGTGGCCATCATCCGGGTGCGCGAGCATGAGCAGCTGGCCCGGCTTGTCACCGGGAGGATCTCCCAGCTGAAGGGCGTGATCCGGACGCATACGATGGTCGCGTTCGAGGCCTATTCCCGCCACGACCTGGAGGCGCTGTTCTCGATCGGGCAGTGAGGATCGGCCCTCAGCCGATCCGTGATCCGGGCTCGCTGTCCTGATCAGGCCTGAGGAGGACGACGCCCCTCTCGGGATCGAGGGCCCCCAGCACCAGGACCTCAGAGCGGAACGGCCCGATCTGGCGCGGGCGCAGGTTGACGACACCCACGACGAGGCGGCCCTCCAGTTCCTCGCGCGTGTAGTGAGTGATCTGGGCGGAGGAGCGCTTGATCCCAACCTCGGGCCCGAAGTCGATCTCAAGCTTCCAGGCCGGGACCCTGGCTTCCGGGAACTCGTCGACGGAGGCCACTCGGCCGACGCGCATGTCGACCGCCTGGAAGCCGTCGAAATCGATCACCGACCGCGGTCGGCGCTTACTGCGTCGTTACGGAGGGCGGAGCGCCGCTTACCGCGCCGCCGCTGGATGTCCCGGGATCGCCGGTGCCCGTGCTGCCGAGAGTCCCGCCACCGGGACCCGGAGTACCGCCTCCGCCACCGCCGGCGGGGGGCGAACCGCCGCCGGTTGGAGGTGAGCCGCCATTGGCCTGGGTCTTGGTCGGGTCGGGAGAGGTACCGTCGGCCGGGGTCGCGCCGCCGTCGGCGGGAGGCTGAGTGCTGCCGGTGGCCGTCGAGCCGCCGCCGCCCGAGGAATCAAGCGGCCCCGTGGCCGGGGCAGGCGGGCAGCTGGTGGCGGGCGTGGTCGTCGTCGGCGTGGTGGAAGTCGTGGCGGTGCCTGTG
>DAIPIC010000021.1:0-5553 GCA_036771025.1 Solirubrobacteraceae bacterium
TGGTCGATTGCCGAACGTGCAAGCTCCGCTTCCGGGCCGACAAGCTCGAGGACAGTCAGTGCGGGCGCAAGCCCAGCAAGCATCCAGGGGAGACGCCCGATTGCGACCTGACGGCCGCGAGGGACTTCAACCTGTTGTTCGAGACGACGATCGGGCCGCTGAGGGACGAGGGGTCGATCGTTTATCTGCGCCCCGAGACGGCCCAGGGAATCTTTCTGAACTTCCGGCACTACCTTCAGTTCGGGCGCAAGAAGCCGCCGTTCGGAATTGCGCAGATCGGAAAGAGCTTTCGCAACGAGATAACGACGGGAAACTTCATCTTCCGAACGCGGGAGTTCGAGCAGATGGAGATGGAGTTCTTCGTCCCTCCCCCTGAGGCGCAGCGCTGGTTCGAGCATTGGCTCGAGCAGCGGATGGCCTGGTACGAAGGGCTGGGGATCCGGTCCGACCACCTTCGCCTACGCCCGCACGACCCGGATGAGCTCTCTCATTACTCGAGCGCTACGAGTGACGTCGAGTACCTGTTCCCGATCGGATGGCAGGAGCTCGAGGGAATCGCCAACCGCGGCGACTACGACCTGACGGCCCACGCAGAGCGCTCGGGGCAGAAGCTCGACTACGTCGACACGGCCAGCGGCGAGCGCTACATCCCCCATGTCATCGAGCCGGCGGCCGGCGTCGACCGGGCCATGCTCGCGTTCCTGGTGGACGCGTACGACGAGGATGAGATCGAGGGCGAACGGCGGACGGTGCTCCGCCTTCACCCGCTGCTGGCTCCGGTCAAGGTGGCCGTCCTGCCGCTGGTGCGAAAGGACGGTCAGCCGGAGTTGGCCCGGGAGGTCTACGAGCGTCTCCGCGACCGGGTGCAGGCCGAATACGACGAGAGCGGCGCCATCGGCCGCCGCTACCGCCGCCAGGATGAGATCGGAACCCCGTGGGCAGTGACGATCGACCACGAGTCGCTCGAGAACCGCACCGTCACCCTGCGGGATCGCGACAGCCTCGAGCAAATCCGGATAGCGATCGACGAGCTCGCGGACGACGTCGAGCGGCGCCTGCGCGAGCCTTGGCGCTCACCGAAGCTCGGCGCCTGAGTGATCGTCCGCGTACGGGAAGCTACGCGACCACGACGGCGACGTGGGTCTTGCTCCCGGCCGCGGCCTGCGCAGCGGGATCGATCGGCTGAATCGTCGGCTTCTGCGCGGCCAGGACGTGCGCCAGGGCCGCCGCTTCGGATCTATAGCCGGGGGCGTACACGATCACCAGGCCGGGCGGACGGGATCCCTTGAGGTTTCCGACGGTGGCGACCTTCACGCCACGTCCGCGAAGCTGCTTGGCCATCTTGCCCGCGGCACCCTGAGTCCTTGACGCATTGAGCACGGCCACCGGTACCGACGGCGTGGTCTGAACGACGCTGTGGGTGACCTGCTTTGGCGTGTTCCCTCCCTGGAGGTTGACCAGGATTCCCGCCGCCCCCACGCCGGCCAGGAGCAGCGCGCCGGCTCCGGCCAGCCACCGCATGCGGCGCGAGAGGCGAGGCACGACGAACACCGGCGGGGTCCAAGCGGTCTGCGTCGTGGCCGGGGCTCCGCCCGGAGCTGCGGCTCTCAACCGAGCCTCGAAGTGCAGCGTCGCGGCCAGCTGGGCCCTGAGCTTGCCCAGCTCTCTGCGCCGGTGGAAGAACGGGATCGCCAACAGCGGCAGCGCCAGCAGAGCCACAAGGCCCCCGACCGATCCGAGCGTGTTCTTGAGGTTGTACTCCGGCTGCTTGACGATTCGCTGCGGCACGACGGCGGCGCGGAGCCCGAGCTGGCGTCCCACGCGGTCCGTGGCCGGAGCCGTCTGCTCGGCGATGGCCAGCAGCTCGCCGTTTCCGAGGGCGTCGGTGAGGGAGTTGCGTATCCAGTAGACGGCGCCGTGCTCGTACCAGGCGACGGTCACGAGGTGCTGGCCTTCGTAGTCCAGGTAGTACGTCCGCGGCCCCACCTTGATCGTCTGGTCGGGGTTGTCGAGCAATGGCGCGGTCGTCCACGTGGTCCCCTGGACGTCGTAGTACTGGCCAGGCCCGCCCGCCTGGAACACCGCGACATAGGAGGCGTACTGGCTTCCGTCGGGAGCCTGGATCGGATAGGCGCGAATCGAGACGGGAGTGGCGCTCCCGTTTTTGTCCTTGACGCGCGGGATCTGGAGCGGGAACGGAATCGCAGCGGCGGCGTTGACGGCCTTTGAGAGCTCGTCGGAGGAAACGGGCACCAGAGGCAGAGATTGAGCAGGGTGGGCGTGCACCGCCCCCGCGACCGCCGCGATCTTCTTCTTTGGCGGCAGTCCGGATCCGCCGTAAAGGAATGCGTTGACGCTCGCTCCAATCTGCTGCGGGGTCGCCGTGTCGCACGAGCAGGGGTTGGCCCCCGTCGGCTGGAGGTTGACCTGGAACTGGACCTGGCGAACGCGCAGCGAGGAGGAGTTGACCAGGGTGCCAAGCAGATCGAGGATGCCGCTCGTGGTGTGGAGCCCGGGGTCGGTCTCTACCGACCGTCCGAAGATCCGCTCGAACTTGTCGGCGTTGTCGACCAGGGTGGGGCCATACTCGCGCTTGACGTCAAGGAGAAAGCTCTGGTCTCGCGCGTCCCGGACCAGGGATGTATCGCCATGGCGGTAGGAGACGAACTGGAGCGCGTCGGGACCGCACAGTCGCTGGTAGCCGGGCTGGAGGTTTACCTCCTGATATTGCTCGCCGCCGGGAACGTTGACGTGGTAGTAGCGGCGATCGATCGTCGAGTAGACGCAGCCCATCTCGTTGACCGCGTTCTTGAACTGGTTGAAGTTGATCTCCACCACGTGGTTGATCCCCACGCCGGTGACCTGTTTGATGGTCTTCACCAGCGTCGGAATGCCGCCGCACGTGAGCGCGTAGTTCAGGCGGGTGGTCGCCGGCCCGTTTGGGCACTTGATGGTGACCATGAGCTCGCGCGGGATCGACATCATCGAGATGTATGGCTTGCCGGGGTCGAACCGCACGAGCAACATTTCGTTGGAGTGCGGCAGGACGGGGGCGGTGGTGGTGTGCTTGCGCTGGTCGTTGCCGACCAGCAGCAGGTTCTCCGGGCCGCCGAAGCTGGCGGGTGTAAGCCCGCCGCCGACCTGCAGGGTGGGGTTGAGGTTCAGCGCCCGCTTCAGCGTTCCCACCTCGCCGGACCAGAACACGGCACTGGTCACAGCGGCGCACAGCAGGACCGCCACGCAGCCAAGCACCACCCGCCACACGATCCAGGTGCGCGGCGGCTCCGGCGGCGGCTCGGGCGGCGGGGTCCGCGGAGGGGCCACACGCGTAGGTGGTGCTGGCGGCGCGGGAGGTGGGGTTGTGGTGACGCTCATGGAGACAGGCCCCTGGAGAGCCTGGTCGCGGGCGGCCTTCAAGCGCAGCGGAACGATACGGCGGCTCGGGGACGCTGCGCACCCTGCTTCCTAGCAAAAACGGGGATTTGGGTCACGGTCCGACGGGTGCGTGGCCCGCGTTCCAGCGGGGATCTACGCCACCAGCTTCGCCGGAACGATCGGGAGATCCCGAATCCGCTTGCCCGTGGCGTGGTAGACCGCACCGGCGATCGCGGCCGCGGTGCCGGTGATCCCGATCTCGCCGATGCCCTTGGAGCCCATGGGATTTAGATCGGGGTCCTCGTCCTGCACCCAGAAGGCGTCTATATCCATGACGTCGGCGCAGGAGGCGACGTGGTACTGGGCGAAGTCGTGGTTCAGATAGTCACCGAACTCGCGGTCCATGACGCTCTCCTCGTGGAGGGCCATCGACAACCCCCAGGTCATGCCGCCGATGAACTGCGAGCGGGCCGTCAGCGGGTTGATGATCCGGCCGGCGGCAAAGGCCCCCAGCAGCCGCGGCACCCGGACCTCTCCTGTGTCCATGTCGACGCGCACCTCGGCGAACTGAGCGCCGAATGCGTGGCGGGAAACATCATCCCGCTGAGCGTCGATGTCAGACGCGCTATCTGCCTCCACCTCGATCGGCGGCTCCTCCCCGGCGTTCAGTCGCTCCCGGACCCCCCGGCAGGCGAGGACGATGGCGGAACCCCAGGAGGCAGTTCCGCCCGACCCTCCGGCCACGAAGGCGAAGGGCAGCGCGCTGTCGCCGATCTCCACGTGGACCTGCTCGAATGGGACTCCGAGCTCGTCGGCCGCGATCTGGGTCAGGACCGTCCGCGCGCCGGTTCCGATGTCGGCCGCCCCGATCTGCACCGTGAAGCGGCCGTCGGCCTCCGCGCGGGTTCTTGCGCTCGACGGACGCCGGAAGGATGGATAGGTGGAAGCGGCGACACCCGTCCCAACCAGCCAACGCCCGTCGCTGCGGATGCCCGGCGTCGGATCGCGAGGTTGCCAGCCGAAGCGTTCGGCGCCTTCGCGCAGGCAGGCCACCAGGTTGCGTGAGCTCCACGGGAGGCCGCTCTCAGGGTCCCGGTCCGGGTCATTGCGGATACGCAGCTCGACAGGGTCCACGCCGCAGGCCACGGCGAGCTCGTCGATCGCGGATTCGAGTGCGTACATGCCCGGGCACTCACCCGGGGCGCGCATCCAGGCGGGCGTCGGTACGTCGAGCGCCGCCAGCCGATGGGTGGTGCGGATGTTCGGCGACCTATACATCATCCGCGAGCAGGTCGCGGCCTGCTCTGCGAACTCGTCAACTGTCGAGGTCTGAACGACCGCGTCGTGAACGAGCGCCCTAAGCGTTCCGTCGCGCCGGGCCCCGAGTCGTAACCGCTGGATGGTCGGCGTGCGATACCCGGTGAAAGCGAACATCTGCTGCCGGGTCACCGCCAGCTTGACCGGCCGCCCCAGGGCCTGGGCCGCGAGCGCCGCCAGCACCGCCTGCGGGCGCGGGGTGCCCTTGGAGCCAAAGCCCCCGCCAACGTGTTCTGAGATCACCCGCACCCGGTCATCCGGCAAGCCGAACACCTGCGCTATCTGCGCCGCCGCCCAAGGCGTTCCCTGGCTCGCGTCGTAGAGCGTCAGCGCGCCGTCCTCCCATAGCGCGAGCGTGGCATGGCTCTCCATCGGGTTGTTGTGCTGCGCCGGGGTGGAGTACACCTGATCGACCACCACCTCGGCGTCCTCCAGGGCCTGATCGGGGTCGCCTCGCTCGGTGCGCGACGGGTAGGAGGGGTTCACTTGATCGGGCTCGAAGAGCTTCGGGTGGTGCTCATGCAGGAGCACGTCGTGCTGCTCCTGCTCGAAGTCGGGCTCGACGAGCGCCGCCGCCTCGCTCGCGGCCTCGAGCGTCTCCGCCAGCACGCAGGCGACGATCTGGCCGCGGTAGGCGACCTGGTCTGACTGCAGCACGGCCAGCTCGCGGTTCTCTATCTCGCCCCTCAGGCGAGGCGCGTTCCCCTGCCAGAGAACCTCAAGGACACCCGGCGCGGCCAGCGCGCGCGCGGCATCGAGTCCCCGGATCCGGCCACGCGCGATCGGCGACTGAACGATCCATCCGTAGACCAACCGCTCCGCTCGGTGCTCGTAGGCATACCGGGCCTCACCCGTCACCTT
>DAIPIC010000021.1:5563-29296 GCA_036771025.1 Solirubrobacteraceae bacterium
AGAGCCACGCGCGGAGGGGGCCAGGGCCACCAGCAGCCCATCGTAGTTCCCGCTGTAGAGGAGACCATGCGCGCCGGCCACGGGCGCGCCCACGGCGCGCGTCACAACGCTCACGCCGCGGTCACCTCCACGAGCGTGCGCACGAGCAGGTTGCGGGCCAACGGGATCTTGTAGGAGTTCTCGCCGAGCGGCCTTGCCTGCTCGAGCTCGGCCTCGGCCGCCCGGGCGAAGCTGTCCTCGCTGACCGGCTGGCCGCGCAGCGACTCCTCGGCCCTCGCCGCCCGCCACGGCACGTGAGCCACACCCCCGAACGCGATCCGGCAGTCGCTGACCACGCCCCCGGAGACCGTGGCGACAACCGCCACGGACGCGAGCGCGAACGCGAATGACGCCCGGTCGCGCACCTTGCGATAGGTCGAGCGCGCGCCTGGCAGAGGCGGGGGCAGCGCGATCGCCGTGATCAGCTCTCCGGGTTCGAGCACGGTGTCATGCTCTGGATGATCGGCCGGCAGGCGATGCAGCTCTCGCACGGGCAGCGACCTCGCGCCGTCCGGCCCCTCCACCTGGACCTTGGCGTCGAGCGCCACCAGGGCGACCGCCATGTCGGACGGGTGAGTGGCCACGCAGTGCTCGGAGTGACCGAGGATCGCCAGGTTGCGATGCTCGCCCTCGCGCGCCGGACAGCCCGACCCCGGACGTCGCTTGTTGCACGGTTTCGAGACGTCCTGGAAGTAGGGGCAGCGCGTGCGCTGAAGAAGGTTGCCCGCGACCGTGGCCAGGTTTCGGACCTGGCCCGACGCTCCCGAGAGGACGGCCTGTGCCAGCACTGGATAACGCTCGCGTACCGAGCGGCTGGCTGCCAGATCGGAGTTTCGGACGGTGCCGCCCACGGACAGACCGCCGTCGGCAAGATCTTCTATTCGATCGAGTGGGAGCCTGCCCACATCGATCAACCGATCCGGCCGCGCCGCGCCAAGCTTCATCAGATCCACGAGGTTCGTGCCGCCGGCCAGGAACATTCCCCCGGGGTCCGCTGCCGAGGTGATCGCGTCGCGGACGTCGATGGCGCGCTGGTAGGAGAACGGCTTCACTCGGCGTCCTCGGCGGTGGCCCCACCCGCGACATCGGCGATCGCCGCCACGATGTTTACGTAGGCCCCGCAGCGGCAGAGATTGCCGCTCATCCGCTCCCGGATCTCGTGGTGATCCGCCGGATCGGGAGCGGCGAGCAGGTCCTGAGTCACGTAGCTGGGCAGCCCGGCCCGGACCTCGGCCAGCATTCCCGCCGCAGAGCAGATCTGCCCTGGGGTGCAGTAGCCACACTGCAGGCCGTCGTGCTCGATGAACGCCGCTTGGAGAGCGTGAAGCCGCTCGGTCTCGGCCATCCCCTCGATCGTCGTCACCTCGGCGCCGTCCAGCGTGACTGCGAGAACCAGGCAGCCGTTGGCTCGCCTGCCGTCTATCAACACCGTGCAGGCTCCGCACTGTCCGTGATCGCAGCCTTTCTTCGAGCCCGTCAGGTCGAGCTGCTCTCGCAACAGGTCCAGCAACGTGGTGCGAACGTCGATCTCGAGCTGTAGACGCTCGCCGTTTACGGTGAGCTCGAGAGAGGCCACTGCTGGGACACTTAATCAGAGTCGCGCTGCAAGCTTCGGATGCTCGCGTCCCCTACGAACTGGCGCACGGCAGCCACCACCAGACCCGCGGCCAGCACGAGGCCCACGAAGAGGCCAAATCCATACAGGCTGTCGTGGCGGAAGAACAGGAGCTTCAGCATCACGAGCGCGCCCGTGGCACAAGCAAGCACGAGCCGAGCAAGTCCTCCGCTGCCGCCAATAACAGGCAGTCGTCTGTCCCATAGCCGCTCAACGGCCATCTCTCCAACTAGGGCCAGCGCCGCGATGACGGCGAGGATCCCGAACCAGCCGTGTGGAGATCCCGTCGCCGTGCTGGTGATCGAAATCGAGAAACCCCTGATCGTTAGCGGCACCGTGTAGTCAAGCCAGGGCAGGAACAAGAGGTCGAACGCCAGCAACAGCGCCAGCGCAGCGAGGATCCAATCGTCCCGAGTGACGCGCTCCAGCTCCACGGCCTATTTCAGGCGTGCGCTCGCGGAGAGTGCGAATCCGCCCGGCGCATCGGCAGCGCCGACCCCCTGCACCTCGACATGGGGATCATTGAACACGTTCAACGTGACGAAGTTCAGAATCGGGACATCCGGTTGGATGACGAGGGCGCCGTTCTGGGCGCGGAGCGTGGCGTCTGCCGTCACGCCCAGGACCGTTCCCTGAAGGGTAAGTTGGCCCCCGCCCGAGGCGACCGGCTGAAGGTTCTGTATGGCTCCGCCGAGCGCGGAGCGAAGGTCCGCCGCGGTGACGGTCGCGGTACCGGTCAGGCCGTTGCCGCGCTTGCGAAGAGTTGCATTGTGAAGAGTGACAAGCCCCGTGTCGAGGAGGCTGGCCGATGCGTCCAGGGATCCGGTGTCGGCGGTCTGATCCAGCAGGCTCGAGAGGTGCCCGGGGTTTGAGCGGTAACTCTTCAAGCGGACGTCCACACGATCGGCTTGGTGCCAGAGCAGCTCGATTGCGGGGAACGCGCTCACCTTGACATCCAAGACCTGTCCCGACTTAGAGAGCCGGTCGCGCAGCCGCTGGGCGGCGATCCCGGGGATGACCAGCTGTGCGATGAGCAGCAGCAGGAGCAGGATGGCGAGGGCGATCGCGACGGCGATGAGGCGGCGCATGGCCGCCTCAACGTTAGGCGGTAAGGCTCGGGCGGGAGCTAGCCCAGCAGCCCCCGCGCGGCTGAGACCGCGAGGTCCATCAGCGGCGCGACGTCCAGCTCCGGCTCACTCAGCATCCTGACCGTCAACCCGTCGGCGAGCGCCATAAGCAGTCCGGCCGCTGCCTCGGGGTCGGCCTCGAGCGACAGAATCCCGGCGTCCGCCTTGGCCCGCAGCAGATCTCCGAGGTGAACGCGCACCTGGCGGCCGAGCTCGGCCAGCTCGGCCGCAATCTCCTGGTTGCGCTGGGCGAGCGTGAGGATCTCGTAGAACGTGACCACGTGGCTCGGGCCCTCGCCGATGAAGTCCTCGAAGCTCTGCACAAGAGCCGCAAGCACGTCGTCGACGCTCGGGGCGCCCGAGACACCCTCCTCTAGCCGCTGGCGAGTGACGTCGCACTCCCTGCGAACGACCTCGACCAACAGCCTCTCCTTGGTCCCGAAGTAATAGTGCAACAGGCCGCGGGAGACCCCCGCCTCCCGGGCCACGTGGTCGAACGTCGATCCGGCGATTCCCCGCGCGGCCACGCTCGAGCGCATGGCCTCGACGATCAGCGATGCCTTCTCGCTCGGAAGCTCGCCTCTAACTGGGGTGGTGACGGAGGTTGCTGCCTCCATGCGGGCCTCCCGCTGCGCCGCTATGCCGCGCCGGCCGGCGCCTGCTGCGTCGGCGGTGTGCTGGCCGCCCCGGCAGCTGCCGGCGGCGTGTACTCAAACTCCTCTTCGGCTCCGAACAGGACGTCGAGGACCTTGGAGCGGAGCTTCTCTGACCCGACGAGTGCCGCGCCTCCACCGATCCCCGCCACGAGCATCGTCCGCCCGAATGTCAGTCCCTTCTTCGCCCGCTTGCGGGATGGCTCGGTGAGGATGATCGTGGCGTCGCGAACGGCCTCCAACGTCTTGCGCACGTCGGACTGCACCTTCTTGTCTTCGAGTAGCTGCCGCGGGGAGGTCTTGCCGTTCGACAGACGCGAATAGACGCGCTTGCTGGAATCGGCCGCCTGGCGGAGGTTGCCACGCAATTTCGCGTCCTCGATCAGTCGCCGGAGGTACGGGTTGGACTTCGCCATGTCGGCGACGTCGGCGGCATTGAATGGAACCGCCTTGCTCTTCCTGCGTCGTGCCATAACGCTCTCCTCGGGAGGGGTCTCGGAAGCGCTCAGGATACGCGATGTACGCAGGCCTTATCGACCAAAGTCCTCGCTCTGGGAGTGCGACCACTCTCAGCGGCCGCCCCCGGTCGCGACGGGTCATTACACTGCTAATCCGATCAAGGTCGATCAGGGGGCATAGCCGCGGAGATTTGATGCGGCGCTGAAGACGGCAGGCATCGCGCCCTGCCGTGAAAACAAACCGCTCAACTAGCTGAGCAGAAGGGGCAAATCGCATATGCGATCAATCACGAGGGTCGGCGTCGGCGTCATCACAGCCGTCGCCATGGGGGCGGGCGCGTCCACGGCGCTGGCGGCCGGCGGCAACCCCCATCAGAATCCGCAGACGGCCTGCGGCGGCCAGATCATCGCCCAGACGAACCACAACAGCGGGGCGATCGGCCCCAGCGGAAACCCGAACGCCTCCGCAGGCCCAGGCTCGTTCTTTGGCCCTGATACCGGAGCCATGGTTCAGGCCGCCAAGGCCTTCGCCTCGGACCCCGCCAACTACACGTGCGGCGCGGGCGTGCCGAATGGCGGCTCGGGGGGCTAAACCCGCTCGGCGAAAATGCCGATGAGATGCCGGGGCGCGAGCTGGCGGGATAACCGAACAGCTCGACTGAGGGGCGATTAGGGGCACATAGCAGGGCAATGGGCAACGACTCGACGGGGGCTCGCCCTTCGGCAGAAGCCGGATGGCGGGCCCTCGCGAGAGCCGCGTCGATGTTCGCCGGTCTTGACCGCGGAGCGCCCGGCCACTTAGGGTCGCGGCTCAGATCCCAAGAAGACCCGGACCCTGAAAGGAGGCACTCGGTGCCCTATCAAGTGATGTTCGAGGCCGATTTCGTCGAGCACCGCCACCGAGGTACGACGTTTTTCCGCTGGCTGCTGGCCATACCGCTCTACATCTGGGCCGCCCTGTGGTCGATCGCCGTGGACGTGGTTGTGCTGGTCGCGTGGTTCGCACTGCTGTTCACCGGCCGCTACCCGCAAGGTATGTACAACTTCGTCGCAGGCTA
Organism: Solirubrobacteraceae bacterium; assembly: GCA_036771025.1. Classification (GTDB taxonomy): domain Bacteria; phylum Actinomycetota; class Thermoleophilia; order Solirubrobacterales; family Solirubrobacteraceae; genus Palsa-465. The sequence continues at coordinate 10,514 of DAIPIC010000021.1, forward strand.
CGTGCGGTTCTCCGGTCGGGTGCTTGCCTACTCGAATTTGATGACCGACGCCTACCCGCCGTTCGGTGGCGGGGATGAGCCGTCATATCCAGTTCGGGTGGCCGTGGCGCCGCCGCTGCCCAAGTACGGACGGTGGAGGGTCTTCCTGCGCCTCCCGATCGCGCTACTCGGCCTGACGCTGTCGTACTTCGGCTTTGGCTTTCTGATGGTCTTGGCCATCGTGGGCAACGCCCCATCCGTTCACTGGATCGTGATCGTCAACGACGGCCGCGCTCGCCCGAGCCTGCAGCGGGTCACGTGGGTATACACGGCTTTCTCGATCAGAATCACCTCTTGGGCGCTACTGCTCGCCCAGGACCTCCCGCCGTTTTTGAGTGAGTGGCAGCGCTCGGCTCCCCCTCCGCCTCAGGCTGCAACGCTGGCCGCCTAGAGCTTGCCTGCGCCGCGGGCTAGGCGGCGGCCACCGGCCGTTCCCTGGCCCGCCGGCGCTGGAGCGCGACCTCCAGCACGTCACCGATCTCCGAGGCGAACACGAACTCGAGCCTCGAGCGCAGGTGGGCCGGGATCTCATCTACGTCTTGCTCGTTCAGGGCCGGTGCGACCACGGTCCGGATGCCGTTTCGCTGGGCGGCGAGCGCCTTCTCCTTCAGACCCCCGATCGGGAGCACCTGTCCGGTCAGCGTGATCTCGCCCGTCATGGCGACATCGCTGCGTACCGGTCGCCCGCTCAGCAGCGACGCCAGGGCAACCGCGATCGCCACTCCCGCGCTCGGCCCGTCCTTGGGAATCGCGCCCGACGGGACGTGGATGTGAACGTCGTGTGCGGCGAACCAGTCGTCGTCCAGGTCCGGCGCCAGCGCGCCGACGTTGGCGCGCACATATGAGAGCGCCGCTTGCGCCGACTCCCGCATCACGTCGCCCAGCTGACCGGTGAGCGTGAGCCGTCCCCTGCCCTGCATGGCCGTGGCTTCGATGAACAGGACCTCGCCCCCGACCGGTGTCCAGGCCAGCCCGGTTGCGACGCCGGGCCTCGCCGTCCGCCGGCGGGCCTCGGAGAAGAATCTCCGCTTGCCGAGCAGCTCCCGCGCCCGCGCTTCGGTGATGCTGATCCGGCGTCGGCCCGGCGGGCCATTGCGTTCAGCCACCTGGCGGGCGATCTTCCGGCACACCGAGCCGATCTCCCGCTCGAGCTGGCGTACCCCCGCCTCGCGCGTGTAGTCGGAGATGATCGTCCGCAGGCCGGCGTTGGTGAAAGAAATCATCGCCCGGCGCAATCCGTTTCGCTCGATCTGGCGGGGGACCAGGTAACGCTTGGCGATCTCGAGCTTCTCCTCCTCGCTGTAGCCGGCGAGCTGGATGACCTCCATCCGGTCGCGAAGCGGGCCGGGAACCGTGTCCAGGTTGTTGGCCGTGGTGATGAAGATGACGTTCGAGAGGTCGAACGGGAGGTCCAGGTAGTGATCCCGGAAGCCGTAGTTCTGCTCGGGATCCAGCACCTCGAGCATGGCGCTCGAGGGGTCGCCGCGGAAGTCTGCGCCCATCTTGTCGATCTCGTCGATCATGAACAGCGGATTGTTCGAGCCCGCATCGCGCAGCGCTCGGATGATGGTTCCGGGCATGGCGCCGATGTACGTCCGGCGGTGGCCGCGGATCTCGGCTTCGTCCCGTACGCCGCCCACGCTGATCCGCTCGAATTTCCTCCCCAGCGCGCGGGCGATCGAGCGCCCGAGCGATGTCTTGCCCACGCCCGGGGGGCCGACGAAGCAGAGGATCGAGCCACGGGCATCGGGTTTCAGCGAACGCACTGCCAGGAACTCCAGGATCCGGTCCTTGACCTGCTCGATGTCGTAGTGATCGGCATCGAGCACCTCGCGGGCGTTGCGTAGATCGAGGTTGTCCTCGGTCGCGGAGTCCCAGGGCAGTGCCGCGATCCACTCCAGGTAGCTGCGCACCACGCCGTACTCGGCCATCGCCGGCTGCAGGCGCTCCAGCCTTCCCAACTCGCGGTCCGCCTGCTTGCGGACCTCCTCCGGTAGGTCGATGGCGTCCAGCTGTTCGCGCAGCTCGTTCACCTCGGCCTGAGCCTCGTCCGATTCTCCGAGCTCCTCCTGGATGGCCTTCATCTGCTGGCGCAGGAAGTACTCGCGCTGTCCCTTCTCGAGCTCCGACTGAACCTGCGACTGGATCCGCGAGCCGATCGCCACCACCTCGAGCTCGCGCGCCAGGATCTCCGACAGCCGCCGCAGCCGCTTGGCCACGTCGCGCTCCTCCAGGAGGGCCTGCTTCTCCTCGGTCGAGATGCGTAGCGATCCTCCAATCAGGCTGGTCAGGGCGCTGGGGTCCTCGACGTTGGCCACCATCAGCTGGAGCTCCTCCGGGAGGTACGGAACCTGCTCGATGATGTTCGAGAACGTCTGCTGGACGTTTCGCATCAGCGCCACGAGCTCGGGCGTCTGGGTGACGGTGTCGGGGCTGTCGGCGATCTCGGCCACGAGGTAGGGCTCGGTCTGAAGCCAGCGCTCGATCTGCACCCGCTGGCCGCCCTGGATCAGCACCCTAAGCGTCCCATCGGGAACCCGGATCATCCTGGCGACAACGCCGAGCACCCCCACGGAGTAGAGATCATCCGGTTCCGGCGCCTCGACCTCTGCGTTGCGTGAGGCCACCATCACGATCGAGCGGTCACCGCGCAGCGCGTCGTTGATCAGCTCGATCGAGCGCTCCTGGCCGATGTTCAGCGGGATCATCATGTCCGGGAATGTGACCGTGTCACGCAGCGGAAGGACTGGCGCCTGGTCCGGCAGCGAGCGTCCGGCGCCGACGGCCACGTCCCGCGGGCCGCTATCCGGGGCCCCTACGTCGATCACGACTCTTCCGAGCTCGATTCGATTGGGACGGCCCGTGACCGCGGCGCGACGGGCGCCAACGGAACCTCGATCCTCAGCATGCCGTCCTCGTACCGTGCCTTGGCCTGCTCGGCGACGACGTCTCGACCCAACTCGATCACCCGCCGGAACTCCCCGTGCCCGATCTCCACCTGCTGATAGACATCCCCCTCGGCGCAGGCCGGACCGCGGCGCCCGGCAAGGATCAGCATGCGCCCCTGGATCTCGAGATCTAGCTCCTCGAGAACGACGCCCGGCAGCTCGGCTGTGACGATCGCCCGCGGTGGGTCGGCAGCATAGGCCACGTCCACGGCCGGCGAGAAGCCGCCGCGCCGGCGGGAGAGACCGGTGCGCTCGAACACATCCCCGAACAGATCATCGACCTCGCGCCGCATGCGCTCGAAGTTCGCGAACAAGTCGCGCTCAGGCATATGCCCAAGCCTACCCGCCGCCAAACGACCGCCCGGCTAGAGGTCGTAGACCACGCCCTCCCGGGCCAGCTCCACGTCCGCGCCGAACGCCTGGCCGGCCTGCGCCCGGGTCCACTCGGCGTCGAGCTCGTCGGAGTAGTGGGTGAGCACCAGCCGGCGCGCCAGCGCCCGCCGGCCATGCTCGCCGGCTTCCCCGGGCGTCAGATGGCCGCGCACGCCTGTCCGCTCCGGGCGGGGCAACGTGGCCTCGATCAGCAGCATGTCCGTTCCCTGCGCGAATCTCACAAGCTCCTCGTTCGGCGCGCAGTCCGAGCTGTAGGTCAGGCGAGAGCCGTTGGCACGGACATCGACTGCGTAGGCGGGCAGGTAGTGAGGCACCTCGCAGAATCTGATCCGGAAAGGACCGATCTCGAGCTGGTCCGGGGCGTCGTACTCGTGAAGCTCAAATGCCTTCTCCACCAGGTCTTCGTTGCCCCAGCAGCCGACGATCTGACGCAGCGTGTCCTGGGCCCCGACCGGCGCCCACAGCTGCGGCCGCGCCGGCTCCAGCGTCCCGGGCCACCCCGCGACCGGGACGGGTTGCTGACGGGGCGCGTATGTCAGCGCGTAGCTGAACGGCACCAGATCGAGGAAGTGGTCGGCGTGCAGGTGGCTGACCAGCACGGCGTCGACGTCCACGTAGTCGCAGAATCGGCGCAGCTTCGAGAACACGCCGTTCCCGCAGTCCAACAGCAGCGCGAAGTCGTCCTCCTGGACCAGGTAACCGCTACAGGCCCCGCCGACGTCCTGCCACGACGGCGACTTTCCCAGGACCGTTAACTGCAACCGGCTCCTCTCTCGTGACATCCGACACTCTATCCCCGTTCGTGTCCACTTTCGTGACTTCGCAGCCGCTCACCCTCGCCACCGCCGACTGGCTCAACTCCACGCTGCTGGTGTTCGGCGCGCTGCTGGCGCTCGGGGCGCTCGTCTCAGGTATCGCCCGGCGCAGCTTCCTCTCCCTCACGTCACTGTTCGTGCTGGCCGGGTTCGTCCTCGGCCAGGGCGGGCTTCAGGTACTCCACTTTCACGCCCGGTCACCGTTCATCAACGATCTGGCCGTCGTGGCGTTGGTCGTGATCCTGTTCCGCGACGGGCTCGAGGTCGACGCCGAGCTCCTTCAGACCCACTGGCACCTACCGCTGCGCAAGCTGGTTTTGGCGATGCCACTTACGCTGGGCATCATCGCGCTCGCGGCGAAGGTGCTGACCGACCTGAGCTGGTCCGAGTGCCTGTTGCTGGGCGCGCTGCTCTCGCCGACCGATCCGGTGCTTTCGTCGAGCGTGGTCACCAACCCCCGGGTGCCGCAGGTCGTGCGCCACTCGCTGAATCTGGAGTCCGGGCTGAACGACGGCCTGGCGCTACCGGCCGTGCTCGCCTTCGCCGCGGTGCTGACCCCGGGAGGCAATCACTTCGTTTGGTGGCGATTCATCCTCGAGGACATCGCGCTGGCGTTCGCCACCGGGGTGGTAGTCGGGTTCGTGTCGGCCAGGCTTATGCCGCGCGAGGAGGGACTCGACCCCGAGATTCCCATCCACCAGAAGGCGCTGTACGCGCTCGGGACCGCGTTCGCCGCCTACGGCATCGCGACGCTGCCGCCGCACGGAAATGGGCTGATTGCGGTGTATGTAGCCGCCATCACGCTCGGCATCCGACGGCCCGACCTGCGGGCCCACTTCTCCCGCCAGTCGGAGGACCTGGTGGAGATCGTCAAGCTCGGGATCTTCGTCGTGTTCGGTTCGGTGCTCACGCTGCACGGGCTGTTCGGCGACGGCTGGGCTGCGGTCGGAGTCGTCGCCGTCACGCTGCTGATCGCCCGACCGGTGGCCGTCTTCGCCGCTCTCACCGGCACCGCGACCGACATGGCGACCCGCGGCTTCATGTCGTGGTTCGGACCCAAGGGCATCTCGACGATGACGTTCGCGCTGCTCGTGCTCGGGGAGCAGATCGCGGCAGGCTCGCGGATCTTCAACCTCGCCGCGCTGGCAGTGTTCTGCTCGATCATCGCCCATGGCCTCACCGACACCCCGGGAGCGGAGTGGCTGACACGCAGGGGCGAACCCGAGCCTAGGCCGCCGGACCTTATTGCCGCCGAGCGCGCCGCTCGGAGCGCTCAACCACCCAGCCGATGAGCAGAAGGATGACCAGGAACGCGATGAACCCTGCGGCGAGCGGCCAGAACATGGACCGGAGCATATAAAGGACTTACGCGTGAAGCGCGACCTGCTCGTTGGGCGTAGGGAATGCCCATGCCACCTGGAGCGCCCGCTCCTGCCGGAACACGAACCGAAGCTGGCTCGGCGGTCGGAGCCCCTCCGGATGGTCGGGGCGGAAGCTCGCGCACGGCTCCTCGCCGGCGACCGCGCAGAGAAGGTTCTGGCGGAAGAAACAGTTATCGCAGCTTGCCTTCATCCGCCCCGTCGCCATGCCTGATCCGCCCTCTCTCTACTCCGTTGCTCGATCCGACGCAGGGCATCAAAGCGAATTTCACCCCCCTGCCGCAACCACGTTTTCCGGAAAACGCAACCAATTCTTTACATCCCAGAACTGCCGCAAATTGCAGGTGATTTGCGACTCGAGCAAAATGCTGGCCGCATTTTCCGTAGCTTTGGGTGCCGGATGCTGATCACGCTCGCAGACTACGAGCGAGCCGCCGCCGAGTCGCTGAACGCCGGAGCCCACGCTTACTACTCAGGCGGCGCCGCAGACGAGGTCACCCTGGGCGACAACGAGGCAGCGTGGCGGCGCCTGGCGATCTACCCGCGAGTCCTGGTCGGGGTCTCCAATCGCGACCTCGGCGTGAGGCTGCTCGACCGCCAGCGAAGGCACCCGGTGATCGTGGCCCCGACCGCGCTACATGGCCTCGCAAACCCCGCTGAAGGAGAAATCGCAACCGCCCGGGCGGCCGCCGCCACGGAGTCGATCGTCTGCATCTCGACATTCGCGACCAAGGGTGTCCAGGCGGTCGCCGACGCAGTGCCCGAAGCCTCGCGCTGGTTTCAGCTCTACGTCTTCAACGACCGCGGTGTGAGCCGCGAGCTCGTGGCGCATGCCGAGGACTCGGGCTACGAGGCACTGATCGTGACCGTCGATCTCCCGGTGCGGGGATCCCGGGAGCGGGAGCTGCGGGCACCCATGCCCTCACAGCTGGCGCAGGCTCCGGCCACCATGACCCCTGCCGAGTTCGCGGCGCTGATCGACGCAGGACTCACCTGGAGCGACATCGAGGAGTTCGCCTCGGGCACGAAGCTGCCGCTGGTGGTGAAGGGAATCCTGACCCCCCAGGACGCCCGCCTGGCCGCCGCGAACGGCGCACGCGCGGTGGTGGTCTCAAATCACGGCGGCCGTCAGCTCGACACCACGATCTCGGGGGCGGATGCCCTGCCGGCGGTAGTCGATGCCGTCGGCGAGCAGCTCGATGTGATCGTGGACGGCGGCATCCGCCGAGGCACAGACGTGCTCAAGGCGCTTGCCCTGGGGGCAGGGGCCGTGATGGTCGGCCGGCCGGTGCTCTGGGGGCTGGCGGTCGCGGGCGGCGACGGCGCCGAGCACGTGCTGGAGATCCTGCTCTCAGAGCTCGACGCGGCTCTGGCGCTGGCCGGCGCTCCGCGCGCCGCCGAGCTCGACCGGAGCTTCGTGGGACCGGCCCCGTGGGCTTGAACATCCTCGTGACCGGGGTCACCGGGTACGTGGGATCCGTGCTGGTTCCGCGCCTGTTGCGAGACGGACATTCGGTCCGGGGTTTTGCCCGCGACCCTTCCAGGGTGCGGCTCCGCGACGTACCGGTGCTCGCCGGAGACGCGGTGTCGGGCGAGGGACTGCCCGAGGCACTCGAGGGAGTCGACGTGGCGTATTTCCTGATCCACTCGATGGAGCCCGCCACCACCGCCGACGGCGCCTTCCCGGTGCGCGAGCGCCAGGCGGCCGAGATGTTCGCCCGCGCCGCTCAGGCCGCCGGCGTGAAACGGATCGTCTACTTGGGCGGCCCGGTCCCGATCGAGGGCCGGGTGTCGATGCATCTGTCCAGCCGCCTGGCGGTGGAGGAGATCCTTTTGGCGGCAGTGCCCTGCGGCGTGGCGTTTCGGGCCTCGATCGTGATCGGAGCTAGGAACCGCACGTTCAGGTTCCTGGTGCGCCTGGTCGAGCGGCTGCCGGTCCTCGCGGTGCCCGCCTGGCGAACGCACCGCACGGCGCCGATCGATGAGCGAGACATGATCGAGCTGCTGGCCCGCGCGGCGACCAACCCGGAGGTCTGCGGGCAGTCGCTCGACGCCGCCGGCCCGGACCTCGTCACCTATGGACAGCTGATCGACCGCATCCGCGAGCACATGCTGGTCTCCCGTCCGACGATCGGCTTCAACCGTCTGACGGTGACGCCGATCGCCAGTCGCATCTCGGCCCTCATCGCCGGCGAGGATCACTCCCTGATCGGCCCGCTGATGGAAAGCCTCGACCAGGACCTCACGCCCCGCGACGATCGCGCCGCGCGTCTCCTCGGGGTTCGGCTGCACTCGCTCGACGCCGCAATCGAGCACGCGCTCGGGGTGTGGGAGGCCACCGAGCGGCTGGCCGCGCGCTGACGAGCGGCGCTTCCCGGCCGCCGGATGCACCGGCGGCACCCGCATCGGTTAGGAGGCGATGTCGCGGTGGGCATCGTCCAGATCCTGGTAAAGGGCCGACCTTACGATCCGCCCACCGCGGAACGTGAGCAGATGGCCGTACCGGCGTTCGATCGCCCCCGAGCTGCCGCGGAGGCGGGCGCGATCATGCACTACGAGGAGAACGCGATCATCCACCTCGATTGCCTCCTCGACCTCAGACTCCCAGTCGGTCCATAGACCCAACCAGGTGCTCATGAACTCGCGTACGCCGGCGTGTCCCCGATAGCTGGAGCTCTCTAGCCAGCGCGGGTAATGGGACATGTCCCACTCAATGCTGGGGTCGTAGATCGAAAAAATCGTCTCGTTGTCGTGGTGTCGCTGGGCCTCGTATATGCGGCGCGCGAGTGCGACGTTCACAGAACGATTTGCGTCGAGCCCCCGATCCGGACCGGTCTTTCCCTCCACGCATGCCAACTGTAGACAGCGTGGGATCAGGAGCGATTGCCGGTACGAGTCGTCCGGATAGGCCCATCGGAGCACCCGCCGCCGTTAGTGTCTCCGGACCGCCATGAGCGTCGTGCACGTCAAGACGAAGATCGGCGCACCCATCGAGCGGGTGTGGGAGACCGTCATGGATCCCAACCGGCTGGGGCAATGGGTGACCATCCACCGCTCACTCAAGAGCGCGCCCAGCGAGCCGCTGCACCCCGGCTCGAGGATGGAGCAGGTGATGCATTTTCGGGGCATCAGCTTCACTGTCCACTGGACGCTGGTAGATGTGCACGAGCCAACGCACGCCGAGTGGGACGGGAGGGGCCCTGCCCATTCACGCGCCCGGATTCGGTACGAGCTGTCGAAGAACAGCGATGACGCCACGGAGTTCGAGTACTTCAACGAGTTCACTCCCCCTGGTGGGCGGCTAGGGGTGGTCGCCAGCCGAGTGATCGTGGGCGCGGCGTCGGAGCGAGAAGCGAACCGTTCACTCCAGAAATTGAAAGAACTCTTGGAACGAGACTGACAACGCACTTGCGCTCTGACGTGTGACTGTGTGTATGGTTGTTACTGCCGGTTTCTACAGATGTCCACCAGAGGAGAACCCCTTGGCAGGCTTCGTTGACAGCACGGTGAAGGACATCGACGAGCGGTTGCGCGAGCTCCGGGCGGAGGTTTCCCGGCTCGAGGCTGCGCGCTCGGCGCTCGTCGGGCGCGGTCCCGGTCGCCCGCGTGGTTCGCGCACCGCCACACGCCGCCGTCGTGGTCCGGGCCGCCCAAGGGGCCGGCGTCGGGGCGCTACCCGCGCGGTTCAGGCCCTCGAGCTTGTCCGCTCCCGCCCCGGCATCACCATTCCGGAGATCGCGACGGAGATAAAGATCGAGCCCAATTACCTCTACCGGGTGATGCCGCGCCTCCAGCAGGAGGGTCAGGTCAAGCGCGACGGCAAGGGCTGGGTGCCGGCGTAAGACTGCGCGCCGGCGCCTGTCAGCCCGCCGGCTTAGGGCCTACAACAAGTCCAGCTGCTCGACGGCGGCCTGCTCCTCCTTGAGCTCGGCCACGCTGGCGTCGATCCGCTCGCGTGAGAACGAGTCGATCTCCAGGCCTTGGACCACCTCGTAGGACCCGTTCGAACAGGTGCAGGGAAAGCCGCAGAAGACCCCCTCCTCCACGCCGTAGGATCCGTCGGAGGGGATCCCAATCGTCACCCAGTCGCCCTGCGGTGTGCCATTAACCCAGTTGTTGACGTGATCGATGGCGGCATTGGCCGCCGAGGCGGCACTCCACGCACCCCGTGCCTCGATTGTAGCAGCGCCGCGCTTGGCGACCGTGGGGATGAACTCGTTCTCCACCCACTGTTGGTCGTTTACGACCTCCGCCGCGTTGCGACCCCCCACCTTGGCGTGGCTGATGTCGGGGTACTGGGTCGTCGAGTGGTTACCCCACACGGTCATGTTGGTGATTTCCCTGATCTCCGCCTGTGCCTTCCTCGCCAGCTGCGCGATCGCCCGATTGTGGTCGAGCCGCATCATCGAGGTGAATCGCTCGGGAGGGATGTCCGGCGCGTTGCGCTGCGCGATGAGGCAGTTGGTGTTGGCCGGGTTGCCGACCACCAGGACCTTGATGTCAGACGCCGCGTTTTCGCCTAAGGCCTGCCCCTGAGGCTTGAAGATCCCGCCATTTGCCTCAAGCAGATCCGATCGTTCCATCCCCTTGGTGCGGGGCCGCGCACCCACCAGGAGCGCGACGTTCACTCCGTCGAAGGCCTTGGCCGGGTCATCGTGGATATCGATTCCGGCCAGGAGCGGGAACGCGGAGTCCTCGAGCTCCATCGCCGTGCCCTCGGCGGCCTTCACCGCGTCGGGGATCTCCAGCAGCGAAAGCTGCACTTCGGTGTCGGGTCCGAGCAGCTGGCCCGATGCGATTCGAAACAGGATTGCGTAGCCGATCTGGCCGGCGGCACCGGTGACGGCGACTTTCACTGGAGTCAATTGTGGTCCTTTCGAGGTTGGCTCATGAACCCTATTCAGACAGATCGATGCGGTAGACGTCCGATAGCTTGCGCTTGAGGTAGGAAACGAACGGGCTCACGGAGAGGGGGCTACCCGTAACTCGCTCGAGCAGCTCCCGAGCTCCCCACTTGGAACCGTGCCGGTGCACGCGGTCCCGAAGCCACTCTCTCAGCGGGGCCATCTCGCCGGCCGCGATCCGCTCGTCCAGATCCGGCTCGTCAGCGTGCGCCCGCTCCCACAGCTGCCCGGCGATCAGGTTCCCCAGGGCGTAGGTGGGGAAGTAGCCGATCGCCATTCCTGACCAATGGACGTCCTGGAGGACGCCGTGGGCGTCGTCGGGAACGTCGATACCCAGGTAATCCTTGACCTTGGCGTTCCACGCTTCAGGCAGGTCGGTGACCTTCAACCGCTCCTCGATCAGATCCTGCTCGACCTCGAAGCGCAAGACCACGTGAAGCCCGTAGGTCGCCTCGTCGGCTTCCACCCGGATGAGCGAAGGTTTCACCAGATTCACGGCCCGGTAGAGGACGTCGGGGGCGAGCTCAGTCCCGAAGGCCTCCGCGACCCGCGGGGCCAGGACCTGACAGAACTGCCGTGAGCGGCCCACCATGTTCTCCCACATGCGGCTTTGCGATTCGTGCAACCCGAGCGACTCGGCGTGGCCGAGGGGAGTGCGCCGCAGCGCATCGGCGATTCCCGCCTCGTAGAGACCGTGGCCGCACTCATGCATCGCTCCGTAGAGTCCGGAGGCGAAGTAACTCTCATCCCACCGTGTGGTGATGCGAGTGTCGCCGGCGCCGAGGCTGATCGCGAAGGGGTGAACTGTGTCATCCATGCGCCAGCTCCGCCTGTCAAACCCCATCAGCTCCAACACTTCGGCGACCAGCCACCGCTGGCGCTCGGTGGGAAAGCTCCCGTGTAGAGGAGAGTCATCGACTCTGTCTGAGTGTTCGTGCAAGGCGGCGATCACTGGCACGAGCTCGGAGCGAAGCTGGACGAAAAGGGAAGCCACGTCGGCCGTCCGCATGTCGGGCTCGTAATCGTCGAGCAGGACGTCGTACGCCGACTCGTATGAATCGAAGCATTCGATGTAGCGTCGGGCGAGCTCGAAATTTCGCTCCAGGTAAGGGGCGAACGTCACGAAGTCCGATTGGCGGCGGGCCTCGACCCAGGCGTCATGACCCAGGGCCGCCGCCCGCGACATCTCCGCCGCCAACTCCACCGGGACGCGCCGCGCCTTTTCCCATCGCCGCCGCGTGACCTCGACGATCCTGGCTTCGTCGGAGTCAGGAGCGGTTCCGTCCAGCTCCTTCTGAGCCCGCTCGAGCAGCCTGCCGGTCTCGTCGGAGATGAACATCTCGTGGGTGATGCGCTCGAGCGTGCCGGCGGACTCCGCCCGGTTGGATGAACCGTCTGGGGGCATCATCGTCTGGTGATCCCACTCGAGCAGCTGCTTGATGTTCCGTAGATCCGTCACCTCGGCGAGGCGCGCTCGCAGCTCGGACATGTGATTGCTCCTCGTCACGGTCTTTCGGTCGGTGGGACCACCCTGTGCCACCATTGCAGCATGTTCCGTCGGCCCGGCTCGATCAAGCTGATGGACGTGCTCGGCATCCGAATCGGCGTGGATCCGAGCTGGTTTCTGATCCTGTTTTTGCTGATCTTCTGGCTTTCGCCGAACTTCCGCTCCGTGCTGCACAGCTCCGACGGGGTGGCTTACCTGACGACGGTAGTAACCGTTCTGCTGTTTTTCGTGTCGCTGATCTGGCATGAGCTGGGGCACGCGCTCGCGGCGCGCAGCCAGGGAATCGAGATCCGGCGCATCGATCTGTTCCTGTTCGGTGGGCTGGCTCAGATGAACCGGGACACGCGCTCGCCCGGAGAGGAGTTCAAGGTCGCGGCCGCCGGGCCCCTGGCCACGTTCTGCTTCGTCGTGCTGTGTCTGATCGTCGACCTGTTGATCGTGGGGCCCCACCGACTGGTCGATGCCGCCCGGCTCGATCAGTCGATCCGCATCACGCCTGTGTTGCTTTCGCTGAGCTGGCTTTTGTTGATGAACGTGCTGATCCTGGCGTTCAACCTGGTTCCTGCGTTCCCCCTCGACGGAGGCCGGATCACGCGAGCGATCGTATGGCGCATGACGGCCGACAAGGCGCGTGGGACGCGGGCAGCCGCCCAGCTCGGCCGGGGCTTTGCGGTGATCGTGGCCGGCGGCGGGATCTGGCTCATCCTGGCCACCAGGGACCTCTTCAGCGGGCTGTGGCTGGTGGCGGTTGCGTTCCTGCTCAGCCAGGCGGCGCGCGGCGCGATCGTCCAGACGGCGCTCACCGAGCGGATCGAGCGCGTGCGCGTGGCGGACATCATGGACTCCGAACCCGTGGCCATTCCCTCTGACGCCGCGGTGGGCACCGCACTTGACGACTACTTCCTCCGTTACGGCTGGTCCTGGTTCCCGGTGATCGATGGCGGAGGGCGCTTCCTCGGGATCGCTCGCCAGCCGCGACTCCAGAACGCTTTCGATTCCGGTGAGGGCTGGCTCACCGTCGGCTCGGTGCTCGACGATCGGGAACCTGGCAATTGGGGCGTAAACCTTGACCTTCCGCTGACCGAGGTGCTCTCCTCTGACTCGCTGGGGAGGCTGGGCGCGGTGATGGCCGTCGACGATCTCGGTGTTCTGCGCGGAGTGGTGACGATCGAGCAGGTCCAGCGGGCCCTGCGCTCCGCGCTTGGTCCCGGACCGGCCTAGGGTCCGGGCGCGGAACGCTCGGCTCCCGCCGGCGGCCCCCCCTTCGGCTCCCGCTGGCGGCCACCCGAGCCGGCGACTGCTAGGCCCTTAATAGAATCGCCGCCCCGATGGTCAATCACGGCGCGACGATCGACTACCGCCCACACCGGCTTCTGACCCTGTGGCGGACGACGATCGGCAAGAAGTACGTGGCGGCCGTAACCGGCGCGATCATCGCCATCTGGATCGTGCTGCACATGCTCGGGAACCTCAAGGCGATCGAGGGACCCGGCCATGGCCACCCCGCGGTGGACAGCTACGCCCGATTCCTGCGGAGGATCGGCTCTCCGGTCTTCCCGCACGACATGGTGCTCTGGATCGTGCGTGGAATTCTGATCGTGGCGCTGGTCCTGCACGTCGTGGCGGTGGTCCAGCTGTGGCTGTTGAACCGACGGGCCCGGCCGCGCAACCAGAAATCACGACCTGTCCGTTCGACGGTTTTCGCAAGGACGATGACCTGGACCGGCGTTCTGGTCCTGGCATTCGCCATCTTCCACGTCCTTCACTTCTCGACGCTCACCGTCCATCCCACCAAGCTGGTCAAGGGCGCCGTGTACGCGAACCTGTACGGCGCGTTTCAGGAGTGGTGGATCGTGGTGATCTATGTCGGCGCAGTGGTCTTCCTGGGCTTTCACCTCAACCACGGGCTGTGGAGCGGCTCGCAGACCGCAGGTGTGGACAACCCCGACCGGAACTGGTTCTGGCGCCGGCTGGCCACCGGCGTGACCGTGGTCACGGTGGTGGGGTTCGCCGTGATTCCGATCCTGTACGCGGCCGACGTGTTCCCGAAGCCGGTGGGCCCATGATCCTCGATTCCCGCGTCCCCGACGGCCCGATCGATGAGAAGTGGCGGATCTGGCGGGACAACCACGAGCTGGTGGGGCCGCGCGGGCGCTCGGACCACGTCGTGGCCGTGGTGGGCACGGGGCTGGCCGGCTCGAGCGCGGCCGCCACGCTGGCCGGGATGGGGTACCGGGTCGAGTCGTTCTGTTTTCAAGATTCGCCGAGGCGGGCGCACTCGATCGCGGCCCAGGGCGGGATCAACGCCACCAAGGACTACTCCAACGACGGGGACTCGGTCGAGCGCCTGTTCGCCGACACCATGAAGGGCGGCGACTTCCGCTCGCGCGAGGCCAACGTCTGGCGCCTGGCGGAGCTGTCGAGCGAGATCATCGACCAGGCGGTGGCGCAGGGCGTGCCGTTCAACCGCGAGTACGGTGGCCTGCTGGCGACCCGATCGTTCGGCGGCGTGCTCGTCGAGCGCACCTTCTACTGCCGCGGTCAGACCGGGCAGCAGCTTCTGCTGGGCGCCTACGGGGCGATGATGAGGCAGGTAAGGGCCGGTCAGATCAACGCGCACACCCGTCACGAGATGCTGGACATCGTCATCTGCGACGGCCGGGCCAGAGGGATCGTGGCCCGGGACCTCGTCACCGGCGAGACCAAGCACTTCCCGGCGGACGCGGTGGTGCTTGCCACCGGCGGCTACTCCAACGTGTACTTCCTGTCCACCAACGCCGTGGGTTGCAACGTCACGGCCGCGTGGCGGGCGTACAAACGCGGCGCCGGGTTCGCCAACCCCTGCTACACGCAGCTTCACCCGACCTGTATCCCGCAGACCGCCGAGCACCAGTCCAAGCTGACGCTGATGTCCGAGTCGCTGCGAAACGACGGCCGGGTCTGGGTCCCGCGCAGCACGGACGAAGAACGCGAGCCGAACGACATCCCGGACGACGAGCGTTACTACTTCCTGGAGGAGATGTACCCCCGCTACGGGAACCTGGTCCCGCGCGACGTAGCCTCCCGCGCCGCCAAGCACGTATGCGACGAGGGGCACGGGGTCGGCCCCACCGGCTACGCCGTCTACATGGACTTTCGCGACGCGATCGAGCAGCGCGGCGAGCGCGAGATCCAGAACCGCTACGGAAACTTGTTCGAGCTCTACGAGCAGATCACCGGCCAGAGCCCGTGGTCGGTGCCCATGCAGATCTACCCCGCCCCGCACTACGCGATGGGCGGCCTGTGGGTCGACTACAACCTGCAGACCACGGTGCCGGGGCTGTTCGCGATCGGGGAATCGAACTTCTCGGATCACGGAGCCAACCGGCTCGGCGCCAGCGCGATGATGCAGTGCCTGGCCGACGGCTACTTCGTCGTGCCCCACACGGTGACCGACTACCTGGCGCGCCTGGACGAGCCGGGCGTGGACCCCGGTCACGAGGCATTCGGCCAGACCCTTTCGGCCGTGGAGCACCGACTGGAACGGCTGCTGGCGGTGGACGGCGACACCCCGACCAGGCACTTTCACCGCGAGCTGGGAAAGCTGATGCTCGACGTGTGCGGCGTCTCGCGGGAGGGGCCCAAGCTCGAGAAGGCGATCGAGGAGATCCCGGCGATCCGGGAGCAGTTCTGGTCCGACGTCAAGGTGGGCGGCGACGCCATGTCGCTGAACCAGGGGCTCGAGTACGCGGGGAGGGTGGCCGACTTCCTAGAGCTCGCCGAGCTTATGTGTCGCGACGCGCTGGAGCGCGACGAGTCGTGCGGGTGCCACCTGCGCGAGGAGCACAAGACCGAGGAGGGAGAGCCGGTCCGCGAAGACGATCGCTTCGCCCACGTCGCGGTGTGGGAGTACAAGGGAGAGGAGCAGACGCCGGAGCGTCACTCAGAGCCGCTGGAGTTCAACGAGCTTCAGCCCAAGCAGCGGAGCTACGCGTGAACTTCGCCCTGCGGGTCTGGCGCCAGGAGGACCGGAAATCGGACGGCCGGTTCGAGACCTATGAGGTCACCGACGTCGCCTCGGACGAGTCCTTCCTGGAGATGATGGATCAGCTCAACGACCGGCTGGCCGTCGAGGGGCAGCGACCGATCGCGTTCGACAACGACTGCCGGGAGGGGATCTGCGGCACCTGCGCGATGACGATCGATGGCCGCCCCCACGGACCCGGGATGGGCACCACCACCTGCCAGATCTACATGCGGCAGTTCGAAGATGGCGCCACGATCACCGTGGAGCCCTTCCGGGCCCGCACCTTTCCGGTCATCCGGGACCTGGTCGTCGATCGCTCGGCGCTCGACCGGATCCAGCAGGCCGGTGGCTACACGGGAGTCGACGCCGGGCCCAAGCCCGAGCCGAACGCCAACCCGGTGAGCCCGGAGAAGGCCGAGGAAGCGATCGATGCCGCGATCTGCATCGGCTGCGGGGCCTGCGTGGCGGCCTGTCCCAACGGCGCCGCGATGCTGTTCACTGCAGCCAAGGTGACCCACCTCGGCGATCTTCCCCAGGGGCAGCCGGGCCGGTACACCCGCGTCCAGGACATGGTCGAGCAGATGGACGCCGAGGGGTTTGGCGGCTGCACGAACTACGGCGAATGCGAGGCGGCCTGCCCCAAGGAGATCTCGATCCGGACGATTGGACGCCTGAACCGAGATTTCCTGGTGGGCGTCATGTACCACCCCCGCAACCCGCGAGGTGGGATGAAGCCGCAGTAGGTGGGCTTCGGCCGTGCCCGGGGCGGCCGGGTCGCCGGCGCCGCCACACGCGACCTGTTCAAGCGCGCCACCGAGCGCCCGATCCCGCCGGGGTGCGCTCTGGAACACGCTAATGCTGTTCAAGAGCGCCCAACTCGCCCGGGCCAGAAGAAATGGGCGCTTGAACAGGTCGCGTCCGGGCTCTTACACCGCTCCGGCCCGCAAAAGCCAGAAAACCGGCGATCAATACAATCGCCCGCCGTGCCTTCACATGACGTTCTGATCATCGGCGCGGGACTTGCCGGCCAGCGAGCGGCGCTGGCGGCGGCCCAGGCCGGCGCCACGGTCGGAGTCGTCTCCAAGGTCCACCCCGTGCGCTCGCACTCGGTGGCGGCCGCCGGGGGTATCAACGCCGCGCTCAATCCCGAGGACACGTGGGAGTCGCATGCCTTCGACACGGTCAAGGGCTCCGACTTCCTCGGCGACCAGGACGCGATCGAAATCATGTGCCGCGAGGCGCCCGAGGAGATCCTGTGGCTTGAGCACGCCGGTGTCACCTTCCACCGCGACGACGCCGGCCACCTGGGGACGCGGGCCTTCGGCGGCGCCTCGGCCGCCCGCACCTACTACGTGGCCGACATCACGGGCCAGGCCATCCTTCACGTGCTCTACGAGCAGCTTCTCAAGCACCACGAGCAGCTCGACCGCTATGAGGAGTGGTTCACGGTGGACCTCCTCCAGGACGATGACGGCCATTGCACCGGGGCCATCTGTCGCAACCTCCGCGACGGGCATCTCGAGGTGTTCAACGCCAAGGCCGTGATCCTGGCCTCGGGCGGCGCCGGCCAGGTCTACCACCCAACCACCAATGGACTGATCGTCACCGGCGACGGGATCGCCCAGGCCTACCGCATCGGCGCCCGGCTCCAGGACATGGAGATGGTCCAGTACCACCCGACGACGCTGGCCGGCAACGGCCTACTGATCACCGAGGGCGCCCGGGGCGAGGGCGCCTGGCTGCTGAATGCGAACGGCGAGCGCTTCATGGAGAAATACGCGCCGAACAAGCTCGAGCTGGCCTCTCGCGACGTGGTGTCTCGCGCCGAGCAGACCGAGATCAACGAGGGCCGGGGGTTCCCCGACGGGACGGTGGCACTAGACATCACGAAGGTGCCGCGGCGGCGCACGCTCGAGGCCCTTCGGGAGATCGTCAACATCGGGCGCGACTACGCGGGCGTAGACATCACCCGCGAACCGATTCATATCCGGCCCGGCAACCACTACATCATGGGCGGCGTCAAGACCGATACCCACGGGCAGACAAACGTCCCCGGCCTCTACGCCGCCGGCGAGGTGGCGTGCGTTTCGGTCCACGGCGCCAACCGTCTCGGGGCCAACTCGCTGCTCGACACGCTGGTGTTCGGGCGTCGGGCGGGCGAGCACGCAGCCCTGAACAGGGCTCGCCATACCACGATGCCGATGACGCGCTCGGCTCGCGTCGAGGACGCCGAGCGGTACATCAGCTCGATCGTCCGCCGGGAGCCCGGCGGCCGACGGATCGCGTCGATCAAGGCGGAGCTCGGAGAGACCATGAACCGCTACGTCGCGGTCTTCCGGGACGCCGAGGGCCTGGCCACGGCGCACGAGACGGTCCGCAGGCTCAAGGAGGAGTCAGACAAGGCGGCGATCGACGATCGGGGAACCATCTTCAACCAGGACGTGATCGCGGCCATCGAGCTCCGCTACATGCTCGACGTGGCGGAGACCATCATCATCGCCTCGGAGGAGCGCAAGGAGTCGCGCGGCGCCCAGCACCGGCTCGACTTCCCGGACCGCAACGACGGCGACTGGCTCAAGCACATCGATCTGTCGATGAACGGGGCGGAGGCCCCCACCGTGACCTACTCGCCGGTCACGATCACCCGCTGGCAGCCGGAGGAGAGGACCTACTAGGTCAGTAGGGTGACTGGAAGACCGCAAGGAGACCGATGCCCGAGTACACGCTGAAAATCCGTCGCTTCGATCCCCAGTCGGGCGAGGCCGCCTACTGGGACGAGCACAAGGTCGAGA
>DAIPIC010000022.1:0-29006 GCA_036771025.1 Solirubrobacteraceae bacterium
GATATGACCGCGGTCACCCCGCGCGGCACGTACTGAAGCTCGTTCCGCTCACCGGGCACCTGGATCAGCTGTCGGCCGGCGTCGAGCTCGATCGCGCCGCGGGCGTAGTACTCGAGGAAGTCGATCGCCTCGCAGACGTCGGCGTCCGCCTCGACCCATGGCTTTGCGCACTCCCGTACCTCCAATGCCGCGAGCTCGAACCGGCGCTCGCGCATCCAGTCCGCGGCCCGGATCAGGGCGCGGGCCCGCTGGGGCGCATCCACACCCTTCCAGGCCTGGAAACCCGCGGTGGCGGTCGAGACCGCGGCCGCGACGTCCTCGGCCGTGGCAGAAGGACCGCGGGCCACGACCCGCTCGGGCTCCCCGGGATCGGTCGAGACGAGCTCCGGCCCCCCCTCGTCACGAACCTGCTGTCCCAGGATTACGCTCAGGCTGAGCGGGAGCTGCCGGTCGAGGCCGCCGAGCGCATCCTCGAGCCGGGCGCGGATCGTCGCCCGGCGCAGCTCCAGCACCGGCTCATTTGCGAACGGTGCGAGTGTCGGCACATAGGCGACCGTACCAACGGCCGCGCGGCGCCCGGGAGGCCGTTCTCGGTGCTCTAGACGCCCCGCTGCCCGATCACGTGCGAGAACGTGCGCAGCAGGATCTTGACGTCGGTCCAGAGCGACCAGTTGGCCGCGTACAGGTAATCGAGCTTGACCATCTCGGACAGCGGCGGCCGCGACGGTCCGAGCACCTGCCACATGCCCGTCATCCCGGGCGGGAACTGCAGGCGGTCGCGGTGGCGGCCCTCGATCAGCACGTCTTCGTCCACGATCAGAGGCCGCGGTCCCACGAGGCTCATCTCGCCCTTGACCACGTTTATCAACTGAGGAAGCTCGTCCAACGAGGAGCGGCGCAGCCAGCGGCCAACCCTGGTCACGCGGGGATCGGCGCTGAGCTTGAAGATGCCGTCTGACTCGTTCAAGGCGGCCAGAGCCGCGCGTTGGGCCTCGGCGCCGTCGACCATGCTCCGGAACTTGATGATGTAGAAGCGCTTGCCGCCGCGGCCGATCCGTGGCTGGCGGAAGAACACCGGGCCGGAGGAGTCGAGCTTGATGGCCAGCGCGACCAGGGCGCCGAGCGGGGCCAGCAGCAGCAGGCCGACGGCAGCGCCGACGAAATCGATGATCCTCTTGATCGCCAGGGAGGACCGGCCCAGGCCCGGGCGGCGGACCCCGAGCACCGTGACGCCACCGACTACGTCGAACTCGACCGCCGAGCCCACTACCTCGAACAGCCGGGGCACGATCGACAGCTTGACTCCAGCGGAGGTCATCCGCGTGACCGCTTCCAGGAGCGCTTCAGAATCTCCGGCGGTTGGAATCAGGAACAAGCGCTGGACGCTCAGGTCGCGCACGATCGTCTCTAGGTCGTCGAGGGTCGGTTCCTTCCTGCCGCGCGAGGGCTCGGCCCAGCCGTCGTCTTCGGAGGTGTCGTCCTCGAGCGGGAGGAAACCGACCACCTCGACGTGGGCGCCTGGATCGCACGCCAACGCATGAGCCAGCACGGCCCGCGCCTCGGGGGAGCCGACGATCAGGGCCCGCTCCGGAGGTGCCGCGAGTTGCGCCAGAGCTCGGGCGCCGGCCCGAGCCAGGATGAGCAGAGCCGCCGTTGCGCCCCACAGCGCCACGACTCCGGCCTGGCCGTAGCCCGTGTGCAGGCCGGCTACCGAGGCCACGAGCGACCAGACCAGCGCATAGCTCGCTGCCAGCGCCAGCAGAGAAGGCAGCTCCTCGAGCGTTGACTTGCGCAGGACGACGTGGTCGTGGTCGTAGCGACCGAGAATCTTTGCCAGGACGAGAATCAACGGCACGGACGCAAGGCTCGCGGCCGCGACGGCCCGCCCGGTAAGAAGCGCGAGGACCGAGACGCCACCTAGGGCCGCGAGCAGATCGCCCAGGGCGAGCAGCCGGCGGAAGACGGCGTCGCGGACCGGCGGGACCGTGCGCCCGGTGAAGCTCTCCTGCTCCGGCGAGGGAAGGTGAAGCTCGGGGGCCGCAACGAGAGAATCGCCGTTCAGCGACCACGGCTCTTCATGCTCGATCGTCGCCCCGTTGCCGGCGGCTCTGTGACCGTTGCCGGCGGCTCTGTGACCGTTGCCGGCGGCGCGACCATTCGTGGCGGTCCTTCCGCCGTTGCCGTTGGCGCCGTGCCCGTTGCCGTTGGCCCCATGGCCGTTGCCATCGGCGCCGCCGACCGAGATCGTGCCGCCCTTAGTCGCAGCCGCTTCAAGCGCTGCTTGCGCCAGGCCACTGCCGCGGCGATCGCCTTCCAGAGCTACGGCGCCGTTCGCGCGGGATCGGCTGAGCGGTCCTACGGCGCTTTCGCCATTGGACCCTCCCCGACTATGGCCCTTGCGCTCTGCCCCCTCTGTGGGGGTGCCCGCCTCACTCACTTGTTGTCTCCCTCCGAGTCGCCGCCCAGGCGACCGGTCACTCCGATAACTGGATTGTATCGCTCCAAAAAAACGTCTACGTTCGTTGGACGCGGAGCTGCGTGTGCTGTGGTCGTTATGCCCCAATCGTTCCGGCGTGGTCCCGACTCCACGCTAATGCACCCAGAGCCTGAAACTACCAGAATTTCGCGCAAGATCCAAGGTTGCAATGACCTGGCCACACCACGGCAACAGCGTCAGAACTACGATGGCGGCGCAAGGACGGTCCGATCCCGCCGCTACGGGGCTGCCAGGAGCTGCTCGAGCGGAGTCCCGCGAGCCTGCTCGTGCAGGAAAGACTCGTTGCTCGTGTTCTCGAGCAACCGGCGCACGAGGTAGGCCATGCCGGCGATCAGGTCGCCCACCGGGCAGTAGGTCCGCACCCGAAAGCCCTGGCTGGCGAGCGCGTCCTGAAGCTCGTCTCCCAATCCCCTGAGAACCTGGAGCTCGATGTCGAGGTCCGATCCTCCGAGCAGCCGGTTGACGGCTACCGCGTGTGACACCGAGCGGAGATTGTGCGAGCCGATCGCCACGCGCACCGCGGGACGGGCCTCAAGCAGACGACGCGTGAGCATCTCGAAGTTGCGATCGCAGTCCGCCTTGTTCTCGTACACCGGCGCCGGCCATCCCTGCTGACGGGCCTGCGCAAGCTCGTGATCCCAGTAGGCGCCCTTGACGAGCCGAACCTGGAGTGGCGAAGTGCGCTCAATCGAGTTGGCCCAGGCCAGGATCCGATCGAGCGTCTCCGATGCGTCGCGCAGGTACGCCTGGACCACGACGCCGGTGGAGGGACCCGGGGCGAACTCGGGCTCTGAGAGGAGGTCGAGGATCAGGTCGAGCACCACCTCCCGGGAATCGAGCGACTCCATGTCGATGTGGACGTGGGCCCCCTCGCGCAGGGCTTCCTGCAAGAGGGGTTGCAACCTACGCGCCGCGTCGCGGCGGCCGAGTTGGGGAGCGTCCGGCCGGACCAGCGGCGTCAGGGCCGAGACCTTGACCGAGAGGTTGGCGCGGGGCAGGCTGCCGCTGCCGTCGTGCTCGAGCTGTGCCCGGGCTGGCCACGCGCGGGTGGCGCGCGCCAGCTCGGAGAGCGCGTCCCGGCAACGGCGGGCGTAGGCGTCGGCCTCAGATTCGGTGACGGTGGCCTCGCCGAGCCGGTGGACCGAGCTGGCGACGCCCCTACCCCAGAGGTGCCCGAGAACGCCCATCGCCGCCCCCGGCGTCTCACCGACGATGAATCGATGTGCCAGATGCCTGACACCCGACGCGGCGGCCGCGCCAAGCGCCACGCGGCCGGCCTTTGTGTGCGAGACCTGCATGGCCGCCGCGATCGGAAGCGGCGTGTCCGGCAGCTCCTCCAGGAAGTCCGTCAGATGCCTGGCCAGGTCGTCTAGGGAGCGACACGCTGGGACGACATCCACGAACCGGAACAGGGCGGCGCGCAGCTCCCGGTCGCTCGAGGCGAGCTCCATGGCCCTGGTGTCGAGCGCCCGCATTGGGTGCCGCGCCGCCGACGGAAAGGCGGCCGCCAGCTCGGCGCCGATCCGCTGGATCTCGCGTTCGACCGACTCCTCGGAGATGTCCACGGCACTCAGCTGAGGATGTTGACCGCCCGGGAGACCACCAGGACGACGATCAACAGCGAGGTCATCGCCTGCACCGTCATCAGCATCTTGGCGGATCGGGAGAGTGGCATGGCGTCGGTTGGACTGAACGCGGTGGCATTCGTGAACGACACGTAGAGGTAATCGATCAGCCCGGGCGCCCAGCCGGGCGGTTTCAGGTGGGGATCGGCGTCCTGCGGGAACATGAAGTCCACCGGCTCCTCCGTCCTGGTTCGGGCGTTCCGCTTCTGCGGACCCCCCTGGTCGAGCTCCCAGTACCACAGCGAGAACAGCAGCACGTTGGTGAGCCAGAGCTGGACGCCGGCGAAGATCAGCTCTCGCGCGCTCCCGACATGGTGATGTAGGAGATAGTGGACGAGCTCCACCAGCGAGTAGATGTTGGTGGCGCTCACGATCGCGATCAGCGCGATCGCGACTCGCCGCCGGAGCTGAGAGTCGCGCGCCCGGGGGTGGGGGGCGACGATCGTGAGCGCTGCCAACAGCGCCCCTTCGACGCTCGGCAGAAGCCACGTCGGCCCGATCGTCAACCTCTCGGGAAGAAACAGGTCCAGAGCGATGGCCGCAGCCACGAACAGCTGAGGCAGAAGGAACGGATCCACTCTCCCCACGACGCCTTCAATCGCGCGAGCCGAGCCCGCCTGCTCGTCGCGAGACTTTTCCGACGGTGCGGTGCGGTCCGCCATGCCCTGGGATACTGGCATCCACGCGGACGGAAGGACCTGAGCGCCTGATGCGCGAAAGACCAAACGTGAAAGCCATCATGCTGGCGTGTTCTGCCGCGGTGCTCCTCGCCGCCTGTGGAGGGTCGTCCAAGACCGCACCGTCAGCGACCGCCGGCTCCTCCAGCTCGCCGCCGGCCACGAGCTCCACGGCCCCAGCCACCAAAACGTCGGTCGCATCGACCTCCACCGCGCCTCGGTCGCAGTCCTCGAATCCGTGCCGTGCCGCCGATCTTCAGCTGTCTTTCATCGGCGGTCAGGGCGCAACCGGACACGGCTTGCTGGGGTTTGAGCTCCGCAACACAAGCTCACACGCCTGTCACACGTACGGGTTCCCCGGTGTTCAGTTCGTTGATCGATCCGGGCGCCCACTGCCCACCGCGACCAGCCGCACCACGCATGACTTCTTCGGCACGGCTCCGCTTCAGGCGTTGGTGCTCGCTCCGGGCACGAGCGCCTCGTTCCGGGTGGGAGTGACGCACGGAATGGCGTCTAGTGCCGGCTGCACGACGGCGGCGGGCATCTCCGTGATTCCGCCCGACGACACGTCCTCGCTGCACGCCACGATGTCCCAGGGGGCGTACGAGTGTGGGACCGCCACGGTGACACCGGTGAGACCGGGTCGCTCGGCGTACCCCTAGACAGCCGCGAATCGGGTCACGCCGTCGTTGACCAGCTCCCGCACCTGGCCCTGGTGCACGAGCAGGTCGACGTGTCCCAGCACCTCGGAGATCGTCAGATACGCCTGGGTGACGGCCACGTTTCCCCACAGCTCGAGCGCCAGCTCGTACGCGGTCATCGGTCCTCCGGCAAGGAGACGGTGGAGCTTGCGGGCACGTCGAGCGTGCATCCGCAGCCGCTCGTCGATCAGCGCGACATGGTCGGTGATCGGCTCGCCGTGACCCGGCAACACGAGCTCCACCGGTAGCGCGCGGGTGGCCTCCATCGAGCGCATGTAAGTCAGCAGCGGCCGCGGCTCAGCGCCGTCTTCCGCCGCTTGAGGATCACCGTCGAGCGGCCGGGTGGCCAGCGCGTTCGACGATATGTGCGCGAGCAGGTGATCCCCGCCGAACAGAACCCCGCGCCGCTCGTCGAAGAAGACCGTGTCCGACGGGCTGTGCCCTGGCCGGCGCATAACGAGGAGCTCTCGATCCCGGAACGGGAGCCGGTCCCCGTCGCGGAGCTCGCGCGTCACGTGACCCTGGGACCCGAACGCCCGGAACGCCGCCCCGACGGCTCCCAGGACCGTCGAGAGGTCGGCGGGCACTCCGTGGCGACGCATCACGCGCTGAGCGAAGGCGTCGTCCGCGGCTGCGTTCTCCTTGAAGTTCTCCAGATATGGCCCGAGCAGGTGCAGCGCTGCGACCTCGGCTCCGGAGCGGCGCGCCAGAATCTCGAGCAGTCCCAGGTGGTCCATGTGCTGGTGGCTGATCACGATCCGCTCCAGATCCTCTACGGAGTGACCCAGCCCGGCTAGCGCCTGCTCCAGCTCGTCCAGCGACTTCCCGGAGTTGGGGCCAGTATCGAGCAGCGTCAGCGGCTCGTCCTCGATCAGATAGCAGTTGACCCGGCCGACGAGGAAGGGGGTCGGAATCGCCAGGCAGTGAGTCCCGGCCGCGACCGCGCTCACGAGCGGATCACTGAGAGCACCTCGTCGCGCCGGCGCTCCATGTCCTCTTCCGAGCGCAGCGACTCCAGGCACAGCCTCAGCAGCGGCTCGGTGTTCGAGGGGCGCACGTTGAAGTGCCAGTCGTCGTAATCGACCGACAGCCCGTCGAGCCGTGACTGCCGCCCGTCCGTATAGCGCTCGGCGAGCTCCTCAACCTTCGCCTGCTGGTCGGAGACCTCAGAGTTGATCTCGCCCGAAATGAAGTAGCGCGAGCGGTAGGGCTCGAGCAGCTCCGACAGCCGGGCTTCGCGCGTCGAGAGCAGCTCGAGCATCAGCAGGGCGGGGATGGTGCCCGAGTCCGCGCAGTAGAAGTCGTGGAAGTAATAGTGGCCCGAGACCTCCCCGCCGAACACGGCGTCCTCCTCGCGCATGCGGGTCTTGAAGAAGGCATGGCCCACCCGATTGATGAGCGCCGTGCCGCCAGCGCGCTCGACCGTGTCGGCGACGGCCCGGCTCGCGCGCACGTCGTAGAGGATCGTCGCCCCGGGATGCTTTTCGAGCATCGACTCGGCCAGCAGGGCCGTCAGAAAATCGCCGTCGACGAATGCGCCCCGGTCGTCGATGAAGAAGCAGCGGTCGCCGTCCCCGTCCCAGGCGATCCCCAGATCCGCTTCCGATCGGAGCACCTCGCCCATGATGAATTCACGGTTCTCAGGCAGCAGTGGGTTCGGCTCGTGGTCCGGGAAGTCGCCATCCGGCGTCCAGTAGTTCTCGTCGGCGTTGATCCCCAGCCGCTCGAGCAGCGGCCCGACCATAGGCCCGGCCATGCCGTTGCCCCCGTCGACCACGACCTCCAGCTGCTTGACGGAGTCCGGATCGATGAACCGCAGCGCCGCCTCGTGGAACTCGTCGTAGATCTCCACCTCATCGACGTCGCCGCCGCCGCCCGGCGGATCTCCGAGCCCGGCCTCGATCAGGGCCCGCACTCGGTCGATTCCCGCATCGCCGGAGAGGGCGATAGCGCCTCGCCTGACGAGCTTGGCGCCCGTGTACGCCTTTGGGTTGTGCGAGGCCGTGCACATCAGCCCGCCGTGCAGGTCGCGCGAGCCGACGAGGTAGTAGAGCATCTCGGTCGCGACCTGGCCGGCGTCCAGCACGGTCGCACCCTCCGCGCAGATCCCATCGCGGTAGGCGGCCGCCATTTCAGGCGCCTGAACGCGCATGTCCCGGCCCAGTCCCAGCTTGAGCTCGGACGTCGGCTTCTCCTCCTGCTCGGAGATCACGCGCGCGAAGGCCCGTCCGATCGTGCGAGCGGCCTGCGCATCGATGTCCTGCCCATAGAGGCCGCGGATGTCGTAGGCCTTGAAGATCTCCGGCGCGAGCGTGCTCACCCCGCCGGATGCTAAAGGGGGGCGTCGGATGCGCGCCCCCGCGACGGTCGCGCGAAGCGAGTTCCCGTCGCGGGGCGCGATCCGGGCGACCTAACTCCTTGCCACGACGACCGTCCGCTTCGGCGCGCTAACGACCATGACGTGCTGGCCTGACTTCAGCTGGCCAATCGTCGCCTTCTGGCGGTTTACGCGGATCCTCGCATTCGAGGGAATGGTGACCGTGACGTCCTTGTAGACCGCCTTCTTGGTCCGCTCGGTGATCGTCAGCTGGGCACCTGAGACGGCCTTGACGACGCCGCGCTCGAACGTGACCGTCGCGAACCCCGACTTGGTGTGCACGACCAGGCTGCCCTGGACGGCGCCGCCAAATGCCCGGCGCGCGAGCCCGAGGCGAGCATGGTGCTTGGTGGCCGCGCTCGAAGCAGTCGACGCGGTGCTCGAGGCCGGGGTCGCAGCGCCAGCGCTCGCAATCGCGCTGACGGCAGCGCCGAGCGCCACGCACGACGCCGCGAGCGCGACCAACTTGTAATGGCTTTTGAGCAGTTTCATGTGTGTGTGAACCCTCCTGTTGGTGTCGGCAGCCCCCTCCCATCGTGGTTGCCGCGGTGAAGGCTGGCGGCGGCAGGCAAGCAGTTGGTCAGCGAATTGTCAGCTGCGTGTAAAAACCCGCGGATAGTCCCGATTCCGTGGACCTACGATGTTCGGTGTGAGCGCGGTGATCATGGTCGTCGAGGACGAGCCGAACATCGGCGCGCTCGTTCGCACCTACCTGGAACGGGCCGGCTTTCGCTCGCTCTGGGTTCGCTCGGGTGAGGAGGCGCTGGCCGAGCTTGGGCGCCACCCGGTCAAGCTGGTCGTGCTCGACATCGGGCTGCCGGGCATCGACGGGTTCGAAGTCTGCCGCCGGATCGACGGCCGTGTGCCGGTGATCATGCTCACCGCTCGCGACGAGCTGCCCGACCGTATCGCCGGCCTCGAGCTCGGCGCCGATGACTACGTCGTCAAGCCCTTCTCGCCGCGGGAGCTGACTGCCCGGATAACCGCCGTGCTGCGCCGCGGTGAGCGCGGCACCACCCCGGACGACATCGTGGAGCTTGGCCCTGTGACACTGGCGCGAGGGGCCCGCGAGGTGAAAGTGGACTCCAGGGAAATCCAATTAACCCAGCGCGAGTTCGACCTGCTCGAGTTCCTGCTGCGACACCGGGGTCAGGTCGTCACCCGGGACCAGCTGCTCGAGTCGGTGTGGGGGTTCATCTCGCCGGGCGAGACACGGACGGTGGAGGTGCACGTGGCGCAGCTGCGCAAGAAGCTTGGCCATCCGGAGCTGATCAGGACGGTTAGGGGCCTGGGCTACAAGGCGGTCGCGTGAAACTCCGCCATCGCCTGCTCGGGTACTTCGCCCTGGCGGCGATCGCCTGTTGCGTGCTGACGGTCGGGATCGGCGTGTTGCTCGTCAGGCACCAGATCTCGAGCCAGCGGATGACCGCCCTGAAGGCTCAGGTCAACGCGTTGGCGACGTTCGGTGGTGCGCCCGGCGCCCTGGGCTCGGGTCAGCACGTGTACGCGGTCGGCAACGGCCACGCGCGGCGGCTGCGACCCGCTCGGGCCGCGGCCGTCCTCGAGGCCATCCCCCCGTCCGGCGACGTGCAGGGCAGCGCAACGGTCCTGGGACGCTCGATCCTGTATGCCGCCCGCTCGACGGGCACCGGCCGGGTGGTGCTGATCCGCTCCGGGAACCTGGCGTTCGGCGAGTGGCGGCCCTTCCTGTGGAGCCTGGCGCTGGCGGGCCTGGGCGGAGTGGTGCTCGCCGCGGCGCTGTCGTTGCTGCTCGCCCGTCGCCTGTCGCGACCGATCGGCCAGCTCTCGGCGGCCACCCGCAGGGTGGCTCGGGCCGAGCCCGGCGTGGCCGTGCCGGTGGAGGGCGATGACGAGATCGCCGACCTGGCCCGAGGTTTCAACGAGATGTCGCGAGAGCTTCAGTCAGCTCGGGAGGCCAACCAACGCTTCCTCGAGTCGGTTAGCCACGAGCTGAAGACGCCACTTACGTCGATCCGGGGCTACGCAGAAGCGCTGGCCGAGGATGCGGTGGACGCCGCCGAGGGCGGCCGCGTGATCGGCGCGGAGTCCGAGCGTCTCGAGCGGCTGGTCGCCGATCTGCTGGAGCTGGCGCGCTTTGGCCGCGCGGGGTTCTCCGTCCGCAGCGAGCCGATCGACCTCGCTGAGGTCGCGAGGCAGGCGGTCGAGCGCCACCTGCCTCGGGCACGCACGCTCTCTGTCGACCTCCGCACCGTGGACAGGGGGCGGACCGGGGCGCTGGGCGACGGAGATCGAACGCTTCAGGTGGCGTCCAATCTGATCGAGAACGCGCTACGGCTGACGCCGCCCGGTGGTTCGGTTGTGGTGGAGGCCGGCCCAGGCACGCTCGCGGTGCGCGACACGGGCCCGGGGCTCGCGGCCGACGACATCCCGCACGCGTTCGATCGCTTCTACCTGCACGACCGCTACCGGTCCGAGCGCCCGGTGGGCTCGGGGCTGGGCTTGGCGATCGTCAAGGAGCTGGCGGCGGCCATGGGCGGGAGCGTCGAGGCGGTCGGCTCGCCTGAGGAGGGCGCCGTGTTCACGCTGCGGCTCCCTCAGGATCCTAGACTCAAGAGTGATGTCAGGACACTCGAAGTGGCACTCGATCAAGCACAAGAAGGCGATGGTGGACGCTCGCCGCGGCCAGCAGTTCACGAAGCTGGCTCGAGCGATCACGGTGGCCGCGCGTGAGGGCGGCGGTGACGTAGACGGAAATCCCGGACTCGCTCTGGCGGTCCAGAAGGCGCGTGACGCCTCGATGCCCAAGGACAACATCGAGCGTGCCGTCCAGAAGGGAACCGGCGCCGGGGCCGACGCCGATCAGATCGAAACCGTCATCTATGAGGGCTACGGCCCCGGGGGAGTGGCGCTGCTGATCGAGGCCCTCACCGACAATCGCAACCGTACCGGCGCCGAGATCCGCCACGCGTTCTCCAAGTACGGCGGAAGCCTCGGTGAGCCGGGCTCGGTCTCCTACCTGTTCGATAAGCGCGGCGTGATCGTGGTGGATGCCACCCGCTATGACGAGGATGACCTGATGCCCGCGATCGATGCGGGCGCCGAGGACATCGCCCGAGACGCGGACGTGTTCGAGGTGATAACGGCGCCCGGCGACCTGCAGGGCGCTCGGGCGGCTCTCCAACAGGCCGGCGTGGAGGTCGAGAGCGCCGACGTAACGCAGCGTCCGAAGTCGCGCGTGCCGGTCGAAGAAGGCGAGGCTGGAAAGCTGCTGAAGCTGATCGATTCGCTCGAGGAATCCGACGACGTAAATGCGGTGCACGCCAACTTCGATGTCGAGGCCGGCGTGCTCGAGCGCATCGCATCGTAGCCCTGGGCCGCTACGCTGCCACGCTCCCGATGATCAAGCGCGCCCCTACGACTCTGGCCTGTGCTCTGCTGCTCGCTATCGGACTGAGCGCCTGCGGCGGCTCAAAGGCGCCCGGGGTGCAACTCGCTCCTTCGAGCGGACAGACCTCGGCGACGCCGGCGACCGCGAACCTTCCTCCGGCCCTGTCGCGAAAGCCTGCGGTAAGCGTGCCGAAGGGACCGCCACCGTCCCACCTGGTGGTCACGGACCTGATCAAGGGCAACGGGACGGCGGCCACGGCCAACGGGACAGTGACGGTCAACTACGTGGGTCTTCTCTACAACAGCGGCAAGCAATTCGACTCCTCCTGGAGCCGAAACCAGCCGTTCACGGCTCCGCTGGCCGCCGGAAGCGTGATCCCCGGCTGGGTCCAGGGGATCCGGGGGATGAAGGTGGGGGGCAGGCGCGAGCTGATCATCCCGCCGGCTCTCGCCTACGGCAAGAGCGGCAGCCCCCCGACCATCCCACCTAACTCGACCCTCGTCTTCGTTGTCGACCTCCTGTCGGTTTCGTAGCTCTGCGCGAGCGGCGATCCCTGGACTTGGCGTCGCGCCGCTCGCGATCTGACGGCTGGTCTGACCCCTCGTCCAGCCGTCTGGCCCGGTACAGGGGCTGACGCTCGTCGATCCCCTTAAGCCGAAACCGTCCAGCAGACGACCAAGCGAACCCCTCCTGGGCCGCATCGCGGACATCTTGGGTGCAAAGGACGCTTCCGGGACGGGCGACGCCGGTAACGCGGCTCGCGAGGTTGACGGCGTTCCCGTACCAGTCGCCCGCCCGGTTGATGACCGGGCCGCTGGCCATGCCCGCCCGCAGCGCCGGTAGATCGGCGCTCTCGACCGCCTCCACGAGCGACAGGGCCGCGCCAACCAGGGCGTCGGCTTCGGGGCTGACGAACATCGCCGCGTCACCGATCGTCTTGACAAGCCTCACCGGCGGCGCGGCCACGTCACCCGCCAACTCGGCCAGCTGTCGGGCGACGGTTCCGAGCTCCTCGAGCCCGATCTGGCCGCCCAGGCTCGTGAAGCCCACCAGGTCGGCGAAGCACACCACGGCGTGCTCCTCGTTTCCCAGGTGCCCACGCTGGAGCTCGGCGCGGCCGATGATCCCGCGGCGAGCGCTCTCGCGGGCGTATGCCCTCAGGGCCGCGTTCAGCACGGGGGACATCGACGGCAGCAGCTGCTCGGCCATCGCCGCGTAGCGCAGGGCCACGTCCCGTTCGTTGTCTCCGGGCTCGAGATACGTGTCCGCGAACGTACCCGTGATCGTGGGGGCGAGACGCGACATCCCTTCGCCGAGCACGCGTGTGATCTCGATCACCGCATCTTCAGGCACGCCGGCGTCCAAGAATTGCTTGAGCGACTTCGCTGCGGCCACCTCGTCGTCGTCCCACAGAGGTTCGTCGGGCTCGACCTGAGGAAAGCCGAGAGCACGCCAGATCCTGATCAGCTGCTCGGTGGGGATCCCCGCGCGCTGCGCTACCTCCTCGCCCGTCAGCTTCCCACCGAGCTCCCGCTCGACGGGCAGCAGCACGAGCCGGTCCTCGGCCACGGCGGCTTTGAGCTCATCGAGGCCAACGCCGTCGGCGGCCAGGCGCTCCAATAG
The DNA here is from genome assembly GCA_036771025.1 of Solirubrobacteraceae bacterium. Classification (GTDB taxonomy): domain Bacteria; phylum Actinomycetota; class Thermoleophilia; order Solirubrobacterales; family Solirubrobacteraceae; genus Palsa-465. The sequence continues at coordinate 12,871 of DAIPIC010000022.1, forward strand.
CTCCTGGCGCGCTTGACGCTCAGGACCCTCGAGTCCGTCCAGCAGTCCGGCCGCCGCGAAGTCCACCCTCTAATCCTTTCTCAAACGCTACCCTCGCGCGCCCAAGATGCTGTCGATCCTCATGCCGGTCTACAACGAGTCCCAGCGCGTCGAGCGGGCTATCGCCGAGGTGCTGGGCACAGAGCTGCCCACCGACTTCGAGCTGATCGTCGTAAACGACGGCTCCACCGACGGCACGGCGGAGATTCTTCACTCCGCCGGCAGCTGGGACGGCCGCGTGCGGCTGGTGGAGCACGGCACGAATCAGGGCAAGGGCGCGGCAGTCAAGACGGCACTGGAGCACGCCCGCGGCGAGTACGCCGCGATCTTCGACGCCGACCTGGAGTACGAGCCCAGCGACCTCGCCGGTCTGATGCCGCCGCTGATGGATGGCCGCGCCAACGCCTGCTTCGGAGTGCGGGCCTTCGACGGATACACGAGCCACTCGTTCCTGTTCGTGCTCGGAAACAAGGGCGTGACGCTGGCGGCCAACGTCCTGTTCAACGTCTACCTGCGCGACATCATGACCTGCCAGAAGATGATGCGGACCGAGCTCTTCCGAAGTCTTCCGTTGCGCTCGCGGGGCTTCTCGATCGAGCCCGAGATCGCCGCGCGCCTTGTCCAGCGTGGCGAGCGCATCTTCGAGGTGCCCGTCCACTACAGGGCTCGCTCCACGGATGAGGGCAAGAAGCTGACAGCGCTGGACGGATTCCGCGTGATGGCCACGCTGCTGCGCTGTCGGTTCACCAATCCTTAAACGCAGCTAACAGTCACGCGCAACTTTAAGCTCGGCGGCCGGGTTGTAACGATCGGAATTTGACCGGACCGGAGGACGGATGCGTCGCAGAGCGTTGGCCCTGATCGCGATTGTTAGCGCCGTCGGCATGGCGTGGGCCGGCCTCGCGGTCACGGGTAGCGCCGCCCCGATCGCCCAGGCAACATCCGACCGGCCGCTGACGCTCAAGGCCTCTCCCAATCCCGCGGTGGCCGGGCAGCAGATCACCCTCACCGGCACCCTCCGGGGCGCAGGGAGCGGGGTGACCGTCACCCTGTGGGGGCGGCAGCCCACCCAGCGGCAGTTTCACTTCTCGATGAGGACCAGGACCGGGCGGCACGGCGCCTTCAAGTTCGTGATGCGTTCCCACTCGATCTTCAGGAACCGGTACTGGTACGCGACCGCCCGTGGGCTCCGGAGCGGCACCGTGTTTGAGAAGGTGCAATACAACATGACGGTCGTCGCGTCGGACACGATTCCCCCGCCCGGGGAGACCATCACGTTTACGGGCCATGTCGGGCCCTCCTACGCCGGCCATCGGTTCTACCTCCAGCAGAACACGGGACACGGCTGGCAGACGCTGGCCCGGCCGTGGCTCGACCGGAACTCCAATTACAGGACAAGCCGGACGCTGAGCACGCAGGGATACGTCCAGGTGCGGACGTTTCTGCCCAAGACGCAGAAGAACGCCAACTCCTATTCCTCGGTCCTGACGATCTCCGTGTCCCCGATCCACAAGATCAAGCACGTGGTGGTCATCATGCAGGAGAACCGGTCGTTCGACAGCTACTTCGGCACGTTCCCGGGGGCTGCTGGGATCAACGTGGCCACTCCTCCCTGCGTGCCCGACCCGGCCCACGGCAACGTCCCGGTGTGCGCCTTTCCGGACCATGCGGACAAGAACAACGGCGGGCCTCACAGCTCGACCAACGCCTTCGCCGACATGAACTGCGCGAACTTCGCCGCCCGGGCGGGCTGTGCGATGAACGGCTTCGTCGGTCAGGCCGAGAGGGGCGCGAAGTGCGGGACCAACCCCAACAACCCCGACTGCACCCCCTGTAACGGCGCGACAGCCGGAACCTGCAATGACGTCATGGGCATCCACGACGGCAGCGACATCCCCAACTACTGGAACTACGCGCGGACGTTCGTCCTCCAGGACCACATGTTCGAGCCGAACGCGTCGTGGAGCCTGCCCCAGCACCTGTTCCAGGTCTCCGAGTGGTCGGCGAACTGCACCAACCCGTTTAACGCCTTCTCCTGCACGAACGCCCTACAGAGCCCCAATGGCGACTCGGCGCGGGGCGGCGCAAACGATGGTCAACTCCACTACGCCTGGACCGACATGACCTACCTGCTGCACAAGAGCAACATCAGCTGGGGTTACTACGTCTTCAAGGGCACCGAGCCCGACTGCGAGAACGACGCCGCCATGAGCTGCGCGCCAGTCCAACAGGGCCCGCAGACTCCCGGAATCTGGAACCCGCTGCCTTCGTTCACCGACGTCGAACAGAACGGGCAGCTGGGCAATATCCAGACGCTCTCAAACTTCTTCACCGCCGCGCGCAACGGGACGCTTCCCGCCGTCTCCTGGATCGACCCCAACGGGAAGGTCTCAGAGCACCCGCCTGCGCTGGTAAGCGCCGGCCAGACATATGTCACCGGGCTCATCAACGCCATCATGCGGGGCCCGGACTGGAGCTCGACGGCGATCTTCCTCTCCTGGGATGACTGGGGAGGTTTCTACGACCATACGGTGCCGCCCGGCATTGACGTGAACGGTTACGGCCTCCGGGTGCCGGGGATCGTGATCAGCCCGTACGCCAAGATCGCCTACATCGATCACCAGACCCTCAGCCACGACGCCTACAACAAGTTCATCGAGGACGACTTCCTCAACAGCCAGCGGCTCAATCCGGCCACGGATGGGCGGCCGGATCCCCGGCCGGGCGTGCGCGAGTCAAACCCCAACCTCGGGGATTTGACGAACGAGTTCGATTTCAACCAGTCCCCGCGCGCTCCGTTCGTGCTGCCGGTCTGCCCAGCGACCCAGCTGCAGCCGCCGCCCGCCTGCTGAGACCCGCCCGGGTGCCTGAGGCGATACGGCTGGCGCCGCGGGCCTAGACTGCCCGCGGATGTCAGCGCGAGACCAGCCGTTGCCGTGGGCGGCTGGCGAATCTGCCCGCGCCGCCGGCTCTGCCTTCGCCATTTCCCGGCTCGCAGGTCCGGCGGTCGTCCTGATCGCGCTGGCCGCGGTATCGGCCGCGGTGCTCCCCACCGTTCCAAGCTACGACCCCTGGTCGTGGATCGTGTGGGGCCGGGAGATCGTCGATCCGCATCTCAGCTTCGCCACGGGCGGCGGCCCCTCCTGGAAGCCGCTCCCCGTCGCGTTTACGGCCGTGTATGCGCCGTTCGGCTCGGCCGCGCCGACGCTATGGGTCATCACCGCGCGGGCAGCAGGCTTGCTCGCGCTGCTGGCGGCGTGGAGGATCGCGTCGCTGCTGGCGAGACGGACGGTAGGGGAGGATCGTCCCGGGGCTCCGCTCGCCGGTGGGATCGCGGGCTCGATCGCCGTGCTCGGCCTGGTTCTGACCCAGGACTTCTTCTACTACATGTTCCGCGGGACATCCGAGCCGCTGCTCATCTGCATGGCTCTGTGGACCGTGGACCGGTTGCTGGCGCGCGCGCACTGGCAGGCGTTCGCGTTCTTGGTCGCGCTGTCTCTGATCCGCCCCGAGGCTTGGCCATTCCTCGTCTGCTACGGCGTCTGGCTGTGGGTCAGGCGGGCCGAGCTCCGGCCGCTCGTGGCGGCGGGGCTGCTCTCGATCCCGCTGCTCTGGTTCGTCCCGCCGTGGATCGGCTCTGGGCAGCCGTTTGAGGCCGCTAGTCACGCGCGCGCGTACAACGGGCACCTAGGCTCTCGGCCGGTGCTGACGGCGCTCCGTCGCGCACTCGACCTGCAGATCGTCCCGGTGTTGATCCTGGCGGCCATCGCGGTGGCGTGGGATCGCGTCAGCCGGCGGGACCGAGCGATCGTCGGATTGCTCGGCGCCGCTTTCGTCTGGGCGGCCATCGTCGTCGCGACCGTGATCGATGGGTATCCCGGTCTCGAGCGGTTCTTTCTCCCGGCCTCGGCGATTGCCTGCGCGCTGGCCGGAGTGGGGGCGGCCCGGCTGGCGGTGGCGGTCTCGGACCGATTTGGACCGGCGCTCGCCGCTCCCGGGAGCAGCTCGCGCATGGCGGCGCTCGGCTCGCTGGCCGTCGCGGCTGCCCTGATCGCGGTCTCGGTCCCGGCGGCAAGCGGGAGGATCGACAGCGCCAGGAATGCCAAGCCGGCGGCCGAAAAGGCAGACACCGTCCTTCGTCAGCTCTCGGCAGCGGCCGCGGCCGCCGGCGGCCATGCGGGCGTGTTCCCGTGTAGGTCGAGCTTCGCCGCCGTCAACCATGGAGTACAGACCGCCCTGGCCTGGAAGCTGAAGGTGACGATGGGCCGCGTGGGCACGTCGCTTGAGAAACCTGGCGTGGACTTCATCGGCCCCCACAATGCTGTGGACGGGGTCGCGGCGGCGATCGATCCCAGGTTAGGCAGCAGGCAGCCGCTGGCACGCGTCGGGATCTGGCAGGTGGTTCGGGTGACCTTTCCCGGCCGACCCGATGGCTGCGTGGGCCGGTGAGCGGCTAGGAGATCGTGACTCGCTGGCCGCCCCTGGTCGTGTTGCCCGCCCGGTCGGCCACGATCACCCTCACGCGGAAGTTGCCGCGCCGGCGGTAGAAGTGGACGCGCCGGTTCTGCCCCACCGCGAGGCGGGAGGCCGAGCCATCGCCCCACTGGATGACGATCGATCCCACACCGGAGGAGTACCGAACTCCCGGCGGCCGGTCGGTGTATTGAAGGTTGATCGACACGGCACGCCCGCTGGTGGTCAGCTTGAAGCTCATGCGTGGTTTGACCGAGTCGACGAGAACCCGTGCTCTGGTCGTAGGGCTCTGGAAGCCAGCCGGGTTGGTGGCGGTGACCGACATGGTGTGCGGTCCCTGCCTGACTCGCCTGGGCACCGTCAAGGACGTGGCTGTCGTGGTCCCCATGAATACGCCGTCGAACCGCACCGCATAGCGCATCGGCCCCCAGGCACCGGGAGGCGCCTGCCAGGTCAGCCTGGGATGCGTCCCGCGCGCGTACTTGCTTAGGCCCGTCGGCTTGCCGGGCGGCTCATACATCTGCCCCACGACAATTCGCTGGGACCCCGGCGTTCCCTGGACCCACGCCACGGCGGCGTCACCGTTTTGATCGCCGCCGGCGGCGATGCCGTTCGCGGCGTTGGTGGGGCCCCAGCTGGGCGTGGAGAGGACCTGCTCCGGCCAGAGGCCATTGGCGACCGTGAAGTACCGGGCGCGGATGTCGCTTCCGGCGATGCCCGCGCTGTGCTGCCAGGCCAGTACCAGCGAGTTCAGGCCGACGGCACCCGGCACGGGGTGCGGCGTGCTCGAGTTCGGCAAGCTGTTGGCGCCGTAGGGGGCAACGAATGACCCGTTGGTCCCCAGGACGCCGCTGATCACCTGGTTGGAGGTCTGCGTCGCCGAAGAGGTAAGGCCGTTACCGAACTCGGCCATCGCAATCCGCGGGTCGACCGCCCCTTCGCTACCCGGTGTCCCGAGCCCGTCGACTCCCGTCGCTCCGTTGTACTGGCCGCCCTGGAGGCGGTTGTACAGGGAGCGCGACTGCTGCTGGGAGCCGTCGCTGAGGGTCTCGTTGAACACGACGCCCACCCAGGAGGAGTTCCCGCCGACGGCCACGTCCGGAAGGTTTGCGGAGACCTCGGCCCAGCCGCCCACGCTGCCGACGTCGGCCTGCTGAAAGACGACGCTCGGCGCAGTCGCCCGCATGCGGCGCGTGTAGACGTGTCCGCCCTCGCCCCAGGCCACGATCCCGATCCCATCACCGGCGGTCGCGACTCTGGGCCGTCCGAGACCGGCGCCGGCGCCGTCGTTCAAGCGGGCGTCGAGCGGGGCGGACTCGACCGACCAGCGGCCGCTGTCGTAATAGGCGCTGCGAACGTCGGAGCCGCCGCCTCCGCCCACGGTGAACGCCAGGTACGCCTTGCCGAAGTTGTTGGCCTGGATCGCCGGGTTGCTGGCCCCCGTCGCCAGGAGATGCGGCTGGATGAAGGGGGCCGTGGAGCTGGCGCGGCTCACCACGTACAGGGAGCCAGAGTTGATGAAGGCGATCAGCAGCAGACCCTTGTTACCGGCCGCGATCACCGGCTGAGAAGAGCCGCTCCCGAGGGTGGTGTCGACCTGTTGGGGGGACTTGAACTGACCCCCGACGAGCCGCGAGACGACCACGTGCTGCTGGCCGCCGATGTAGTCGAGGTAGACCAGCCCGCCGGTCCCGTCGCGGGCGATCGACATGCCGTTCAGACTCACGATTGCGCCGTTGGGACCGTCCACGGTCGTCGGTGGGCCGAGGGTGGGCGGCCCCGAAGGCTGGGCGCTCGCGACGGCCGGCGCCCACGCCAGCGTCCCGACAACGCAGGCCGCAGCCCCTCTGGCAAGCCAGTGCACGGCTGCTAGAACAGCAGATGGCCGCCAGGGTTGCGCCAGATGACGGTCAGGGCGGTGACCGTTGCGGCGCTGAGGGGCGGCCCCATTCGGCCTGGCGCGACTTGATTCGGGCGGGCAGTCTCGCCCGAGCCTCCTCCCGAGGAGGCGTCCGCGGCCCCGCGCAGAATGTCTGACGGAGATGATCGTCCTCGGCATCGACCCCGGCACCGCCAGCACCGGCTTCGGCGTCGTCGGCGACGCCGGCTCTCGCCTGCGCGCGTTTGCCCACGGCGTGATCGAGACCGACGCCAAGGGCCGGCTCGAGCGCCGGCTGACCGCGATCCACGATCGCGTCCTGGCGTTGATCGATGCCCACGCCCCGGACGCGGTGGCGATCGAGGAGCTCTTCTTCGGAGCGAACGTCAAGACAGCGTTTGCTGTCGGCCAGGCCCGGGGCGTGGTGCTGCTGGCCGCCGGGCAGCGAGGGGTGCCACCGCGCTCCTACACCCCCCAGGCGGTCAAGGCCGCGGTCTGCGGCCACGGCGCGGCCGGCAAGGACCAGGTGGGGAGGATGGTGGCGCAGCTCCTCGGGTTATCCGCGCCGCCGATGCCAGACCACGCCGCCGACGCGCTGGCCGTGGCCATCTGTCATCTCAACCGGGCGCCGCTGGCCCGTGCCATCGCGGTCTCCGATCAACGCGGAGCCCGGGCGTGATCGCCCTGATCTCCGGCACCGTGGCCGTGCGCCGGGCCGATCACGTGGTGATCAACTGCGGTGGCGTCGGCTACCAGCTCGCGATCTCGGCGCAGACGCTCAGGCACGTGCCCGCGGCGGGGCTCGAGGTCAGCCTCCACACCCACCTGATCGTGAGAGACGACGCGCTGCAGCTGTACGGGTTCGCGAGCGAAGAGGAGCGCGAGCTGTTTCTGATGCTGCTGGGCGTGCAGTCGGTAGGGCCCAAGATGGCGCTGGCAGTGCTGTCCGGCGGTCCTCCGCGCGAGCTGCTCGCGGCCCTCGCCGCGGGCGACACGGGACGGCTTCAGGCGGTGCCGGGAATCGGTAAGCGGACCGCGGAGCGGATCGTCGTCGAGCTGCGCGAAAAGGTGGGAGTGACCCTTCCGGAGCAGGCGATCACGATCACCCGCTCGGACGATCCGCGAGCGATTGCTCGCGACGGGCTTCTGGGCCTCGGATACAGCGCCACGGAGGCGGACGAGCTGCTGGACGGCGTGGAGGGCGACAGCCCTGAGGACCTGATCGCCGATGCCCTGAGAATGGCTCGGCGATGAGCACCCGCATCCAGGCCCCCGAGGCCCTCCCGGACGAGGACCTCGACCGGTCCCTGCGCCCCCGGCGGCTGGAGGACTTCGTCGGTCAGGAGGCGATCAAGCAGCAGCTAGCGGTGTCGATCGCGGCGGCGGCCAGCCGGGGAGAGGCGCTCGATCACGTGCTGCTGGCCGGGCCACCGGGGCTGGGCAAGACCTCGCTGGCGCAGATCGTGGCGGCGGAGCTGGACGTCCCGTTCGTGCAGACCGCGGGGCCGGCGCTCGAGCGCAAGGGAGACATCGCCGCGTTTCTGACCGCGCTCGAGCCGCGGGCCGTGTTCTTCGTGGACGAGATCCACCGGCTGGCGAGCGCGCTTGAGGAGACCTTCTACCCGGCGATGGAGGATCGTTGTCTGCCGATCACGGTGGGGCAGGGCGCCGGGGCGCGGGTCGTGACGCTCGAGCTGCCGCCGTTCACGCTGATCGGCGCCACCACCCGGACGGGCCTCCTCACCACGCCCCTGCGAGACCGATTCGGGATCCAGCACCGTCTGGAGCAGTACTCGGTCGCCGACCTGGCCCAGATCGTGACTCGCTCGGCGCGGCTGCTCGACGTGGAGATCGACGCGGGCGCCGCGCATGTGATCGCCACCCGCAGCCGCGGCACCCCTCGGGTCGTCAACCGGCTGCTCAAACGGGTGCGCGACTACGCGGAGGTGCACGGCACAGGGGCGATCAGCGAGGAGGTCGCGGTCGCGGCGCTCGAGCTGCTCGACATCGACCGCGAGGGGCTCGATCGCCTCGACCGCGAGATCCTGCGCACCATCTGCGAGAAGTTCTCCGGCGGTCCGGTGGGCCTCTCGACGCTGGCCGCGGCCGTCGAGGAGGAGCAGGACACGATCGAGGACGTCTACGAGCCCTACCTGCTCCAGCGCGGCCTGATCGAGCGAACGGCCCGTGGCCGGGCGGCGACCCGCCCCCCATTAGCACACCTTGGCCTCAAGCCGCCGGGACCGATGCGGCTGCTGTAGGGGGCGTCGGTGGTCGTGGCGGCGCCGGGCTTGTCGCTCGGCCCCGCGCTCGCTCCGGCGCAGGAGCTGTTGAAGCGCGCAAACCGTCGGCGCCTGCCCTGTTGTGCGCTGGCGAACAGGTTCTTCGTGTTCAAGAGCGCGCTAGCCGTCGGCGGCCCGCGAATTGCGCTCTTCAACAGGTCGGACGCCGGGAGCGGACAGCTATCCTCGCCGTCCGTGGCCAAGGAGCACTACTTCATCTGTCCCCACTGCGGCAACCGCTCGATGGGAACCGACCGCACGACCGACTTCGGGCGCGAGGTTCGCGGCTGCGAGAAGTGCGGCTTCTCGTACCTCTACGAGCTGCTCGACGACTACTACCCCGCCCCCAATGCCGCCTTCTTCGCCTGCGACGCGGGCGGGCGGATCGTGGACTGTGGAAAGGGGTCGTTCGAGCTCACCGGGTTACGCACCGAGCAGGTGATCGGGAGGCCCGCCGGCGAGGTCCTGGGCCTGCGTTTTGAGGACGGCACAGATCACCTGGCGACCGCGCTGGAATGGGAGGTGCGGGTGCAGGGAAAGCCGGTCGAGGTGAACGCCGAGTACGACCTGCCGGCACGAGCGGTGGCCGACATTTTCCCCGCCTATGACGATGACCAGGGCGGGGTGCTGGTCGTGCTGACGCCGCGCAACCACGACTGACGGCGGGATGCCCCGGTCGATCGCCTAGCATCCTGCTCGACTCATGACCGACCGCCAGCGCCACGGCTTCGTCCTGCTTCTCGTGGCGGGGCTGATCGCAGCCTCTGCCGTAGTCCTGACCCAAATGAAGACCGTCCTCGGGCTCGACCTGAAGGGCGGCGTGGAGCTCGTCTACCAGGCCCAGCCGACGCCGCAGTCGCCGGTGAATCCGACGTCGCTCAGCCGGGCCGTCGACATCATGCGCCAGCGCGTCGACCAGCTCGGCGTGGCGGAGCCCGAGATCCAGACCTCCGGCGGGAATCAGATCTCCGTCGGCTTGCCGGACGTCAAGGACACCGGTCGGGCTGAACGGGAGGTGGGGAGCACCGCTCGGCTGGAGTTCTACGACTGGGAGGCAAACGCCCTGCTTCCGGACGGCAAGACGGTGGCCGGTGAGCTTCCCGCGCAGGCCGCCACCGGCACCGGATCCGCGGTCGCCATCAGCCAGGGCGGCGGTTCGCCGGGTGGAGGCAGCATGCCGCTTTACCAAGCCGTACAGCTGGCCTCCAAGCAGCGGCCGGTGTCGAATTCATCCGGCGTGCAGCTGGCACGCAAGGGACCGCAGTACTACATGTTCGGCAAGCCCGCCAGCGCGGCCTGCACGATCGCCGGCAAGTACTACGGCTACACGCCCGTGCCGGGCCAACGCTGCCTGCTCTCCGGCCCCGACACAAGCCTTCAGGACCTCTACACCGGCCTGCCGGCGGGGGTAAGCAAGTCGCAGGGTCAGGTGCTGACCGTGCCGCAGGGGACTGTGGTGCTCGAAGCCGTCCCGCGAAAGTTCTCCAACGCTCCCAAGATCTACGACCCCTCCACGCAGTTCTACGTGCTCAAGGACAGCGTCGGCCTGTTCGGCAACGACATCACCAATCCCCAGCAGGCCACCGATCCCAGCGGCAGCCCCGACGTGCAGTTCGGATTCACCTCCAAGGGCAAGAACCAGTTTCAGAACGTGACCGCGGCGATCGCCCGCCGCGGGTCGCTCATCCCGGCCTCGCCCAGCGCGCCGCAGGGCTTCAACCAGCACTTCGCCGTGGCGCTCGATCAGCAGCTGATCACGGTTCCATCCATCGACTTCAAGCAGTATCCGCAGGGCATTTCGGGCGATACGGGGGCCGACATCACCGGGGGCTTCACGGTCCAGTCCGCGCAGGATTTGGCCAACCAGCTGCGCCTGGGCGCTCTGCCCATCAACCTGAAGCTCATCTCGAAGTCCCAGGTGTCGGCGACGCTCGGCAAGCAGGCGCTGCACAAGGGGCTGATCGCGGGCGCCGTCGGATTGGCGATCGTCGTCCTGTTCCTCCTCTTCTACTACCGGGTGCTCGGCGTCATCGCGACGGCGGGGCTGGCGGTCTACGCCCTCTACTTCTACGCGCTGATCAAGCTGATTCCGGTCACCCTGACGCTGTCCGGCATAGCCGGCCTGATCCTGACGATCGGCGTCGCCGCGGACGCCAACATCGTGATCTTCGAGCGCGTCAAGGAGGAGATCAGGGCCGGCAGATCGATCCGCCAGGGAATCGTCACCGGCTACCGCAAGGGCCTGACGGCCATCGTCGACGCCAACATAGTCACGCTCATCACCGCGTTCATCCTGTTCGAGCTGGCGACGGCGGACGTCAAGGGGTTCGCACTCACGCTGGGCATCGGCACGCTCGTGTCCCTGTTCACCGCGGTCATGGCGACCCAGGCGATTCTGATGACGATGGGCTCATCGCGGCTGATCGCCAGACCGTCGGCGCTGGGGGCGGGGGGCAAGAAACGCCAGTGGCGATTCGACTTCATGGGCGCCTCTCGCTACTTCTTCTCGATGTCGGGAGTGATCCTGTTGATCGGGGCGCTGGCTGTCGGCGCCAGGGGACTCAACCTGGGAATCGATTTCACGTCGGGAACCCGGATCTCGGTGGGCCTCGTCCAGCCCGCGACCCAGCAGCAGGTGAACTCGATCATGAGCTCGGCCGGCGCGGGCAACGCCAACGTACAGAAAGTCTCGGGAGACCCGACGCTCGGCCCCAACGGCTTCCAGATCTCCTCCAAGCAGCTCACCCCGAGCAAGGTCCAGCAGGTCCAGAACGCGCTTCAGAGCCGCTTCGGGATCGTCCACAACGGCAACCAGTTCGACTCGAGCTCGGTCGGCCCCACCTTCGGCAACACGATCGCCAACGCGGCGGTGGTGGCGATCATCGCGTCGCTGCTCGTGATCTCGGCTTATGTCGCGCTGCGATTCGAGTGGAAATTCGCCGTCCCGGTCCTCATCGCCCTGATGCACGACCTGCTGATCACGAGCGGTGTGTATGCCCTGACCGGGCGCCAGGTCACCGTCGATACGGTCGCAGCGCTGCTGACCATCCTGGGCTACTCGTTATACGACACGATCATCGTCTTCGACCGGGTACGGGAGAACATCCCGCGGATGCCCCGGGCGGCGTTCACCCAGGTCGTCAACCGCTCGATGTCGGAGGTGCTCACCAGGTCGCTGGCCACGACTTCGTGCACGCTGCTGCCGGTCGTGGCGTTGCTGCTGTTCGGCGGAGGCGGCGTTCTGGGCGACTTCGCGTTCGCGCTGCTGATCGGGATCGCCTCCGGCGCGTACTCATCGATCTTCATCGCCTCGCCGGTCCTCACTCACTGGAAGGAGCGCGAGCACGCCTACCGAGCCCGCCGTCACCGGCTGATCGAGGAACATGGTCTGGTTCCTGCCTACGCGGGCGCGGCCGCCGACGTTGAGCCGTCCGGACCCAAGCGCCGCCGGCGGACGCGGCTCACGACGCCAGAGGCCGAGACCGTCTCCCGCGCGGAATTTGAAGAGATGAAGCGCGATCTGGAGGTCGAGGAGGAGCTGCCCACCCGTCGAACCTCCACACTCACAAAGCGGACCGCGCGTCGCCAGCCCTCGCAGGCTCCCACGCGCCCGAAGGCCAAGCCGGATGGTGGGGGCAAAGCCGCCCGTGGCGGTGGACGTACGCCCGCGCGCGAGGAGGCGCCGCCGAGCGCTCCCGAAGCAGAGCCAGTCCCGGCTCCAGACGGTGGACAGACACCCGCCCCCCAAGGCGGGAAGGCCCCGGCCCCCGACGGCGGACAGGCTCCTGCTCGTGACGGCGGGCAGGCCCCCGCCCCGGACGGCTCTCCGGCTCCCGCCCCCGACATCCCGGAGAACGAGGGCGTGGCGCCCATGCCGAAGCGCAAGCCTTCCAAATCCAAGAGCCGCTCCCGTAGCCGGCGACATGGGAGGCGTCGCTGATGGGGATGCTCGCGTGGGTCATGATGGGCCTCGCCCTCTGGCACTTCACGATCTGGCTGCCCGACCGCTACTGGGGTGGGATCGTCGGGGCATTCCTAGGAGCGCTCGCCGGCGCCATCCTGTTCGGGCTGATAGTCAACGGCTTCAGCATTCCAGGACGCCACGCCACCCATCTGGCCACCGCCGTGGAGGCGATCCCGGGGGCGCTGATCGGGATGGCGCTCGTTTACGTTGAGGGCATGAGGCGCGAACGGGCCGGTGGACCCGGGGCGCTCGAGCTTTGAGAGGTCCCTTCGAGCTGGTCACCGGGCCTCTGCGCTCGCTGCTCGGGGTCGAGCGCTCCGCACTACGGGAGATGGGTGACGTCGAGACCGAGCTGAGGGACGCTGTCGCGGCCATCCACCGTGCCGCGGACTCGATGGAGCGCCACGTCGCGGCAATTGACTCGCTGGCGACCTCCGTCCCGGCCCTTACCGAGTCCGTCAACTCGCTGGTGAAAGAGCTCAATGGGCTGCTCGGCGTGGTGGCTCCGATCGCCGGCGCGGAGCGTGAAATCGCCGACACGGAGCACGAGATCTCGCGTATCGAGCGGCTCTTCGGCCGCCGTCGCCACGCCGGTAGTCCGCCTGCGCCGGGCGATGAGCCGCCCGCCACCGGCACGCCTCTGGTTGCCAAGCAACCACCCCCCGAGGGCTGACACCACCGTTAGCTCGTCGGCGTAGGATGGAGGTGTGTCCCTTCTGGCCTACCTCATCATCCTGTTCTTTGTCGGCCTGTTCGTTGGCGGACTGGCACGGCTGCTCGTTCCCGGCCCAGATCCGATGGGCATCGGTATGACCGCCCTGGTCGGGCTCTGTGGCACGTTCAGCGCCGGGCTCTTCTCCTGGTACGTCCTGCATCGCCACGGCGCAGGTCTGATCCTCTCCGTCCTGTTCTCGATGCTGGTCGTGTGGCTGTACCGCCGTTCGCGAACCGTCGGATACGGCCGTCGGCCGCCGGGCGGCCGGCGACCGCCGTACTAGCGGCAGAGCAGCCCGCTCGGTCGCCGTGCCCGTCCAGGCCGCTGGCGCGGCATGTGGATGCGCTTTGGCACGGGATACGGCGTCGCCTTGCCTGAGGTGCACTGCCCGGTTGTCACCAGCGAAGATGTCGCGCTAGTCCGCGGCAGGTTTGGAATCGAGTAGTTCGGCGGGGCGGCGAAATTGAACGCGGTGCTCAGATCGCCCGTCACCGACCGCCGCCATCGAGACAGATTGGGGACCTCGGCGCCGAATCGCCGCTCGATCAAGCGCAGCACCGAGGTGTGATCGAACACGTCCGAGCAGATCAGTCCTCCCCGGGACCACGGGGACACGATGATGCACGGGACCCTGAATCCCAAGCCGATAGGGCCACGGATCCCACCCGCCTTTGCGGGAAGCCGACTGACCGTGAGGAATTCTCCTTTCGTCCCGCGCGGTGGAGTCGGCGGCGCGACGTGATCGAAGAAGCCACCGTTCTCGTCGTAATTGATGATCACCGCCGTCTTGCGCCAGATGTGCGGATGGCGCCAGATCGCGCGTAGCACCTGATCGACCGCGAACTCGCCCTTCGCAGGCGGGAAGCCAGGGTGCTCAGACTGGTCGAAGCTCACCTGCACCCAGGACACCGCCGGCAACTGGTTCCGCGCGAGGTCCGCCTCGAAGTCCGCCGGATATGTGGGCTTGATCCCCAGCCGGTTGAGCGTCGGATTGGTGCGGAACTGCGCAAACGCCGGGAATGGGCTATCGAACTGCCCGCCCGGCTGGGTGTAGCTCTTCCAAGAGATCCCGCGCGCTTGCAACTGCTCGGGCATCGTCGTCCAGCTGAAACTGCCGGCCAGCCCCTGAGCGTTAAAGGTGGTTTGGACGTTCGGCCCGCCGTGCCTCCCGGCCGGATCGAGCGTTGCCGAGACCGAATAGAGCCGGTTCGGCTCGGTCGGACCGATGACCGAGCAGAAGTACATGTCACACAGCGTGAATTGCCTGGCCAGCGCCCAGTAGTAGGGGATGTCCTGTTTCTCGAAATAGCCCATGACATTGCTGCCCAACGGTCCGTCCCATCTGCTCTGCGAATGGACCTTGTAGAAGCGGTTGTTTCGGCCGCCGTTCCAACTCAGATGCTGGGGAGCCCAATCGTGGGTGGGAGCCTCGAGATTTCCAAGGCACTGTCCCGCGGGGGTGCGGCCGTTGATGTGAAACGGCAACAGGTGGCCCTTGCGCGAGCCGCGACCGTGGTAGCCGGGCTGCGCGAATGCTCGGCGGTTACGGGGATCGTCAAAGCCGCGCGCGCCCGGAAAGGTGCCGAAGTACTCATCGAACGAGCGGTTCTCCTGCATCAGCACGACGATGTGTTCGATATTGCGCAAGCTGCCGAAACACCGACCGGGGCGAGCGTCTGCGGTACCGACGATCGACCGAAGCATCGGGTCCAGCGCCAAGCCCGCCGCGCCGAGCGCCGCTCCGCCCCTCACCAGGTCCCGGCGGGTAATCCCCTCGTTACTCACAGCTGAACCCTCCTATCCGTGGCCGGGAGGCAACCTACCAGTTCTTCCGGCCTCTGCTCTCCGCTTCGGAGCGAACATCGTGCCAACTCCGTGACGGCCTGTTCCAGGTTTGTCACGCCGCCCCCGCGACACGGCCGATCCGTCGGGGGCGGCACCTAGGCTGCGGCGCGGATGGCCGAGCCCGCATACCTCAAGATCCAAGAACCGCCACACGCCGGACCGTCGCTGCGCGTCGTCTCGGAGGCGCCCGCTCGGCCCGGGCGCCCGACGCCGCGCCTGGAGATTCCGACATACGACTTCGCTGCCGCGCTGCGGCTCGAGGGAGAGCTCGGAGTAAGCCATGTGCTGGCCCAGGTACTCGTGCGGCGCGGGATGACCGGCAGAGCGCCGGCGCGGGCGTTCTTGGACGCGGGCGAGCGACACGATCCCGGTGCCTTCGAAGGAATGGAGGCGGCCGTCGCGGTGATCCGGCGGCACGTCGATGCCGGCACCAGGATCACCGTCCACGGGGACTACGACGTCGACGGCGTGTGCGCGACCGCCGTACTCGTGCGCGCGCTCCGATCGCTCGGGGCAAACGTCGGCTGGTTCCTGCCCAGCCGCTTCGAGGAGGGGTATGGGCTCGCCTCGTCCACGGTCAAGCGCCTCGCCGGGCGCGGGACGGGGCTGCTGGTAGCCGTGGACTGCGGGATCACGGCAGTCGAGCAGGTGGCGCAAGCGCGAGCCGCCGGCCTCGAGACCGTCATCACCGATCATCACTCGCCCAGGGCCGACGGCTGTCTACCGGCCTGCCCGGTCGTTCATCCTGCGGTGTGCGGCTACCCGTGTCCCGACCTCTGCGGAACGGGGGTGGCGTTCAAGCTCGCGCAGGCGTTGGGCGCCCCCGACGCGGGTGACGACATCGAGCTCGTGGCGCTCGCCACTGTCGCCGATCTGATGCCGCTGCGCGGCGAGAACCGACACCTGGTGCGCGAGGGGCTGCGGACGATGGCCAACACC
>DAIPIC010000023.1:0-9620 GCA_036771025.1 Solirubrobacteraceae bacterium
ATTTCTCGATGTCGGCCAGGCACTGCTCTGGATCGAATCGGCGCCGGAGCACGAACGTCGCGCCGAGCGCCATCCCCAAAGCAAAATTCGAGAAGCCCCAGGTATGGAACAGCGGCGCGCCGATCCGGACCATGTCGCCCTCGTGCAGCGGGATCCGCTCGAGCAGCGAGGCCGGCGGGTCGAGGGTCAGCGGCGTGCTCGACCGCGACGCGCCCTTCGGCGTGCCGGTGGTCCCGGAGGTGAGGATCGTCACTCGGCCCGTGCGGCTGGGCGGTGGCAGGGCCGACTCGTCGCCGTCCTCGATCAGGTCTCCGAGGGTCTGCTCCGACTGCGATCCCTCCTCGTGCCAAACCACGAACCGCTGGCGGTTCTTGCCGGCCTCCTCGGTCAGCTCTTCGAACTCCTCGTCGTAGATCAGCGCCGCCGCCTCCTCGCGCTCGCAGACCTCGGTCAGCTGCGGCGCGGCGAAGGAGGTGTTGAGAAGCAGCACGTCGGCGCCCAGCTTGGTGACGCCGATCAAGCCCTCGACGAAGCCTCGGTGGTCGCGACACATCAGCCCCACTCGGTCGCCTGCCCCGATGCCCTTCTCCTTGAGCGCGTTGGCCAGCGCGTTGGATCGCCTGTCGACGTCGGCGTAGCTGAGCGAGCCGAGCTCGTCGATGATCATCGTCCTGTCCGGGTGGCGCACGGCGCCGACCAGTACTCCGACCGCCGGCGAGCCGCCCCAGCGCGCTCCGATCAGGGCGATCCTGGCCACCTTGTCCGGCCGCATCGGCGCGACCATCCCGCGCTTGGCGAGGATCCACACGTTGTCAAGCTCGTGCACCAGTCGCCGGGGGATGCTGGGTCCACCCAGCGCGGGACGCTCGGTCTGCTCGGCTTCGCGCTTCACGTTCTCCAGGCTCCGCTTGACGCTGCCGTTGATCTGCGGGCGCGAGAGGAGCTCGGCCAGCGTGCCCCACAAGGCGCCCGGTGCGCCGTAGGACATCCTCATCGTCAGCCAAGTTTGACCGTTGCCGTTCGGGCGCACGCGCAACCGGCCCCGCTGCTCGACGCCGGTGACGCTCGTCCAGACGATGTCGCAGCACTCGTCGTATTCGACGATCTCCACCAACCCGCCGACGTTCGCCGAGCCGACCCGGACCCGCATCTCATACCGGGCCCCAATCCCCGGGGAACGGTCGCCGTCCTGCGGCTCAGATGTCGTGACCCAATCGAGCAGCCCGGCGTACCCCGCCGGGTCCTTGATCAGCTCCCACACCTCCTCCCGCGGGGCGTCGACCGCGATGCTCTGCTCGACCCTCATCCGATCACCGGCAGTCGACGCTCCTCGGACAGCGACTCCAGCACGTCCTGCATACGGCTGATCACGTCGTCGTAAATCTCGGCTGGATCCGGCTCCTGGCCGTACTCCTCGCCCAAATTTATCTTCGGCATGACCTGGATCGTGATCTTCGAAGGCAGCGGAATGTGTCCGAACACCGATGGCATCAGGCCGAACGGCAATCCCAGCATGAACGGCGCCGTCTTCAGCCGCATGAGCTTGTCGAGCTGCGCCAGCCTGGCCAGCCGCTCGCCTCGCGTGAGGAAGAGAGCCGTCTCCTGGCTGCCGATCGACACCACCGGCTGGATCGGCACACCGAGCTTGAGCGCCAGGCGGATGAAGCCCTTGCGGCCGCCGAAGTCGACCTTGGCCGACTCCCAGCTGGGGCGGAAGACCTCGTAGTCACCGCCCGGGTAGACCAGCACCGCCGCACCACTCTTCAGCGCCAGCTCGGCGTTCTTGGGATCCGCGGCCACCGTCCCGTACCTCCGTACCATCCGGCCCACGGGCGAAGCGACGACGCCGTTGTGAGCGAGTTGGAAGAAACGGCGCTCGACCCCGAAATAGGTGCTGAAGGCCAGGACGAAGACGAACAGGTCCGGGGCCATGATGCCGCCGGAGTGATTGCCGACCAGCAGGACCGGCCCCTCCTTCTGGATGTGGTGAAGCCCACGGACTTCGGCCCGAAAATAGATGCTGGCCAGCATCCACAGGCCGGGGAGCGTCTCGCGGATGTAGTCGGTGTCGCGGGTGTCGAGGTCCGCGCTAGGAACCGCGCCCGCGATCCGTTTGGCGATCCCGCCGATCGCACCGCCGACGAGCTTCGGGACGGCCTCCAGCGGGCTTGACTGTGCGTCTGAATCCTGGCCCTTGCCTGGCCTTGCCACGGCGTCTGGCGACCCCCGACCGTTTTCCTCCACCTGGGTAGCCATCCCGTCCAGACACTACCCGCCTGGGAGTGATCAAACCGCCGACGGCCGCTATGAGGGAGTTGCCGGTGCGACGCTGGGCATCGCGTGCTTGCGCTCCGCGCTCGAGGCGGTTGGCAGCAGAACGTTGAGCAGCGAATTCAGATCAATGTCGCGCTGCGCGGGAAGCGAGATCGGCAGGCCGGCGCGGACCGTATAGCGGTTGCGCCGCCCGACCCGCTCGCGGTCGAGGTAGCCGGAGTCGACCAACTCGGCGACGATCCGTTGCGCTGCTCGCTCCGTTATCTGAACATGAGCGGCGATATCCCGCATCCGAATGCCGGGGTCGTCTGCGATGCACAGCAGCGCAAGGCCATGGTTGGTGAGGAACCCAAATGGCCGCACAGCGCGTCAGGTTAGCGGATTGCCGACGTTGGAAGACAACTATTTCGCGGTAGTTGTGTCGCGCTACGAAATACGCGACTGATTTTTCGCATATATTCGTTCATGCAATAAGGCCCCTGCCCCGGGCATGCTCGGCCGTGGCTGACCAGCCCTCTCTCCTTGGTCAGCTACGCGCCGAGCTCAACCCCACACTCTTGACCGATCTGGAAATTCACGAGCTTCGCGACGATGGCCAGCTAACTCTGCGGCTGACCGGCGAGCTTGACATCAGCTCGACGCCCGTCCTGAGGGATCGAGTTGAGAAGTTGCAGGGCGAGACACGGCGTGTGCGGCTCAACCTTTCAAGGCTGCAGTTCATCGACAGCAGCGGCATCCATTTGCTGGTCGCCGCGTTCGGCGACGCTCGCGCGAACGGTTGGGAGTTTGACCTGGATCCAAACCTGTCGCCGCAGGTGGAGCGGCTCGTCGACCTGACGAATTTGCGACTCCGGGTAGGCGACCGCTCGATGGTCCGCAACTAGGTCCGCTGCAGGCGAGCCAACAAGGGCTCGGGGCGTGCCGTCGCCGCCCGGCTACGTCCTGCCCTTCGTCAGGAAGCGCAGGATCGCCTCGTGGGTCTCCTTCGGGCGTTCGAGCTGCGGCACGTGACCGCACTGGAGCTCCAGGTGCTGCGCGTCGGGCAGCGCCTCGCGCACGTACCGCTCGAAGCTGATCGGGACCAGCGGGTCCTTCCTGCCCCACACGAACAGGCTCTCCTTCTCCAGCTCCGGCAGCCGTGTCCAGAACCCGTTCTGGCCGTGCGGCGCATCGAGGTAGATGTTGCGAGCCGCGGCGTAGAAGGCGGCCCTCCCGCGCGGGGTCAGGTAGGAGCGAAGGAACTCGTCGATTCCCGCGGCGGTCCACTCGGTGTCGGAGCCCGGGATCACGTAGCGCACGATCTGCTCCACGATCCACCTGGGGGCCGGCTGGATCAGTCCCAGCTGAGGCGCCACCAGCCGCAGGTACGGCGCGAACGGCCGCGCCCGCAGCCAGGCCAGCGCCGGTGCGAGCAGGACCAGCCTCCGGACCCGCTCGGGGGCGCTCAGGCCGAGCTCGAGCGCCACCCTGCCGCCCATGCTGTTGCCGATCACGTCGACGCGATCCAGCTCGAGCACATCGAGCAGGGCGGTCATCGAGCGAGCGAAGAACGGCGCGTCGTAACCCGCGAGGATCGGCTTGTCGGAGTCCCCGAACCCCGGCAGATCGACGGCGATCGCCCGGTGACCGTTTGGCGCCAGGGCGGCCAGCGTAGGCAGAAATGAGACCTTGGTCGCGCCCAGGCCGTGGACCATGAGAACCGGCGGTCCGGCGCCGGCCTCGGAGATCGAGATCCGCCCGCTTCGTGTCCTCACGGTTCGGAACCGCAGCGCGGCATCGCCCTGCA
This sequence comes from Solirubrobacteraceae bacterium, assembly GCA_036771025.1. Classification (GTDB taxonomy): domain Bacteria; phylum Actinomycetota; class Thermoleophilia; order Solirubrobacterales; family Solirubrobacteraceae; genus Palsa-465. Next base: position 4,061 of record DAIPIC010000023.1, read on the forward strand.
CGGCGGTGGCGGCGAGGAACCCGACGCCGAGGTGAAGGTCGCGGCGGATCCTGAGCCGCCCGCGGCGGTAGGCATCCATCCCCGCCTGAACGTCGGTCGCGATCTGGGTCCACGTTTTCGCGTCCGCTTCGAGCAATGCGTCCGCGTGCCGTCCCTCGGCCGGCACGAGCTTTGCGTGCTGGCCGTCCAGAAGCACGTCGTAGTTGGACGGACCAGCCCCGGCGAGCCTGATCCGCGCACTGCTTCTTCCAATTTCGAACGTCTGGGCGTCGTAGCGCTTGATCAGCTCGACCAGGGCGTCGGGGGCGCCGCCGTCGCTGGTCGGCGAGGCCGCCGTGAGCCGCCTCTTTGACTTCGGGGCGGCGCCGCCTTGGGGATTCGCCGTCCCCTCGAATTCAGGCTCCGCTGACGCTAGCTCCATTCCACTTCCTTTCGGTTACCCGTTGAACGCGGGATGTTTGAGCGCCGGAGTTGCGCGGCGACTGATTTACCCCGATTTACGGAAATCGTGACGCCGATGTCAGCTTCCAACGTCGGCGCGCTCGTTTCATTCCCCACAATCGGGTATGACTCGCCTATGTCCGCAGGCAGCGAACGGCTCACCGTGGCCGTCACCGGGCCCACCGGAACGTTTGGCTTCGGGCTGATGCCGCTGCTGGAGTCAGAGCCTCAGGTGGGCCGCGTGGTGGGGATCGCCCGGCGGCCGTTCGACCCCACGGAGCATGGCTGGAGCAAGATGGAGTACCGCCGCGGCGACGTACGCGACCCGGAGGCGTTGCGCGAGGCGTTCGAGGGTGCGGACGCGGTCGTCCACCTGGCGTTCATGATCACCGGCACCGCCAGCGCGCAGGCGATCAGGGCGATCAACATCGAGGGGACCCTGAACGCGTTCCGGGCCGCGCGCGACGCCGGCGCCAAACGGTTCGTGTACGCCTCGTCGGTCGCGGCGTATGGCTTTCACCCCGACAATCCGGTGGGGATGACCGAGGAGTGGCCGACGCGGCCGGCCGCCCGTCTCTTTTACGCGCGCGAGAAGGCCGAGCTCGAGCAGCTGCTACAGGACGAGGCGTCCGGGAGCGAGGAGCCGGCGCTCTACCTGCTGCGTCCGCCGGTCGTGCTCGGTCCGCACGCCATCGGCGCCAAGGACGCCCTGCCCGGACCGGTGGCGCGCGCGGGCTCGACGCTGCTCGGCCTCGTCAACCGGCTGCCGATCCCGGTGCCCGTGCTGGCCGCAGACATCAAGGTTCAGTTCATCCACGAGGACGACGTGGGCCAGGCGCTCTTGCAGTGCGTCCTGGGGAAGGGTCCGCCGGGCGCTTACAACATCGCGGGCGATGGCGAGCTGAGCGGGCCGGACATCGTCCGCGAGCTCGGTATGTCCCCAATCCCGATCCCCGGCCGCGTCGTGCACAGCGCGGCCCGGGCCGCGTCGTCGCTGCCGAGGCCTCCGTTCGCTCCTCCGGCCACCGACTGGGTCGAGGCGTTCAGCCATCCGTCGATCATGGACACCACCAAGGCCCGCGAGGAGCTCCGCTGGCAACCGCGGTACACCGCGTTAGAGGCGCTCAGGGAGACGGTGCGGGCTCGCGACCGCGACGGGAGCTAGCCGCGGCCCGAGGCAGCGGGTCGACGTCCGTCCGGACGCGGACGCTGAGCGTTTGCGGGCTGACCGCTACGGGGTAGCTCACCTCGCCGGCCGCCGCCGAGCACCGGGGAAGGGGCTTCGTGACCAAACGCGAGGTCGGCGCCAGCAGCGCACTCATCGATACCCAAGGAGCAGTGAGACTTGACTGAGCAAGAAAAGACCAGCGGAGGGCTGGTAGGAAAGGTGGCCGGAAAGGCCAAGGAGGTCGCCGGGTCGCTATCGGACAACGACGAGTTGGCCCGCGAGGGTCGGCTCCAGCAGGCCCAGTCAGACGCGGATCTCGAGGCAGCTCGCCGCGCCGAGCACGCCCGTCAGCGCCAGGAAGAGGCAGACTTCGTCCAGGAGCGAACCGAGACAGAACTCGAGCGCAGCCGGTTGGAGAACGAGGTCGCGGCGCAGCAGCGAGAGCAGCAGATCGAGCTGGATCGTCAAGAGGACGAGCGCGCAGCCGACATCGAGGCGCAACGCCGGGCTGAGGACGCCGAGGGCGAGCGTGCCACCCAGCAGGAGGTCGCCGGGAGCGCCGAGGATCGGGCGGAGCAGGAACGGCTCGCCGCCGCGAAGGAGGAAATTCGCCTCGAGCAGCACGCTCGCGATGAGGAGGCCAGGGCCGAGGCGATTGAAACGGAGGAGGAACGATGAATTCCCGCGCCATACCCAGAGCAGCCGTCAACAGCTACCTGCGGGTGGCGCGGCTGCCGTTCGACGCCGCCGTGAACTTGCTTCCCGGCGATCGCACGGGCATCAGGCCGACCGCGGCGGCCGCCGTCGATCGGGTGGATGCCCGCACCCGCTCGGTGCTCGGGTTCATCCTGAACGACAACGAGCTCCGCGATGAGGCCCGGCGCCGTCGGGAGGCAGTCCGGTCCCGACAGCGAGCCGGGAAGCTGCGCGAAGAGGCCGAACGCAAGTCAGAGCGCGCCGATGAGCGGTTAGAGCGCCGGCAGGAACAGGCCGCACAAACCCGTCGGCGTGCGAACCAGCGCGCCAAGTCCCGTCGGGAGGCCGCCAAGCACGACGAGGAAGAGAAAAAGCGCCGGGCGGCCCAGGCTGAGGCCGAACGGCTGGAGGCGAATCAGCGAACGACCGAGCGGGTCGAGGAGCTCCTCGATGAGCGCGAGCCCCGCGAACGTCTCGACGCACTGCGCAGGCAGGACGAGGCACAACGTGAGAAGCAGAAGGAGCTCGCAGCTCGCGATGAGGCGCGGCGCCTCGAGCGCGCCGCCGAACACGTCAAGTCTGATCGCAAAAGCGACTGATCCCGTTTCGGCGCTGCAGCTGCGACCCGTCGGCGGCGGGCGGGCCACGCCGCCCGTCGGCCGCCGGCGGCCGTTCGCATAACATGCGACGCCGAGTTGTCTACCGAACCAGGCAACGGAGGCTCGCTACGCGCGGCACTTGAGCCCTCGCAGCTGAGAGCTGCGCTCGTCCCGCGGCGCCCGGTGTTCGGGAACCCGTGGGACAAGGAGGGCGACATGCTCGCCGTCTACGGGGCGGTGGCCGTCGTCGAGCCATTCATTCTGTGGGGCGGCGGCAAGGCGATGGACGCCATCTTCGGATTCGGCTCACACTGGTCGCTGGGCGTGTTCATCGCCGCAGCCGTGGTCGGCGCGGGCGGCTTCATGACGATCGTGGGGCGCGAGCGGACGAGACTGGCGGTCGACGTGCTGACGATCGCGGCGTGGCTGCTCCTGGGCTTCGTGGTGGCGCCCGTGATCGGGCTGGCGCCGCCCAAGGGAGTGGCGATCGCCTGCTACGCCGTCCTCCTCGGCGTGATCTTCGTCTACGTGCTGTTCTTCGGTCGCTGGAAGACGGCCTTTCTGCGGACGCTGAGCTGGCCGGTGACCTGGAGCGCGCTGGCGGCGTTCTTCGCCTACTGCGCTCACACATTGGTCATCTACCAGTAGCCACCGGCTGGTCAGCCGCGGCTTCTCCGGGTAGGACTGAAGGAATGGACCACAGCCAGGCGCCGCTGGTCGATGCGCTAGCCGAGTACCACGAGCTGCACCGCTACGGCTTCACCCCGCCGGCTCACCGGCAGGGCCGCGGCATCGATTCCCGGGTGCGGGCGGTGCTCGGGGAGCAGCCGTTTCGGGACGACCTGCTAGCCAGCGCCGGCCTCGACGATCGCGCATCGTCCGCTGGCCTCTTGCAGCATGCCGAGCAGCTGATGGCAGACGCGGTCGGCGCGGAGCATGCGTTCTTCTCGACCTGCGGCAGCTCCCTGTCGGTCAAATCGGCCATGCTCGCCGTAGCCGGCCACAGCGGCGATCTATTGCTCGGGCGCGACGCGCACAAGTCGGTGGTCGCGGGGCTGATCTTCTCCGGGCTTCGTCCCTGCTGGATTCCGCCGCGCTGGGATGCGGAGCTGCACCTCGCCCACCCTCCATCGCCGGGTGAAGTCGCGGCCGCCTGGGAGCGTCATCCGGACGCCGCGGCGGCGTTGATCGTGAGCCCCACGCCATACGGCACGTGCGCCGACATCGCCGCGATCGCCGAGATCTGCCATGACCGTGGGCGCCCCCTGATCGTGGACGAGGCCTGGGGCGCCCATCTCCCGTTTCACCCGGAGCTTCCGACCTGGGCCATGGACGCCGGGGCAGACGTGTGCGTGGTCAGCGTGCACAAGATGGGCGCGGGCTTCGAACAGGGGTCGGTGTTTCACGTCCAGGGGGAACTGGTGGACCCATCCCATCTTTCGGCCTGCGCAGACCTGCTGATGACCACCAGTCCCAACGTCCTCGTCTACTCGGCAATGGACGGCTGGCGCCGGCAGATGGTCGAATCAGGTCAGGAGCTGTTGGGTGCCGCCCTCGGCGTGGCAGATCAGCTGCGGGCAGAGATCGAGGGAATCGACGGTCTGCACGTGCTCAAGGAGGAGCTCATCGGCGCCGAGGCATCACTCGACCTCGACCGGCTTCAGGTTCTGATCGACGTTTCGAAGCTCGGCATCAGTGGCTATCAAGCGGCGGATTGGCTTCGCGAGCATGAGCGAATCGATATGGGGCTGAGCGACCACCGGCGGATCATGGCCACGCTCTCGATGTCGGATGACCGGCAGACGACTGCGCGCCTGCGCGACGCGCTCGGCCGCCTGGTCGAGGCGGCCGACGCGCTGCCTCGTCCTCACCCGATTGACCTGCCCGATCCGGGGGAGCTCGAGCTCGAGACCGTGGACCAGCCGCGGGATGCCTTCTTCGGGCCGGCGGAGAGCGTCCCCGCCGATCAGGTGGTGGGGCGGATCGCGGCCGAGCAGATCACTCCGTACCCGCCTGGAATCCCAGTCGTCGTCCCCGGCCAGCGGATCAACCAGCCGGTGGTCGACTATCTGCTGAGCGGGCTGAAGGCCGGGATGGTCCTGCCCGACCCCGCGGACCCTACGCTCGAGACGTTCCGCGTCAGGCGGGACTGAGAAGCAGCCCGATACCACCCGCGATCTGGGCGCCGGGGCGACGTTTGCCTCCATTCGCCACCGGGTGCGACACACTCCGGGCGGAGTTCTGTCCGAATCTCCGCCGATTCGGCCCGAGCTGGACTGACCGCTATGCCCCGTCCGATTCAGGCCGACCACCGCTACGTCCCAGGGCTCGACGGCATCCGGGCCCTGGCTGTGGTGTGCGTGATCCTGTTCCACGTCGGCTTCCCCGGCGCGGGGGGCGGGATGCTGGGGGTAGGGGTCTTCTTCACGCTGTCGGGCTACCTGATCACGGACCTGCTGCTCGACAGCTGGCGCCGGGCCGGAAACCTGGGTCTGGCCAACTTCTGGTTGCGTCGCGCCCGGCGGCTGCTTCCCGCCCTGTTCGTGATGCTGGCCGTGGTCACGGTCTGCGTGGCGATGTTCGACGCCTTGCAGCTCGGCGGGACCCGCCGGCAGGTGATCGCGGCCATCGGCTACTTCAACAACTGGTCCACGAT
>DAIPIC010000023.1:9630-14958 GCA_036771025.1 Solirubrobacteraceae bacterium
CCACGATCGCCCAGAACGGCTCCTACTTCGCCCGGTTCGCGACCCCGCTGCCGCTTGACCACCTGTGGTCGCTGGCGATCGAGGAGCAGTTCTATCTGCTGTGGCCGTGGCTGCTGCTGGCGGGGATCAGGTTCGTCCGGGGGCGGGAGAGGCTTGCGCTATTGGCGCTCGCCGGCGCCCTCGCCTCGGCGATCGCCATGGGGGTCCTCTACCACCCGGGCTATGACCCCACGCGCGTGTATGAAGGCACCGACACGCGTGCGTTCGGCCTGCTGATCGGCGTCGCGCTGGCGTTTGTCCTGCCGTTGAACGGCCGCCGCGGGGATGGCCGCCGTCCCGCTCCGCCTGACGTCCGCGACGTCCTCGACGTGCTGGGCGTCGTGGGGTTCGTCTGCGTGGTGGCGCTCGTGTTCGGAACGGACTCCTTCTCCTCGTTCTTGTATCCGTGGGGGTTCCTGCTGCTGTCGGTGGCCACCGTGGCGATGATCGTGGCGGCGCTCGAGCCGACGAGCAGGGTGTCCGCCGCGCTGAGCTGGGAGCCGCTGCGCTGGATCGGAGTCCGCTCCTACGGCATCTACCTGTGGCAGTGGCCGATCATCGTCCTGGCAACCCCCAACCAGACGGGGTTCAACTTCTTCCGGGCCCTGCTCGAGGTGGGAGCAACGGTTGCGGCGGCCACGCTCTCTTGGCGCTACGTGGAGGAGCCGATCCGCCACGGGGCGCTGGGCCGCCTCTGGAAGCAGACCAAGGCGGGCGCCGCAAGGTTCGCTGCCCGCCGACGGCTGCTGGGGCTCTCAAGCGGAGCCGCGGTGGCCTTCCTGCTGGTGGTCATCGGACTGGCGGGCGCCCTCCCCGTGGCGTCCAACAGCATCGGCTCCACCCGGGCCCAGCTGCTTAAAAACGTCCCGGGGTCGAACGTGCGGACGGATGCGCAGTCTCGGCGCGTGGCCTCGGTCGTTCCCGCGCTGACCACACAGACCTCGACCCGGACCTCCTGCCAGTCGGTCGTTTACATCGGCGACTCGACCTCCGCCGGGTCGATCTCCAGCGACTACATCCCCAACCCGGACCAGCGCCTGCCTGCCCAGCTGACGAGCGTAGGAGTGACCACGACGATTCCGGAGATCTCGGGCGCCCGCTCGATCGTCGAGATCTTCCAAGGCGAGGCGAACGCGCAGATGGTCGTGGAGCAGCACCTCCAGAGTGGCTTCAAGGGATGCTGGATATTTGCCCTGGGAACCAATGACGTCGACAACGCCTCCGCGGGATCGAACGTTGGGCTGGCGGAGCGGATCGACCGCATGATGCAGTCCGTCCGCGGCCAGCCGGTCATGTGGGTGGACGCCGTGACGCTCGTGAAGTCAGGAGCCTATGCCGAAGACGGAATGATCAAGTGGAACCGAGCGCTGGGGGCGGCATGCCAGAAGTACCCGAACATGCGGGTGTTCGACTGGGCCTCCTGGGCCACACCCAGCTTCTTCATCCCCGACGGCATCCACTACTACACGCCCGGGTACATCACCCGCACGCATTTGATCGCGAAGGCCCTGGCCGCCGCGTTCCCGTACGGCAGCCAGCCGAGCCCGAGCTGCGTGGTCAAGTAGAGGTTCCTAGGCAGCAGGCTGTGTGTGACTGACCGCACGATGCGGGCTGTCACATAACCGCCTTGGCGTGGGTCATCGACACAGGAACTCGAACTCGGAGGCAGATCCATGTCAGCCACAACCACCCAACCGTCCGTCCTGGCGACACGCCGCGGCAAGCTGACGCTCCTCTTGCTGTGCGCGGTCGCGTTTCTCGACTTTGTCGACGCGCCGATTCTCAACGTCGCGCTTCCCTCGATCCGCCACGCCCTGCACTTCTCGGTCCAGGGCCTGCAGTGGGTGCCGAGCGCCTACCTTCTGACCTACGGCGGATTCATGCTGCTCGGCGGACGCGCCGCCGACCTGTTCGGCCGCCGCCGCGTGTTGCTGGCCGGGGTGGTAGTGCTGGGCGTCTCCTCGCTGGTGGGCGGACTGGCTCAGAGCTCGGGCGTGCTGATCGGGGCGCGGCTGGCCCAGGGGGTCGGGGCCGCGATGTCGCTGCCCGCCGCCCTCTCGATCCTGACCACCACGTTCGCCGAGGGCAGGGACCGTAACGCCGCGCTCGGAGCGTGGGGCGCGGTGGGCGGTCTCGCGTCCGCCGCCGGGGTTCTCCTGGGCGGCGTGCTGACGGCCGGCCCCGGTTGGCGGTGGGTGATGTTCGTCAACCCACTCGCCGTCGTGCTGGTGGTCTTCGGGATCGTCCGTCTGATCAGCCGCGAGGGCGCGCGTCCTCGGGTTCAGAACCTGGACATCCGGGGCGCGGTGCTGGCGACGGCCGGAATGCTGCTGCTCGTCTACGCGCTGGTGAAGGCGCCCGACACCGGCTGGGGCAAGACCCAGACAATCGCCGAGCTCGCGGGCGCGGCGGCGCTGCTGGTCGCGTTCATGATCAACGAGCTGCGCGCCAAGAATCCGCTGGCCCCACTGTCGATCTTCCGCATCAACGGGCTGGGGTTCGCCGATGCCACGCAGCTGATCGCCTTCGTCGGCTTCCTGGCGATCTTCTTCTTCCTCACCCTCTACATGCAGAACGTGCTGGGCTATTCGGCGATCCACACCGGTCTGGCGTACCTGCCGCTGACGATCGTGGCCGTGCTCGGAGCCGGAATCGCCTCGCAGCTCCTCAACCGGGTCGGAACGCGACCGATCATGTTCGTCGGCGCGCTGATCACGGCTGGCGGGATCTTCTGGCTCTCGCGCATCCCCGTGCACGGGTCCTACGTCTCAGACCTGCTGCCGGGAATGCTGCTGGTCGGGATCGGGGTCACGCCGATGTTCGTGGCGGTCGCCACGGCCGCCAACGCGGGGGTGCCGGCCGACAAGGCGGGACTCGCGGCATCGCTGCTGAACGCCTCGCAGCAACTCGGCGGCGCATTGGGGCTGGCGATCCTCACGGCGGTTGCCACCAGCCAGACCCACCATCAGCTGGCCGCCCACAGCTCGCAATCGCACGCGCTGGTCTCAGGGTTCCAGCACGGGCTGTTCATGGGCAGCATCTTCCTGGTGGCGGCGGCCTTCATCGCCCTGCGGGCCACCAACACCCGCGCCGAGACGGACTCGCTTGACGGCGCGGCGCCGGAGCCCGAGCCTGCTGCCGCGTAGGGATTCCGCTCGTCTGCCCCGGGACGCGGCGGGCGCTTGGAAGCGCCCGCCGCTTACCCGTGAGTGGACCGATGACTCTCGCATTCGCAGACGGTCTGTTATGCCGACAGCGAAATTTGAATCGGAGATGGAGGACACGATGCCCACGGTGCGCTCGAAAGACGGCACGACAATCGCGTACGACCAGCAGGGCCAGGGCCCGGCGGTGATCCTGGTCAACGGTGCGTTGGGTTACCGGAAGTTCAAGCTGATGACCGCGTTGACCGACCTGCTCTCAGAACGCTGCACTGTTCTCAACTACGACCGGCGGGGACGGGGAGACAGCGACGAGGCTGGTCCGTTCGCGGTCGAGCGGGAGATCGAGGACATCGCGGCTCTGGTCGATGCGGCCGGTGGCCGGGCGTCGCTGTGGGGCTTCTCCTCTGGCGGCGCGCTCGCGCTGCGCGCTGCGGACGCCGGCATCGGAGTCGAGAAGCTGGCGGTGTACGAGGTGCCGTTCATGGTCGATCCCCAGGACAAGCTGCCCACATCGGACTACGGCCAGCGACTCGATGAGCTGGTCACGGCCCGCGACCACCGGGGCGCCGCCAAGCACTTCATGCGTAATGCGATGGGCATCCCGGCCCCGGTCGTCGGGGCCATGCGCCTGATGCCGATGTGGAAGCACCTCGAGGCGAACGCCATGACCCTGCCATACGACTGGGCCGCGCTCGGCGAGCACAATATGCGCGGAGAGCCGCTGCGGCCCGAGGAGTGGGCGTCGGTCACCGTGCCGACGCTGGTGGTCTACGGCGGCAAGAGCCCGACGAACCTGCAGAAGGGGTCGCGCGCTCTCGCGGAGGTACTCCCGAATGCTGAGGCACGCGTGCTAGAGGGCGTGAGCCACAACCTCAAGGTCAAACTGCTGGCGCCGATCCTGCTCGAGTTCTTCGCCGACGGACGACTGGCTCGCGCCGATTAATGGTCTCCTCCCGATAACGGTCCGCGAGCTCCAGACATCGGCGCCATGACGTCCGGGATCTCGTCAGCCTGAGCAACTCCCGGTAGGCCTGGTCCGCGAGCGATGAGCCCTCACCGTCACCGGCTGGGTGCTCGGCCGGCTGCTCGTGGTGTCGCAGGTCCCGATCGACGAAGCTCCTGGTGTATTCGGCTATCTCCGGGTCAGTGGGGTCGATCTTCAGTCCGAGGTGCTTTGCGATCCGCCTGAGTTGCCGCAGTGGCGAGCGGATGAGCCGGTCGTAGTCCACCACCAGGACGGGGTAATTCGCGATCTCTGGAAGGCACGGCAGCATGTATTCGAGCCAGAGTTGCTCGGCATCGGCGGCCGGCATGCCGTCGCGGGCGACGAGCGAGGCGACGGCGCTCGCCGGCGGGCGGATGGCGAGCACGGTCGAGACCGAGGGGTCCAGCCTGCGGAGAACCTCGCTCCAGAAGGGGAAGAGGCGGATCGTCCTTGGGTCCTTGAACCCCCAGAGCTCTCGGCCGCCAAAGAGCTCGACGAGCAGCGACGCTCCACGTTTCTTGAGCGTGTCGAGGTCGCTGCCCTTCCATGCCTCTCGGGCGATCGGACGTGCGTCCGACCAGGGGCGCTCGAGTGCCGCCATGACGTCCTCATTGAGCTTGAGGATTTCAGCGTGCTCCCAATAGCCCTTGGGATTGTCTGGTGCCGGGCCGAGCAGAGCCTCGCCGAGGTAGACACCCACCGCCTTCAGGGCTCGGCTGAGGACGCTCGTGCCGCTGCGGTGCATCCCCAGCACGAGGACGCCGGTTGAGCCGCGGAGCGCACCCTGCGGCGGTCTTGACCTCCGCGATTGGTCTCGCCCGGACTGACGGGAAGACGAGGCCATGATCTCGCAAAGCTACCCGCAGCGCGACGCGCGATTCTGGCCTGACCGCGAGCCACGTGAGATCACGACATGATGCCGGTGGTGGAGCTGTGGCTGCATACATTCGCGTTTCCAGGACGGGTGGCACAGACCGCGCGTGAGGCCGAGAACTGGGGGTTCACCGGCATGCTGGTCGCGGATAGTCAGAACCTGACGGGCGATATCTGGGTCGAGCTGGCATTGGCCGGCGCCGCCACCTCGCGTTTGCGGTTGGGTCCGGGCGTGACCAACCCGCTGACGCGGAACCTGGCGGTGAC
>DAIPIC010000023.1:14968-28659 GCA_036771025.1 Solirubrobacteraceae bacterium
CCAGCTGACCGCAGGAGGACCCGCCTAAGAAACCTCGGCGGCAGCGACGCTGCAGTCGGAGACCGCCGGCCGGGCGACGCTCGGTTTTGCCCAAGGTGACTCCGCGCTCAGCCAGGTGGGCCTGACTCGGCTATCGGTGAGCGGGTTTGAGCACGCGCTCCAGATGCTCCAGGGCTTTCTCCGCGGCGAGGAGGTGCAGCTCGACGGGACCACGAGCGCCATCAAGTGGCTCGCCGGGTCGGATTCCCCGAAGGTTTCCGTGCACGTGGCCGCGACCGGCCATCGCACGATCCAGGTCGGGGCCAGGCACGCGGAGGGCGTCGATCTGACGGTCGGCGCCGAGCCCGCGCGAATCCGAGACGGAGTGGCCACCGCCCGGGAGGCAGCCCCGGCGGGACTCGTTGTCGGCGCCTACGTGAATGTCGCCGTGGATCCCGATCTCGATCGGGCACGGCAGCTGGTCCGCGGCAGCGCGGCGACGTTTGCCCGCTTCTCGGCGGAAGCGGGTCAGGCCGATGCCAAGGACGCCGAGCGGGTTGTCCGTGAGTACCGGAGAGACGAGCACGGCCAGGCATCTGCCACGTTCGCCCGGGAGCTCGACGACGAGTTCATCGACCGCTTCGCGGCCTGCGGACCGCCGAAAACGGTCCGTGACCGCCTTGCCGAGCTGGTGGCCTGCGGGCTCGACCGCATCATCGTCGTCCCCTGCTCCGTGGATACGGACGCCGAAACGCTCCGGCGCTCGGACGAGCTCTTTGCACGAGAGGTGCTGCCCGAGCTGATCTGAGCCGGCGGCGGCTAGCAGGAAACCCGCAGGTCTTTCACGACCGCGGCGGGAACGTTCTTCGTCCACCCACACGAAATCCCGTACGCGTGCCAGCGGTGGCCCCACCTTCGGAACAGACCGAAGTCGAGCTGTACCTGCGCTTCATGACCGGTACTGGGCTCGACGTTGACGATCGCCCAGCTCGGGTTGGCGGTCGAGACGCGGACGACGAACCGATACCAGCCGGCGGGATAGGCGGCTTTCGGTGAAACCGCGACGATGGCCGCCCGCTCGGATCGTGTGGGCGCCCGAGATGCGATCGCGGCCGGCGCGGAGACGAGGCAGACGACGGCCGTCGCGGCCAGAAGTCCGAACCGTCCGTGTTTCCATAACCACACGCTCCTATCATCGACGGGCCACGAGGGGCCGACCATCACCCGGTCGGCCACACTTGGGGTCCCCCATCCGGGCGGCTGTCCCTCGGCAGGGCCGCCGGCCTCGGCGCCGAAATCCGCAGAGGTGACTGAGCAGAACCGGGTCCCGGTGACGGAATCCACGCCTTCTGAGGGGGTCGGCTAGTCGTGGCCAAACGGCGAAAGGCCGGCAGCGACGTTCCAATTCGCTGGCGCACGGACGTGGCCAATCACGACTACGCGGCGGCCCAGTCCTACCTCTCCCTCAAGCTGGACGAGGCGGCAGCGGCCAAGGCGGTCGACCAGCTTCGTCAGGCGAAGCTGACGAGCCGCAGGGTGAACGACATTCTGCGAGCGGCCGGACTCACGCCGGCAGCGCTCGACGACCCGGGCGTGGTCAAGGACCTGATCAAGGTGATCGAGGGCAAGGAGCTGAGCCCGGTTCTCGCGGTCATCGGGCCGCACTGGGCTGACATCGCCGATGGCTTTCACCGGGTTTCGCTGGTGTATCGAGTGGACCCGTATGGTGAGGTGCCGCTCAAGCTGGCGGACATCGGTCGCTAGCGCGACCGTGACGCCGGCAGCAGCGCCCGCAGCTCGTCGATCGTGTCCGCCTCTTCTGGGTTCTTGTCCGGCCGGTAGCGCTTCACGCGCGCGAAACGCAGGGCGATACCGCCGGGATAACGCGTGGAGGACTGGACGCCGTCAAGCGCGATCTCCACGACCAGCTCGGGACGTACGAACACCGCGATTCCGCGGCGCTCGGTCTGGCGCGCGAGCAGCTCCGCCGTCTGCCACTCGAGCAGCTCATCCGTCAGCCCCTTGAAGGTCTTTCCGACCATCACAAACTCCGATTCCTCGGAGCTCGGATCGCGGGCGCCGAGGTGCAGGTTCGACAGCCACCCCTGTCGGCGTCCGTGGCCCCACTCCGCGGCGAGCACTACAAGGTCATAGGTGCGAACGGGCTTCACCTTGCGCCACGCCTTGCCACGTCGCCCGGCGGCGTAGAGCGAGGACGAGTCCTTGACCACCACCCCTTCGTGGCCGGCGTTCAGCGACTCGTCCAGCACGCGCTGGGCCTCTTGCCGATCGCTGGCCAGAACGGCCGGGATCTTGAGCGGCGCGGCAATCCTCTCGAGCTTGGCGGCGCGCTCAATCAAGGGAGTGTCGAGCAGGTCCTGGCCGTCGACATGGAGCAGGTCAAACAGGAACGTGACGATCCCCTCCGGCGGTGCGTCGCTGTCGATCTGGGAGACCGTGTCCTGGAACGCGGCTGGGCCGCCATCGCTCATCCACAGTGCCTCCCCGTCGAGGACGGCCTGTCTGACGGGCAGACGGAGCACGGCCGCCACGATCCCCGGCAGCGCCGCGGTGATCTCGTTGAGATTGCGCGTATAGACGCGCACCTCATCACCGCGTCGGTGGATCTGGATGCGGATTCCGTCGAGCTTCCACTCCACCGATGCCCGCTCGAAGCCCGACATGGCCTCGCCCACGTCGCTGCTCGTCGAAGCCAGCATCGGAAGGATCGGACGGAAGATCTCAAAGCCGATCCCCTTCAGTCCCTCCTCGCCTTCGCTCATCGCGGTCTCGGCCATCCGCGGCAGGTCGCCGGAGAGCATCAGCGCGCGTCGCGCGATCTGCCCGGAAACGCGGGCGGCCTTGGCGACCGCGTCTGCCATCAGCCCGGCCAACGCGCCCTGTCTCAGCTCGCCGGTGAACAGCCGGCGGAGAAAGCCGGCCTCCTCCTCGGTGGCCCGCGCGAAGAGCTCGGACAGGAGCTGCCGGCGCCGGTTCGCGGAGCCGCCGCCGGTCGCCGCCTGCACCTCGGAGATCGCTCGATCGACGTCGATGACGGACAGAGAGGCTTCGGGCCCCGGCTGAGCCGTTAGCCCGTGGATGGTCGAATAACCGACGCCGACGCGTCCCTGCCGAGGAGCGCCCGACAGGAACGCGACCGCGATCGGGACCTCGCTTACCTCGAGCTCGCGCAGCAGGTCGGCGAGGATCGCGATCTTGCGCGAGCGCGAGCTCGTCTCGGAGACGAGCTTCGAAGCGGTGACAACGGCGGCGAACAGGGTCATGATCGACGGGTCCGCAAGCGTGCGGACACGCACAACTCCTAGCAGCAGAGCGCCCATAGACTTGCGGGTGTGCCGCTACCTCCTGGTCCCCGGGCACCGGCGTTCGTCAACTTGGCGCGGTTTGCGCTGGCGCCGCTCGAGACGCTGCGGGCCTGGCACGGGCGCTACGGCAACGTGTTCACCGTCCGGCTCACCGCCTTCGGCACTGGCGTTTATGTGGCCGACCCCACCGCGATCAGGGAGCTGTTCACCGGCGATCAGTCGGACCTGCTGGCCGGCGAGGCGAACTCGTTCATGGAGCCGGTTCTGGGGCCGAAGTCGGTGCTCATCCTCGACGGAGCGGAGCACATGCGTCAGCGCAAGCTGCTGTTGCCGCCCTTCCAGGGCTCCCGGGTGGCGGGCTTTCGCTCGGTCATCCGCGAAGCGGCGGCGCGGGAAATCGCAGGGTGGCGGCCCGGAACCAGGATCGTGCTCCGCCAGCGAATGCGGACGCTGACGTTCGAGGTCATCTGCCGGGCCGTCTTCGGAGTCACCGAGCCCGATCGGGTGGCGCGGCTGCGAGCGGCACTGGGGGCGGTGATCGACTCGAGCCCGCTGTACATGCTCAGTCCGGTGCTGAGGGCCGACCTCGGGCCGCTCAGTCCCGGACGGCGGTTCGTCGGCCGCCTCCGAGCGGCGGACGCGCTGCTGCTCGAGGAGATCGCGCGGCGCCGCGGGGAGCCGAATCTCGAGGACCGAACCGACGTCCTCTCCCTGCTGCTCCGGGCGGTGGATGAGGATGGGCGGCCGATGACCGATGCCGAGCTTCGCGATGAGCTCTTCACGATGCTCGCGGCGGGCCATGAGACGACCGCCACGGGACTGGCGTTCGCCTTCGACCTCCTGCTGCGCAACCCGGAGGCGCTGGCGCGGCTTCGATCCGAGATCGAGGGCGGCGATGGAGACGCGTACCTCGACGCGGTGGTCAAAGAAACGCTGCGGGTGCGGCCGGTGCTGGACGCCGCCGAGCGAACGCTGACCAAGCCACGGGTCGTGGCCGGGTGGGAGCTGCCGGCCGGGGTCAAGGTCTATCCCGGAATCGCCCTCGTTCATATGCGGGAGGACCTATACCCGCGGGCACAGGAGTTCCGCCCCGAGCGCTTTCTGGATGACCGGACGGAGGCCTACACCTGGTTGCCGTTCGGCGGCGGCATCCGCCGCTGCCTGGGTGCCGCGCTGGCCGCGACGGAGATGGCCGAGGTCCTGCGCCTCGCGATCCCGGCCGTCGAGCTGCGCCCCGTGCGGGCCCGGCTGGATCCCGTCGTCCTTCGCGGGGTGACGCTCGCCCCGAGGCACGGGGTCGAGATCGATGTGACGGGCGTCCGCCAGCCGCAGCGGCCATCGCTGGCCCCGGTCACCTAGAACCGAGCGCGATCGGCCCGGACCGTGGCTACAGTGCGCGCGGTGATCGCGATCGTGACCGAGGCCGACCTGCCGGAACTCCTGCCGCTGATGCGTGCGTACTGCGACTTCTACGACGTCGGCCCCGGCGACAGCGAGCTGCTCGCCATGTCGCGGGCGCTGATCGCCGATCCCGAGCGTGAGGGGGTCCAGCTGATGGCGCGCGACGAGACGAACGCCGCTGTGGGCTTCGCCACGATCTTCTGGAGCTGGTCGACGCTCAGCGCGTCGCGCATCGGCGTGATGAACGACCTGTTCGTGGCGCCGGCCGCACGCGGTGGAGGAGTGGCCAGGGCGCTCATCGACGCCTGCCGCGAACGCTGCCGGCAGCGGGGCGCCAGGTCGCTCACCTGGCAGACCGCGCGCGACAACGCGCGTGCCCAGGCGCTCTACGACGGCATCGGCGCCCGACGATCGGAGTGGCTCGACTACTCGCTGAAGGCGTAGTCCGTCGCCGCTACCGCGTGACGGCGCTTTCGTTGGCGCCGGCGTAGACCAGTGCTCACAGGAATGACTTGCCCTCGCCACGGTAGGTGGGAACCTCGTCGATGACGGCCTCTCCGGCCATCAGGTAGAGACTCGAGAACCGCTCGCACAGCTCGCCGGCCTTGGCGTGGCGAAAGTACACGTGCTGCCCGATCGCCAGCCGGTCGGCCGCGGCGCCGATGAGGGGTGTCTGGACCTCGCCGGCGCCCTCCATCTTCTCCAGCCGGAGACCCTCCGGGAGATACGGCTGCGGCAGTCGGTCGCGCGTGGCGGGACCGGATGCCAGATAGCCGCCGCCGAGCGCGGTCACGATCCCTGGCCGCGGGCGGCGACAGATCGCAAGCGCGAACATCGCCGCCGGCGCGAGCGAGAACGCCGAGTAGTTGTCGAACAGCGTGGGCGCATAGAAACCCGACCCGGCGGTCGCCTCGGTGATCGCCGGCTCGTCTGCCACCAGATGCAGGTCGCCCGTGCCGCCGGCATTGACGAACTCAAGCGCGCTCACCTCTGAGACCGCGGCCACGGCGGCCGCGCGGCGCTCGCGCAGCTCGGCGTAGGAGCCGGCCTGAAGGCGCCGGAGGACGCGGGTCTTGAGCGGATTGCCCGGCACCACGTCGCCCAGACCGGCGATGTGACCCTCGTAGCACATCATTCCCGCGAGCCGCACGGCTGGGCTGCGCTCGATCGCGCTCGCCAGGGCCCGGGCCTGATCGGGAGTGTGCACCGGCGTGCGCTTGGGCCCGAGCTTGACCCGGTCGCCCGCCAACCAGTAGCTCGCGTCGAAGTCGATGCATACCCGGAGCGGAGCCAGCCCGCCACCGATCGCCGTCTCGATCAGCTCGATGTGCTCGTTCGAGTCGATCATCACGACGGGCGCCTGGTCCGGCTCGCGGGCCGTCAATTCCGCCAGCGCCTTCAGGGCCGCGCGGTCGGTCGTGGGATAGGCGACGACCAGATCCTGGAACCCGTTTTCCGCGAGCCACAGGGCTTCAGGCAACGTGAAGCAGAGCAGTCCGCTGAACCCCCGATCGGGGGCCAGGATCGCGCGCAGAAGCGACCGGCAACGGAGCGACTTCGACGCCACGCGGATCGGCTTGCCGTTGGCGAGCCGCAGCAGGCTGTCCGCGTTCGACCACATCGCGTCCAGGTCGACGAACGCGAACGGTGGATCGAGGTCGGCGAACGCGGTCTCGTAGCGGCGCCGGCGCTCGGCCGCAGACAGCGCGCTCGGCGCCGTGGCTCGGGAGGTGGTCACCTTCCCGATCATGCCGCCCCCGCGCCGAGCACTCGGCGCGTGTAGTCGTTGACGAACGTCTGATCCGGATCCAATCGCGCGCGCACGGCTTGAAAGCGACCCCACTCCGGATAGCGCTCGCGCAGGGTGGCAGCCGTCTGGTAGTGGCGCTTGCCCCAGTGAGGCCGTCCGCCATAGGAGTCCATGATCGCCTCGACGGCGCGGAAGTAGGACTCGAACTCCATCCCGACGTACTGGTGGACCGCGATGTAGCACGTGTCGCGCCCGTAGGCCGTCGAGAGGAAGGCGTCGTCGGGCGCCGCGAAGCGGACCTCGAGCGGGAACAGGATTGGCAGCCTCCGCTGCTCGATCAGCGCGAGCACCCGCTCGACCGCCTCGCGCGCGTGCGCGCGCGGGATTGCGTACTCCATCTCGGTGAAGCGGACCTTTCGGTTGGTGGCATAGACCTTGTAGGCGCGGTCGTCGACCCTGCTCTCTGACATGGCGGCCGTGATCATGCGGTTCAGGCGCGGAGCCAGGCCCGGGAACCTCCGGCCGGTGTGGCACACCGCGCTCAGGACCCGGTTCTCGATGACCTCCTCCTGAAGCTGGCGCCTCCAGTGCGGCGTGGGCTTGGGCCGATCGTGGCTGCGGCGCGTGCGCCGCGTCAGCGCCGTCCGCGTGAACGGGAAGACGAAGAACTCGAAGTGGTCGTTGTCGGCCACATGCTGCTCGAGCCGCGCCAGCGTCTCGTCCAGCGGCAGCGGTTGATCGTGGCGGTGAAGGGTGTACAGCGGGACGCACTTGATCGTGACGGTCGAGATCACCCCCAGCGCACCGACCGACACTCGCGCGGCGAGATACGCCTCGGGGTCGCTATCTGGCGAGAGCTCTCTGACCTCGCCCGAGGCCGTCACGACGCGCAGCGCGGAGATGCCGGCCGCCAGGTTCTGCAGACGGGCTCCCGTGCCGTGGGTCGCGGTCGAGATCGCGCCGGTGATCGATTGGCGGTCGATGTCGCCCTGATTCTCGAGGGCGAGGGCGTACTCTGCGAGCGCCGGACCGAGCGCGTGCAACTTGGCTCCGCCCTCGACCGTCGCCAGACCGCTGTCGTGGTCGACGTCCAGGATCCGCTGCATGCCCGACATGTCGATCATCAGCCCGTCGGTGCAGGCGCAGTCGGTGAAGGAGTGGCCGGAGCCGACGGCGCGGATCTGACGGCCCTGTGTCGCGGCACGGGCGACGAGCTCGGCGAGCTCTGACTCGCTCGTGGGACGGGCGATCTCGCCGGGCGCGCAGATTTGATCGCCGGTCCAGTTGGTCCAGGGTTGGCGCCTGCCTTGGTTGCTCATCGGGGTTCGGAGCCTAAACGCCCACGGGAGGCAATTCATGTCCGTGACTAGGCTTCGCGACCCCATGAATAGCGACCTGTTGCGCGTGGAGCGCCGCGGCCCCGCGGCGCTTGTCACCTTGAACCGCCCGGAGAAGCGAAACGCGCTGTCGATCGAGTTGCGCGTCCTTCTGGCGGACGCATTCGATGCCTTGGCCGTCGACCCGACCGTCGCCGCGATCGGATTGATCGGAGCGGGAAGCGCGTTCTGCGCCGGGATGGACGTGACGCAGTTCGGCGGCGACGCTGAGCACAAGCGGCAGCTAGCCGAGAGCAGCATCCGGGTGTTTGCCGCCGTGGGGCGCTGTCCGAAGCCGACCGTCGCGATAGTCAACGGTCCCGCACTGGGGGGTGGATTCGCGCTCGCCTTGATGTGCGACGTCCGCATCGCCGGCCCGGAGGCTCGCTTCGGATTTCCGGAGCTGGGGCGCGGTATCCCGCCGAGCTATGCCGCCGCGGCGTCGGCGCTGACGCCGAGCGCGGCGTGTGACTTGTGCCTGACCGGACGGATCATCGACGCTAGCGAGGCCCAATCGCTCGGGGTCGTGTCCCGGATCGGCGACGGTCATGAGACGCTCGACGAGATGGCGGCGGCGCCCGCGTCCGCGACGGCGGAAATAAAGCAACGCATCCTTCGTCACCGCGGCGGCGACAGCATCCACGACCTCGTCGCTGAGGAAGAGCGGAGCCTGCGAGCGGCGCTGAGCTAGCGTGCCTCGTCACACAGGTCGGGCCACAAGTGGGCAGTATCGTGGCGCACGGGATGCGAGTGTTTCACCGCGAGCGCGCCGGGCGGCCATTGCGCGTGATTTGGACGCTCGAGGAGCTGGGCGCCCCTTACGAGCTCGTCGTCATGACCCGTGACGAGGGCCATGGAGAGGAGCACAGGACCCGTCATCCGCTCGGCCGTGTGCCCGTGATTGAGGATGGGGAAGGGTTCCTGTTCGAGTCGGCGGCGCTGTGCCTGCATGTCGCGGACCTGCATCCCGAGGCTGGTCTCGTTCCGCCGCCTGGCACGCACGACCGAGCGCTGGTGTACCAGTGGGCCTGCTTCGCGCCGGCGGAGCTCGAGCCGCCCCTGTTCGAGGCCTGGACACAGGCCGAGCGAGACCCGGCCCGTGCGAGCGCGGCTCGCGAACGGTTCGACTTGGCCGCTGGCGCGGTGGAGTCCGCACTCGATGGTGCCGAGTATCTCGTCGGGGAGAACCTGACCGTGGCCGACGTGATGGTCGGGACCGCGCTGATGTTCACCACCCGCGCCGGGTTCGCCGATCAGCTTCAGCCCGGCCTCGGCGAATACATGGGTCGGCTCGCGGCGAGAGAAGCGTTCCAGCGCGCCTTCAAGCGCACTTTCGGTTGATCACGTCGTACGGCGGCTAAGGGCGAGGTCCCGAATGCCGCCGCCGCCTAAGATGCGCGCCGGATGTCAGAGGACCGTCTCGCCTTCCGTCGCGCATCCGCCGATGGCCAGACGTTTGTCTATCGGGACTCAGGCGATGGCCCGCTGGTGGTGCTCCTCCACGGCTTTCCCGACACCCCTGGGAGCTGGAACGGGACGGCGGCGGCGCTCAACGCGGCCGGCTACCGCACGGTCGTGCCGTACCTTCGGGGCTACCACCCGGAGACGATCGTGCCCGGCCGGGGATATGGGCGCCAAGAGATCAGCGAGGATGCGATCCGGCTGCTTGACGCGCTCGGCGAGCGGACGGCGGTGTTGGTGGGTCACGACTGGGGCGCGGCGATCACCTACGGGGCGGCGACGGCCGCACCCGATCGGGTGAGGGCCATCTGTGCCGTCGCGATCCCCCACCCGAACACGCTCAAGCCAAATCTGTCGCTGTTGTGGGGTGGCCGGCATTTTCTGACGCTGGCGCTGCCGACCGGAGCATGGTTCACGCGCCGCGATGATTTCGCCTACGTCGACACGCTGATGAGCCGCTGGGCGCCACGCTGGACCGGGGCCGACCGTGACGCCACCCTGCGGGATGTCAAGGCGGCATTCTCCGATCCCGCTGTGCTTGACGGCGCGCTCTCCTACTACCGCTCGCAGCGCCCCGGCGGGGCGCCGCGGCTCACGCAGCCAGCGTTGATCGTCGGCGGGACGACCGATGTCGTCTCCCCCACGCTGTTTCAACAGACGCCTTCGTACTGCGAGGGCCCGTGTGAGGTCCAGATCATCGAGGGTGCCGGTCACTGGCCGCATCGCGAAAACGCTGAGCTGTTCGAGCGTCACCTCACGGCGTTCCTTGACGGGCTGGACTGAGAGCGAAGTACCCTCATTCCCGTGGCAGCGGCCAGCGATCCTTACAAGGTGCTCGGGATAAGTCCCGAGGCGTCCGAGCGACAGCTCCGCGACGCGTACCGCCAGAAGGTGCGGATCCATCACCCGGACCACAACCACGGATCTGAAGAATCGGCCCGTCGCTTCGAGGAGATCCAGGAGGCCTACACGCGGATCCGAAGTCTGCGCGCGCGTGCCCCGGCCGCCGAGCCCCCACCCGCCGCCACAGATCCCGAGCTCGATGACCGTCTCGTCGACTTGGAGCAGCAGGTCCGTCGGGCCCACGCGGCCCGCGAGCGGGCGCGACGGGCCGCGGCCGCAGCGGCGGCAAACAAACCCCGAACCCCCTCCGACGAGGAGCTCGGGTACGTGAGAACCGACGACAGTTTTTCGAAGATCCTCGCCGACGCCGAGGCCGAGCTTTCGGAGCGTCTCGCCGGCGCGAGCGAGCATCCGATCGGCCGCCGCGTCGGCAAGCTGATCGACGACCTGACGGGCAAGCTCAAAGCCGACCGCGGCCCGTAGACGCCAGTCGCGGCACCTCTGGACGAGGGGGGCATCGGACCTGCGACGATCACCGCGTGCGATGCCGGCATGGCGTGCAGGTTACGGTCGCGATGGGGTGCGCGCTGGCATGCGCCGGGTGCGGATCACCCACGGCCGTCAGCGTCATCCGCGACTGGGCCGATGCGCTGAGAGCCGGGCACGTCGACCAGGCTGCCTCGTACTTCGCGCTACCGGCGCTCGTCGCGAATGGGACGCCTCCGGTCCGCCTCACCGACCGCCCGCAGGTGCGCCAGTTCAACGCCTCGCTCCCTTGCGGTGCGGAGCTCGTCGCCACCGCCCGCCACGGCGTCTTCATCTACGCCACGTTCCGACTCACAGATCGTGTCGGCGGGGACTGCGGCGCCGGCACGGGGTCCCCCGCCGCGACTGCCTTCCTCATCCGCCACGGCAAGATCGCCGAATGGCTGAGGCTGCCCAATCCAGGGAGCGAGCAGCAACCGCCGAGTCCTCCCTCGCCCACGCCGGCTCCGGGCCAAGCCCCGTCCGTGTGAGCCTCGGTCAAGCCCACGTCAGAGCCAGCCGAGCCCGACGCCAAATATCAGTCCCATACCGAGATCGACGGCTGCCAGCCCGCCGAGGAGCAACCGGCGCCGCTCTGGACTGGCGTCATACACCCAGGCCGCGTACAGGTAGAACCACAGATAGCCGAAGATGACGATCAGCGGCAAGGATTGGACGTTCCACCACCAGTACTTCCAGTGGAACGTGCCTGTGGCGTGCAGGAACACTTCGACCGCCACGCTGACGAGCGACAAGCCGAGTGCGACGGCCAGGCGATTGGGCAGCCCGAGCACGCGAACCGCGCGGTCGCGGGGCAGCAGCTTGGTGTAGACGATGCCGGCCAGGGCAAACATGAACACGATCTCGACGTTCAGGCCGACCAGGAACTGGTAGGCCGTGGGCCCCGTCGCCGCCCACAGTGGCGCGCGGTCTGAGACGTGGAGCACCAGCACGTTGATGATCTCGTTGAACCAGTCGGCGAGGAACACGGCGACGCCCGCCGCGACCACGTCCCAGCGGCGCCGTTCGACCTCTACCGCGTACACGTAGACCACGAACGCCAACAACGCGATCGCGTACCACTTGAACAGGTGCGGGTCGCGAACCTGGCGCAGGGCCTCGAGCGTGAAGCCAGTCCGGGTCCCGAGCAGCCAGGGCATCGCCGGCGAACGCTAACCACATGCCGGCGGGGCGGGCGGCCGGCGGATGGCTCCGATACGCGTGTTCCCCGTTGATTGCCAACGTGTGCGACGCGATCCACTCGATCCTGGAAGAATCGGGCTACGCTCGCGGAACTCAAGTTGGGAGGAGCCTGATGCCCGAGCCGAACTGCGCCGTTCGCCCTGCAGCCAGCCGCGTCCACCTTGGATGGCGCGCGATTTCGCTGCTGGCAGTCACGTTCGCGATGTTGCTGTCGCTTTTCTGGGCCGCGGGCGCGAAGGCCGCCCCGCCAGGTATGCGCGATGTGGTTCTCGTCGGGAACGCGGCCTCCGGAACCGTCACCCTCCTCGACGGTCACTCCCCGTGGACGAACCTCGGCTACATCAACGTCACGCCGGATCCGGTCAGCCCGGCTCAACAGCAGCAATATGACTTCTTCAACTCGCAGGAGGGAGGCGTGCGCGCCGTCGATGACGCGATCGCCTCGCCCAACGGCAAGAAGCTGTACGTCTCACGAGCGAACCGGGGCGACGTTGCGGCGTTCAACCTGGTCAACCACCAGATGCTGTGGCGCACCCCGTGCTCGGGCTTCCGCTGCGACCACATGGCACTCTCGCCCGACGGCAGCCAGCTGATCGTCTCGGCGACGCTGGCCATGGAAGCCCAGGTGCTTGACACCGATACCGGGGCGCCGGTCGCGTCGTTCCCGACGGGAACCTTCCCCCATCAGAACGACTACTCCGCCGACGGGCGCTACATCATGAACGAGAGCATCGGCAACGTTGCGCTGCCGCAGTCGATGGAGGCAGCCAAGGGTCTGCGCCAGCTGACGGTCGTGGACGCGCACACGTTCCAGCCGGTGCACGTTTGCGAGCTGCAGCATGGTCTGCGGCCCACGGTGTATCTCCCGAACGGGATTGCATACATGGAGCTCTCGTATCTGAACGGCTTCGTCGTGTTCGATACGAACACATGCCAGATCCTGCGGACGATCAACCAGCCATTCGCCAACGGCGCGGATCAGCTGTCCCCCGATCAGTATCCGCTGAACTCCGCCCATCACGGGATGGCGCTCTCCGGCGACGGCACGAAGCTGTGCGACGTCGGGACGATCGATAACTACGTCGCCGTGGTCTCGACGGCCTCGCTATCGGACAACCTCCCCATCGACCAATCGCTCCTCAATGTCGGTCACAAGCCGTATTGGGGACAGACCAGCGTCGACGGGAACTACTGCTTCGTCTCGAACAGCGACGACAACGACGTCTGGGTGGTCCAGTACACGCCGGCCGCCGCGGTCACTCATGTCAATGTGGGCGCGTTCCCGCAGCGCGAGCGGATCGCGGTCGTGCCGAACACGGTGATCTCCAACCTCACGCCGCCCTCGCCGGGCGTCGGGTAGCGCTCGGCTCTGAACTTGAGCGGCGCCGAGGCGGCGATTAGGGTCGCCCCATGCCACAACCCCGCTCCCCTTCTAAACCGCAGACGCCGTTCGATTGGCACGACCTAGGCCGCTACAAGGCCGCCGGTCGCTTCCTCGACGGGTACCCCGCGGATGTCAGGACGTTCTACTCGCCGGTCGACGACGTCCACGGAGTGCTCAGCTCCCTGCTCGCCTCGACGCAGAAGTCGATCGTGCTGAACATGTATGGCTATGACGACGACGAGCTCAACGACATCATCCTTTCCAAGCTCAAGGATGACCATGTCTACGTCCAGATGAGCCTCGACAAGTCGCAGGCCGCCGGCGTGCATGAGGGCGGGCTCCTGGCCAAGTGGAGCCACGATCTGATCGGCAACTCGATCGCCATCGGGCACTCGACGAAGGGCGCGATCTCCCACATGAAGATCGTGATCGTCGACGGCGTC
>DAIPIC010000024.1:0-12701 GCA_036771025.1 Solirubrobacteraceae bacterium
TGTAGTTCCAGTAGTCACACACCGTCTGATAGGGACCCAGGTAGCGGACCATCGGGTTGAGCTGATCGACGGTCGCGATCAGGCCGTTCAAGGCCACGTTCGTCCCGGGATCGAGCGCCAACGACCTCAGCTGGCCCATCAGCAGCTGGAGCTTCTGATTCAACACGGGCGTCTGGCGCAATGTCTTAGAACCGGCCTCAAGCGCGGGATTGATGTTGGGCAACGCCCCCTTCAACGACGCCGTAGCCGGAGTGAGATACCCACCGAACGTCTTCAGATCGACCAGGAACGGCTGCTGCGCCGCCAATGAGGTCGTAGATACCGACAACGTGTTCGGAGACTTGGCGATCGTCGCCTCCAGATTCCCCGGGTTAGCGGCGATCGCCCCGAACGTGGTGGCGGAATTACGAAACAGATCAATCAACGTCCCGGACACCGGCGACACCGCTCCGGTAAATGAATCCAAAGAGTTCAAAAATCGCGTCAGCCCGGAAGCCGGATCCGACAGATACGACGCCACCGGCGTCAGGTACTGAAGCAGCGCCGGCAAGCTCTGAATCGTGGAGCTCAGATCCCCACCCCGCGCCGCGAACGTATCCCCGAACCCCACCAGGTTGCCCTGCACGGCGGTCCGCGTCGGCGGATTGAAGATGTTAAACACCTGATCCAGCTGCACCGGGATGTTCGTCTGTGAGATCGGCATCGTCGCCCCATCCGCAAACGAATGGCTCGAGGTCCCCTTGTCGATCTCCACGTACTTGGAACCCAACACCGACCGCAGCCGCACCGTCACCGTGGAGTCCACCGGGATCTGCCCCTGGTTCTTGGACATCCTCAACGTCAGCTGCGCACCCGTGGTCCCGTTCTTGAGCCCCACCGGCTTCAGCTGGGACACGAACCCGATCCGGTGCCCACCCTCGAGCACGTCGTTGCCGGGCACCAGATTCGAACCGTCCCCGATATTCACCTTCAGCTCCCGCGTGGGCACAAACGGCAGCCCCTTGTTGGCGTTGTAGGCGAGGAACACAGCCACGATCACCACCAACACCGTCACCGCCCCCACCAAAACCGGATTCGCAAAAGCAGATTGACGCGTAGATCGCGTCGGCGCTCCCAAGAAGCCCTCGCCGCCGAGCGCCGCGGCGAGGTCGAACTTGGGCGCAGGTGACTCGGCTGACTCGGCCCGCGCGAAGTGCGTCTCGGCCTGCTCCCAGTCTCCGCGCGCTGCGAGCAGCAGCCCGAGGCGGAGAGCACCCAAGCCCTCGCCTCGCTCCTCTGCCCGCCGGAAGGCGGCCTCCGCGCCAGCCATGTCACCGCCCTTCTGAAGCAGCAGCCCGAGGTTTGCCGCGGCGGTGCCGTGGCCCCGCTCATCCGCCCGCTCGTACGCCTCCCTGGCCTCCGCCACCTCACCCCGACCGGCGAGAACGTTGCCTAGCTCGTAGGCCGCATCGGGGTCACCCTGCTCATCACGCAGGCGAAGCGCATCCTCCTCGACATCGGCGCTGGACAACGAGGGAAGCCTAAATCCGCGCGCAGGCCCGAGACGCCAGCAACGCTGTGGGATGCGTCACAGTTGGCGCCGACTAATCCCGTGCCTGTTCGACGAATTCCCGCAGCCGCTCCTTGCCGTCACCCACCAGCGGCAAGCCGTGCGCCATCAGCAGGTGCTCGAAATCGAGCTCCAGCAGACGCTCGAAGGACGACAGCAGTCCCTGCCTGACCCCCTCGGGATCATCGCCCAGCAGCCAGTCGGGAACAAAGCCGATCGGATCATCGGGGGCTCCCCACCTGACCAGCCCGTCGGCCAGCGCGACCGCGCTCGCGGCCGGGATCTCGAGCGCCGTCTCGTCCGGGCAGATGGCACCCACCTCGTGCGCAATCACGCCACCCTCCAGCTCGTCGCCAAAATCGAACGGCTCGACAGGCTGCTCGGAGCTGAACTCGTGCATGCCCGGACGGCTGGCGCGGACCGGGATCTCGAACGCTTGGACCAGGCGGCCGCTGTGACGATAGTGATGGCGGTTCGACAGGAGAATCGCGCGCGGAGGACCATGTTCCGCGAACCAGTCGAGCGGATCGCGACCTCCCTCGAAACCGCCTTCTGGCAGCAGCGGATCGATCACCA
Organism: Solirubrobacteraceae bacterium; assembly: GCA_036771025.1. GTDB lineage: Bacteria > Actinomycetota > Thermoleophilia > Solirubrobacterales > Solirubrobacteraceae > Palsa-465. The sequence continues at coordinate 2,126 of DAIPIC010000024.1, forward strand.
CTCCGCCGGCCGCGAAGTAGTACGAGCAGACCTCGTGTCGGATCCCGGGATGAAACGCGCTCCACTGAAAGAGGCCCGGAACGATCTCTCGCATGGTCGCCCTCGACCCTAGTGACCGGATGCCCCGTCAGCCGTCAGGTTCCAGTGGTCGATCGCCCGCGTCTCGCGCTCGTGACCGAGCACCCCTATCGCTCCTGCGCCGAACTTGAATCGGGCCCCTTCGGCGACCTCCATCTCGGCCCAGCGGGCGGTCACGACACGCAGGATGTGGCCGTGGGCGAACGCCAGCGCGTCCCCATCGGCCGACCCGAGCCTCGCCAGCACGCGGTCCGCGCGCTCACCCACCTGCGATGGGCGCTCTCCATCTGGACACCCGTCGCGCCACAGGTTCCAGTCGGGCCGGGTCCCACGTATCTGCGGAGTGGTGAGGCCCTCGTACTCGCCGTAGTCCCACTCCCGTAGATCGTCGTCGAGCTCGACGACGTCTCCGAACCCCGCGATCTGGCATGTCTCCAGAGCTCGCCGCAACGGGCTCGACAGCACCAGAGAGAACGAGTAGCCGGACAGCAGGTCCGCCAGTGCTTCCGCGCGCTTGCGGCCGTCGTCCGTCAGCGGCAGGTCGGTTCGGGTGGGGTGCTGCCCGCTCCGGGTCCATTCGGTCTCACCGTGGCGGACGACCACGATCCGTGACGTTTCAGCCACCCGCGGACTCGTCAGCTGTCGCTGGCGTCGTAGGCCTCGGCCGCGATCATCTCGCGGGCCTGGCCCTCATCGAAGCTGCTCGAGGAGTGTTCGGACTCCATGTGCTGGCGCAGCCGCCTGAGCAACTCCTCGTCGGTTGCCGCTGCCAGCGTTTCACCGCACACGTTGCACTCAATTACTCGCATGCTCAGGGCGTGCTCCTTTCCAGTGGCTCATCGGATTCCCCTCCGGTCCGCTCGATGGCGTCCACCTTGGCGCGGCGACGCACGTGTCGCTCCTCCTCCGAGACCGTCGCGCCCAGGAACGACAGCGCGATCTCCGCCGCCTCCTCGGAGCCGATCACCCGGGCACCCATGCACAGCACGTTGACCCCATCGTGCTCGACCCCCTGATGCGCGGTGTAGTGATCGTGGATGGTCGCCGCTCGGATCCCGATTACCTTGCCGGCCGCGACCGAAACCCCGGCGCCCGAGCCGCACACCAGGATCCCTCGCTCCGCCCTACCGGAGACGACGGCCTGGCCGACCTCGAGGGCCTTGTCCGGGTAATCGATCGGGTCGGTAGTGGTGGTCCCGAGGTCGAGGACCTCGTGTCCGGCCTGCTCGATCGCGGGCAGGAGGCGCTCGCGCAACGGCACGCCGGCGTGGTCGAATCCGCAGGCGACGATCATCTGGGCTCCGGGGTCGTGGATCCCACTGCCGATGCCGCGCCGGAGACCGCGTCGGGCCGCGGTCGGGGTGGTGCTTCAAGCTCGTGCACTGCCAGTAGTGCGGCACCGAGCACGCCTGCCCGCACGCCATGACGCGCGAGCCGAATCGTCGTGCGCGCGCCCAGTCCGGGAACGACGTATCCCCGTGCCACCCGCCTGGCGGGCTCGAGCAGGAGAGCGCCGGCCTGGGCTGCGCCACCACCGATCACCACCTCGTCGGGATCGAAAGTGTTGATCGCGTTTGCGACGCCGATCCCGACCCGCTCCCCCCAGATCTCGACCATCCGGCACGCGGACGCGTCCCCGGCCCGCGCCGCCTCCACCGCATCGACCCCCAGGGTCGGCTTGCCCTCGGCCCGCAGCCGGCCGAGCGCCGACGCCGGCTTCAGGTTCGCGGCCTGCCGGGCGAGTTCGTCAAGGGCATGACCGGAGGCGACGAACTCGAGCGATCCCGGCTGGGGAAAGCCCATCGGCGAGGGCACCGAGCCGGCCAGATCGAGACCCACGATCGTGTGGCCGAGCTCACCGGCCGCCCCCGTGGCGCCGCGATATATCCGCCCGTCGATCACGATCCCTCCCCCCACGCCGGTCCCCACCGTGAGCATCACCAGGTCGTGGGCCACCATCTTGAGCTGCTCGTCGTGGGCTTCGGCCAGCGCGGCCACGGTGGCGTCGTTGTCGACGAACACGGGCACCCCGAGCTTGTCTCCCAGCACCTCGCGCAGGGGAACGTCCTTGAGCGGCACGTTGACCGACGAGATCACACGACCCGTGACGAACTCCACGATCGAAGGGACGCCAATCCCGACCGCCTGCAGGCCATCGTCCCGCATGTCGGCGATCATCGAGCAGACCTGCTCGCAACATGCCTCAGAGCTCGACAGCTCCGTGGGCTGAACCTGGGAATCCTCCAGGCGACCATCGCGCAGCTGTGCTGCGGCGACCTTGGTCCCCCCGAGATCTACGCCGATAACGTTCATCGCGTCTCCCCTGCGGGAATGCGGCTCGCTGCCGCCGCGTCGAGCAACACCGTCACGTTGTCAGCCAGCTGTGGCAGTAGCGACGCCGGGAAGTGCGGATCGGGCTTGGCCTCGGGCCCAAACGCCGCGGCCACGGCGTCGGCCTTCGATTCCCCCGCGACCAGGAAAACGACCGATTGCGCCAACGTCAGCGCCTTGAACGTCATCGACACGCGCGGTACGAACGGTTCGTGCCCTGCCTGCTCGACGCCGACCACCAATCGCGAGCGCTCAGACAGCGACTCCTGATCGGGGAACAGCGAGGCGATGTGCGCGTCGGGCCCCAGCCCGAGCAGTAGCAGATCGAAATGGGGCGGCCCGGCACCCACCAACTCGCGCTCGTATTCGTCCGCGGCGGCCGCCGGCCCAAGCTCTCCCCGCATGCGGTGAACGGTGGGCCGTACGTCCCCCAGTCGCTCGAACAGGGCCTCATTGGCCAGCTTGAAGTTCGACAAATCATCGTCGGGGGGCACGCAGCGCTCATCCCCGAACCACAGCGTCGCGCTGCGCCAAGCATCCGGGCTCTCCGCCGCCCGCTGATACGCGTCGCGAGGAGTGCTGCCGCCCGTCAGCACGACGTGGCCCCCAGCTCGCGCCGTGGAGGCCATGAGCTCCGCGCAGGCGGCAGCAGGGTCAGGCAGGACGTCCAGGCGGACGCTCACCCGTTCAGTCTCCGCGCCGCCGACAGTGCCGGACCGTAGGTGGGGTCACGCAACAGCGCCTGCCGCACCCCCTCCCCCAGGATCCCGGCCTCGCCGCGCGAGGCCCCGAGGACCCTCCAGCTGCGATCACTCGGAAGCTCGCGGGCTCGCAGCCCACCCGGCCCCCGGTCCAGCGAGAGCGAGAAATTCTCGCCGCAGCCGACGGTGACGCCCACCAGTCCCGGGACCTCCTGGTCGACCGGCTGGAGCTGAATCTCGATCTCACGGCCCGGCCCGTCTGCGACGCTCCGCAGCCCCGCCCCGTTGCCCGAACTCAATCGTCCCGCGTCCCACTGAAGCCGCGAGCACAGCCAGCCGGCGAGAAGCGTGGCGCTGGCCGCTGACGCCGGCTGGTGACGGACCTCGATATTTGCGATCCGATCGAGCGCGACCCGTCTGTTGGGAGGGTCAAACGAGGCCGCCAGGCGCTCGCGCCATGGCGTCGTCCGCAACCAGGCGAGGTCCACTAGGTAGGCCGAGCGCAACAGCTCGGTGGCCCGAGCAAAGGCCTCCGGCGGATCTCCCAGATCATCCGAATCGAGCAGGATCACGTCGACCAGGTCGAGAACAGCCCGGACCGCCTCGTCGTGACCATGCGGGGACCACAGCATCGTCGGGAGGTCCGACACGACGACGGGATCGATGACCGTGTCGAGGTACTCCAGCTGTTCTGGACCGAGGTCGATCTCCACCTCCTCGAGCATCACCCCGAAGCCGGCGCCGTCCGGCTCCTCGTAGCGCATGACCGCGCGGGCGTCTAGCTTCTGCCGCCCCTCCTCGACGGCGCACAGCACGGTGCGGGAAGCGTTGTAGCGGCCGACCCGTTGCAGCCGGTTTGAGATCTCGCCTTTCCACTCGCGGTCTACGACGACCACCAGGTTGAGCACCCGCGCCGGGGCCAGCGACTGGTTGGCGGCGTGACGCTCGCGCAGCAGCTCGCGAAGCGCGGCCTCGATGTCGTCCGGCGTCGTGTCCTGAGCGCTCCAGACGTCCTCGGTCATGGGCTCACGGGATCTGGCAGGCCGACTTCCGGCTCACAACCGCCGCCATTTGCGCCCCCCGTCCAGCAGCGCATCGGCCGCCGACGGCCCGGCGGAGCCGGCAGGGTACTCGCGGATCGGAGAGCTGCGATCCTCGTGCCAGGCCGTGAGGATCGGATCGATGATGCCCCACAACGCCTCGATCTCGTCGTTACGGGTGAAGAGCGTCGCGTCGCCGCGCATGGCATCCAGGATCAGCCGCTCATAGGCCTCCGGCGACTCGGACATGAATGACGTGCCGTAGCGGAACTCCAGCAGCACCGGGCGGATGCGCATCCGCGGCCCGGGGATCTTTGCCCCCAGCGATACGGTCACGCCCTCGTCTGGCTGGACGGTGAGGATGATCTCGTTTGGCTGCACCCCCACCGAGCCCGATGTCTTGAGCGCCAGGTGCGGCACCGGCTTGAGCGTCACCGCGATCTCGGTCACCTTGCGGGATAGGCGTTTGCCGGTGCGCAGATAGAACGGAACGCCAGCCCAGCGCCAGTTGGAGACCTCCAGCCGCAGCGCGGCGTAGGTCTCGGTCCGGGAGTCGGGCGCGACGCCCTCCTCCTGGCGGTAGCCCGGAACGCGGTCGCCGCCGACCACACCGGGGCCGTACTGGGCACGCAGGGCCATCGAGCGGACGTCTCGGACACGAGGCGGGACGATCGCCTCGAGCACCTTGACCTTCTCGTCTCTGAGCCGATTGGCCTCGAAGGAGGCCGGCGGTTCGATGGTCAACAAAGCCAGCAGTTGAAGCATGTGGTTCTGAACCAGGTCGCGTAAAGCGCCCGCGCCCTCGTAGTAGCCGGCCCGTCCTTCGATCCCGATGTCCTCGGCCGCGGTGATCTGCACGCTGTCTACGTAGTTGCGGTTCCAAACCGGCTCGAACAGGGCGTTCGCGAACCGCAGCGCCAGCAGGTTCTGGACCGTCTCCTTTCCCAGGTAGTGGTCGATTCGGAAGATCTGGGACTCGTCGAAGACGTCCAGCAGCTGGGAGTTCAGCTTGCGGGCCGAGCCCAGGTCGTAGCCGAACGGCTTCTCGATCACGATTCGCGTCTCCGCCTCCTCGTGCTCGCTGAGCCCCGCATCTCCGAGAGCGCCCCCGATCACGGGAAAGAACTGCGGCGCGGTCGAGAGATAGAAGACGCGGTTCAGGGGCTGTCCGGCCCGCTCGCTGAATGCGCCCAGCACTTTGCTCAGCTCGGTGTAGACGCGTGGCTCATCGAACGATCCCGTGACGTAGCGCATCTCCGATGTCAGGCCCTCCAGCACGTTCGCATCGGGTCGGGTGCGCGAGAAGCGCTCGATCGACTCGCGGACGCTGGCCTGGAACTGCTCATCGGTCATCTCCGAGCGGGCGACCCCCACCAGGTCGAAGCGCTCAGGCAGGGCGCCCTCGTGCGCCAGGTTGTAGAGCGCGGGCAGCAGCTTGCGGTGGGCGAGGTCGCCGGTGGCGCCGAAGATCACGAGCGCCGTGGGATGAACGGGCAGCCGCTCGAGGCCTTCGATCAGTGGGTTGTCTTCGACGGAAACAGCTTGATCGATGGTGGTGGCGGAGCTCAGCCCAGTACTCCTTTGATCCGTTGTGTCAGCGAGCGGATGGCCTCCGGCAGAGGGCCCTCGAGCTTGACCCGCTCGGCCTTGAGCCCGTGGGCGTGCAGCGTCTGGAGATCTCCGGCGGCCTCGGCGGCGCACAGCGTCCCGAAGGAGTAGCCCGCACCCGGGATGTCCGCGTCGCGCTCCGGATCGCACACCAGCTGCAGGAAACGGCCCGTTGGCGGACCTCCCTTGTGCAGCTGGCCGGTCGAGTGCTGGAACCGAGGGCCGTAGCCAAACGTGGTGGCGGCGCCTGTCGCGGCCCGAATCGCGACCCGCAGCTCTTCCGCCGCGGCGTCGAGCTCGTCCGAATACGGCAGGTAGCCGAGGACCGCGACATAGTGCGGCGGACCGGCGTCTCCCAGCAGCGCCCGCAGCGCGTCATCGGAAGCGCTCTCGAATTCCGGAATCGAGCCCGAGTCGAGCACCTGGGAGGTCTTGTCCTTGGCCTCCTGAACGTTCGGCTGGTCGAAGGGGTTGATCTCGATCGCCCAGCCCGCGACCGCGACGGCGAACTCCGATATGAAGAAGATCCGGCCCAGATCCACCGCCCCGTGGGTGGTCAGGGTGATGGCCGGATGCCCGGCGTCCGTCAGCCTCCTGACTGCCTCGTCGAGCTCGACGTTCGGCTCGTCGCCGTTTCGCAGATACGCGAACACCCGGTCGTCGCCGTAGACGTCGGGGCCGCCGACGGGCTCGTCCGCGACCGGAAGGATGCCGCGGCCCTGCTTGCCCGTGGACTCGGCGATCAGCTGCTCGACCCAGAGCCCGAAGCTCTCGATTGGCTCCGACACCAAGAAGGTCAGCTTGTCCCGCCCCTGGCGCGCCAGTTCTCCCAGGCTCGCTCCCAGCCACAGACCGGAGTTTGACTCGCTGGAGTCGTAGTGCGCGCAGTTCTGTTCAGCCACCTGAGCACGGTGCAGCAGCGCCTCGATAGTGACCCCCATCAGGGCCGCGGGCACCAGCCCGAAGTACGACAGAACGGAGTAGCGACCGCCGATGTCGGGCGGGTTCAGGAATGTCCGGCGCAGACCGTCGTCCTTGGCCAGCCGCTCCAGGGGCGTTCCGGGATCGGTGACGACGACGAACTGCTCGGGCCGGGCCATCGATTTGAAGTAGTGATAGTGCGAGAGCGTCTCGATCGTGCCCCCGGACTTGGAGGACACGATGAAGAGCGTCCTCTCCATGTCGATCGAGTCCTGTACGCCGAGGACCACGTCGGGCTGCGTCGAGTCCAGCACGTGGAGCTTCAGTCCGTCTGGAATGTCCCCAAACGAGCGACGGATCACCTCGGGCCCCAGGGACGAGCCGCCCATCCCAAGCAGCACCGCGTCGGTGAGTCCGTCAGCCCGGCAGCCCGCGGCGAAGTCCTCCAGCTCCGGCGCCTGCTCCAGCATGGGCTCCGACACGGTCAGCCACCCAAGGCGATCCTCGATCTCCGGCACGCCGGGACCCCCCCAGAGTGACGGGTCGCGCCGCCACACGCGCTGGGCCACGCTGTCGTCCATGGCGCGCTTGACGCGCTCGGCGACTGGCTGCTGCAGGTCAGCGGGAATCGTTCCCTGGATGGTCGGGGGCCGGCCCGTGACCACGGCCTCGCGCCGCTCCTCGATCCCTTCGAGCATGCGGTTCATGGCGTCCTCGAATTGCTTGACGCCGTCGACCAGCAGCTCGTCGGTGACCTGATCCATGTTGATGCCGGCCTCGGCCAAAGCCGCGAGATCCTGTGAGGGATCCTGCTCGGCCGTGGGGCCGGTCACATCTAGATGGTCGGCCACGGCCAGCAGAGTGGCCATCGGCATCGTGTTGACCGTGTGCGGTGCAACCAGGCCTTCGACGTACTTCGTGTCCGAGTAGGCAGGATTCTTGGTACCGGTCGAGGCCCACAGCGGCCGCTGCACCGCGGCGCCGGCGTGACGCAACGCCTCCCATCGAGGGCCGGAGAAGATCTCCTTGAACCGGCGGTATGCGTCGCGGGCGTTGGCCAGGGCGGCGGTGCCGGCCAGATCGGTCCGTCCCAGCTCCTCCAGCTTGCGGTCCACGTTCGTATCCACGCGCGAGACGAAGAACGAGGCCACAGAGTTGACATCGAGCGGGAGCCCCTCGTTGTGGCGACGCTCGAGGGCCTTGATGTAGGCCTCCGCCACCTTCTCGTACGCCTCGACCGCAAACAGCAGCGTGACGTTGACATTGATCCCCTCGTAGAGGGCCTGCTCGATGGCGGGCACCCCCTCGGGCGTGCCGGGGATCTTGATCATCACGTTCCGCCGATTCAGCCGCTTCGAGAACTCGCGGACCTCTTTGAGCGTCCCCTCGGTGTCGTGCGCGAGCTCGGGAGAGACCTCCAGCGACACGAACCCGTCGCGCCCGTTGGACTCCCGATGTACTGCGGACAGGACATCCGCCGCTCCCTGGAGGTCGCGGATCTCGAGCCGCCAGAAGATCTCCTTGGCACTGAGATTCTCGCGCGCTCCCTCGGTCATATCGTCGTCGTAGTCGTTGGAGCCCAGGATCGCCTTCTCGAAGATCGACGGGTTCGACGTCACACCGCGGAGCGAATCCTCATCCACCATCCGCTGAAGCTCGCCGCCCACCACGAGCGAGCGCCGGATCTGGTCGAGCCAAACGCTGACGCCGGCTTCGGTCAGGGACTTCAAGCGCGGGTTGACTCCAGTGGCTAGGGCCATGTTCCGGTCAAACCTCCTTGACGCGCTTGATGACTTGGCGAGAAGCCTGAACGATCCGCTCAGGCGTGAACCCGAAGTGCTTGTACAGGGCCCCCGCGGGGGCGGAGGCCCCAAACGTCTCCATTCCGATGACCGCTCCCAGCTCCCCCACCCATCGGTGCCACCCGAACGTGCTGGCGGCCTCGACGGACACCCGCGCTTTCACCTCCGGCGGCAGCACCTTGTCGCGGTACTCGGCATCCTGGGCGGCGAAGTTCTCGACGCACGGCATGCTCACGACGCGCGTGGGGATGTCCTCGGCCTCCAGCAGGTCGGCGGCCCGTGCGCAAATGTGGACCTCGGTGCCGGTGGAGATCAGAATCAGCTCGGGCGGCTCGGGCTCCCGGTAGGAGTCGCGCAGCACGTACGCCCCGCGCTCGATGGCATCGTCCGGGACCGCGGCGGGATTCCAGGTGGGAATTCCCTGGCGCGAGAAGACAAGCGCACTCGGATGGTCTTGGCAGGCGATCGCGTAGCGCCACGCCAGGGCCGTCTCGTTGGCGCCCGCTGGGCGGACGACGGTCAGGTTCGGCACCGCGCGCAGTCCGGCGAGTTGCTCGATCGGCTGGTGCGTCGGGCCGTCCTCGCCCAGCCCGATCGAGTCGTGCGTGAACACGAAGATCGACGGGAGCTCCATCAGCGCGGCCAGCCGGATCGAGCCGCGCATGTAGTCGCTGAAGTTGAAGAAGGTGGAGCCGTAGCCGCGCAAGTAGTGCAGGGTGAGCCCGTTGACGATCGCCCCCATCGCGTGCTCGCGAACGCCGAAGTCGAGATTGCGTCCCGCGTACTCGCCGCGCTCTACCTCGGCGGCGTCATCGATCGTCGTCAGGGTCGAGGGCGACAGATCCGCCGAGCCGCCCGCCAGCTCCGGCACTTGCCTCGCCGCCCATTGCAGGACCTCGTGGGATGACTTGCGCGTGGCCGTCATGGTTCCGGATGCGTGGAAGCGCGGAACTTCGGCATCCCATCCCGTGGGCAGCTCGCCGCGGATCATCCGCTCGAGCTGGGACGCGAGCTCCGGATGCTGTTGCCCGTAGGCCTCGAACGTCGCCTGCCACTCGGACTGGAGCTCGCTGCCTCGCTCGACGCACTGGCGGAAGTGCTTGAGCGCCTCGTCGGGTACGTAGAAGTGCTTGTCCGGATCCCAGCCGTAGACCTCCTTGGTCAGCCTGACCTCCTCCTCCCCCAGCGGCGAGCCGTGCGCGGCCGAGCTGTCCTGCTTGTGCGGGCTTCCAAAGCCGATGTGCGACCGGATTACGATCAGCGATGGGCGCTCTGATTCGGCGATCGCGGTGTGCGTCGCAGACTCGAGCCGCTCGAGCGACATGTCCTCCCCCAGGTTCTGAACGTGCCATCCATAGGCCTGGTAGCGGAGCTCGACGTCCTCGGAGATGGCCTCCGACGTGGGTCCGGAGAGCTGGATCTTGTTGTCGTCGAAGAAGACGATCAGCCGCCCTAGGCCCCAGTGGCCGGCGAGCGAGGACGCCTCCGATGAGATGCCCTCCTGGAGGTCTCCATCAGAGACGATCACGAACGTCCTGTGATCGACCACCTCGTGCTCGGGAAGGTTGAAGCGGGACGCCAGCATCCGTTCGGCGAGGGCCATTCCCACGGCATGCGAGATCCCCTGGCCGAGCGGGCCTGTGGTGACCTCGACGCCCGGAATCTCGCGTTCGGGATGCCCGGGGGTCTTGGAGCCGAGTTGCCGGAACTGCTCGATGTCCTCGAGCGTGAGGTCGTACCCGGAGAGGTAGAGCGTCGAGTAAAGGAGCATCGACGCGTGCCCGCAGGAGAGCACGAACCTGTCGCGATCAGGCCAGTCGGGGTCGCGGGGGTTGTGCTTGAGGATCCGCGTGTACAGCAGGTAGGCCACCGGCGCCAGCGCCATCGGCGTACCGGGGTGCCCGGAGTTGGCCTTCTGCACGGCGTCCATCGACAGCGTGCGGATCGTGTCCACGCACAGCCTGTCCAGCGCGGTGGAGGTGTCCGTCGCGGTCACCGAGGCAGCATATCCCGATCGCGTTCTCGAGAAAGGAACGCGCCGGTGAACTCAGCCGAACAGCACGTCGAACTTCTGGTAATGCTCCACCGGCACCCG
>DAIPIC010000024.1:12711-28322 GCA_036771025.1 Solirubrobacteraceae bacterium
ATCGACAGCGTGCGAATCGTGTCCACGCACAGCTCGTCGATGGTCTTGACCGTGCTGGTCGCTGTCACGAGGGCACCACGAGTCGCAGCATAAACAGATCGGGGTCTGCGTATTTGCGAGGAGTCGCGTTACCCAAACAGCACTCCGTAGCGCTCGTACTCCTCGACCGGCACCCGCCGTACCGCGGACACCGCTTCGGACAGCGCCACGAGCTCGATCTCGGTGGCGCGCAATGCAGTCATCATCCCCCAGGCGCCGTCGTGGGCGGCGTCGATGGCCGCGAGGCCCAGGCGGGTGGCGAGCACGCGGTCGAACGCGGTGGGTGAGCCGCCTCTCTGGATGTGGCCGAGCACCGTGGCCCGGGTCTCGAACCCTGTCCGAGCCTCGATCTCACGCTCCAGGCGGTGCCCAATCCCTCCCAACCGCGGGTGACCGAACTCGTCCAGCTCGCCGGTCTGGAGCGTCATCTCGGTGCCCTCTCTGGGCATCGCCCCCTCGGCCGCGACGACGATCGAGAAGTACCGGCCGCGGGCGTGCCGGCGCCTGATCAGCCTGCAGACATCGTCGATATCGAATGGGATCTCGGGAATCAGAATCACGTCCGCGCCGCCGGCCAGACCCGAGTGCAGTGCGATCCACCCGGCGTTGCGCCCCATCACCTCCACGACCAGGATCCGGTTGTGGCTCTCCGCAGTGGTGTGGAGGCGATCGATGGCCTCGCTGGCCACGTGCAGCGCCGTGTCGAACCCGAAGGTGACGTCGGTGGCACCCAGGTCGTTGTCGATCGTCTTCGGAACGCCGATCACGTTCACTCCGTCCGATTGCAGACGGCTGGCCACGCCCAGGGTGTCCTCGCCCCCGATGGCGATCACTCCCTCCAGGTTGTGGCTGTGAAAGGTGTCCCGCACGCGCTGAACCCCGTCGTCACGCTTGTAGGGGTTGGTCCGCGAGCTGCGGAGGATGGTGCCGCCGCGGGGCAGGATCCCGCGCGTCGACTCGATCGTCAGCTCCTCGAACGAATCCTCGAGCGGCCCGCGCCAGCCATCGCGGAAGCCGATCACGGCGTCACCGTAGTGGTCGATGGCCTTGCGGACGACGGCCCGGATGACGGCGTTCAGCCCGGGACAGTCGCCACCTCCGGTCAGCACACCGATGCGCACGCCGGACATCCTAATTACGATCAGGTTCATGCCAGACCGCGATCGCCTCATCCGGTTGGGAGCAGCCGCCGCGGTGGCGGGCGCCGGCGTCGGCGCCGGCTTTGTCGTGCAGCGCCGCCACACCCGGCGGATTGCCGACGACCCCGGGCGCGCGACTCTCGAGACTCCGCTGGAGGGCAGGCCGCTGACCGTCACCTCCTCGGACGGGACCGAACTTCACGTCGAGCTCTTCGGCGACGATGAGGGGCCGACATTGGTGCTCGTCCACGGGTGGACCGAGGCGCTCCGCTACTGGGTGTATGTGATCCGTCGGCTCTCGGATCGGTTCCGAATCGTGGCTTACGACCTCCGAGGCCACGGCCGCAGCGGGCGCGCCCCTGGTGATGACTACTCCCTGGCCCGTTTCGGAGACGACCTCGAGGCGGTGCTCCAGGCGACGGTGCCCTCCGGAGAACGGGCGGTGGTCGCCGGTCACTCGCTCGGCGGCATGTCGATCGCGGCCTGGGCCGAGCATCACGAGGTCTCGCCGCGCGTTTCCGGTGCCGCGCTCCTCTTCACCGGGATCGGCGGGTTGGTCGGCGGCCAGCTGGTCGTGCACGTCCCCCGATTCGCGCAAGCGCTTGCGGACCCCGTCTCCCGGTATGCGTTCCTCGGGGCGCGCGGCTCGCTCCCGCGCGTCTCCACGCCAGTGAGCTACGCCGCCGTTCGCTACGTGGCCTTCGGTCCGAGCGCGACCCCGGCGCAGGTCGCGTTCTTCGAGCGGATGCTGGTCGCCTGCCCCTCTGCCGTGCGGGCCCGGGCCGGGCTGGCGATGCAGGACATGGACCTCTACCACGTGCTTCCGAGGCTCACGGTCCCCACCCTGGTGATGGCGGGCGAAGACGACAGGCTGACGCCGCCGACTCACGCCCGCCGGATCGCCGAAGAGCTTCCCGACCTGTTTGAGCTGGTCGTCCTGCCAGAGACGGGACACATGGGGCCGCTGGAGCGTCCCGACGAGGTGTGCCAGGCGCTGACGCGGTTGGCAGCGGCCGCCGGGCGCCAGAGCGTCGCGCTGGCGTCCGGCGCAGCAACCGGTCGCCCGCGCTGATCGCGGCTGCCGCCGTAGGCGAGTGGGCGGTCTGACACGATGCGACGATGACCGCTGGCCCGGAGGTCGGTCGCGGGGTCTGCCATCTCCTTCTCGAGGATCCAGACCTCGCGGAGGCCGTGCCCGCTCCCCGCCGCGAGGAGGTGGCGAGCGCCTGCACCGTCCGCGAGATCCGGCTGCCGATGGGACCATGGCCGGGACCGCACGGCGTTGACGCGGACGGCATCGGCATGCTGGTCCTGCAGGGATTGCTGATCCGGCGCGCCGGAATCGAAGGTCGATTCGGTGCCGAGCTGGTCGGTCGCGGAGATCTGATCCGCCCGTGGCAGGAGGAGAGCGGAATGCTCACGCTGCCGCTGTCGACAACCTGGGTCGCCACGGAGCCGACGCGCTTGGCGTTGCTCGATCAGCGGTTCGCGGTGCTGCTGGGCCGGTATCCGAGCCTCGCCGGTCGCGTGCTCAGTCGCGCCATACGGCGGGCGCGCCACCTGGCGGTGAACATGGCGATCGTCCACCAGGCGAGAGTCGACGTCCGGCTGCGCATGCTGTTCTGGCTCCTGGCGAGCCGCTTCGGTCGCGTCCGGGGCGATGGCGTGTTCGTTCCCCTCCGCCTGACGCATGCCGTACTGGCGGAGCTCGTTGCAGCCCGTCGCCCAACGGTGACCAGCGCACTGTCGACGCTGGCCAGAGCTGGCCAGGTCCGGGCGGTCGAAGATGGCTGGCTGCTCGGTGGAGACCCGCCGGGCGAGGTGCACTACAGCGCTCGTCCCTAGTCTGATAGCGCTTGCACATAGATCCGTACATCGTCTTGGGAAGCGCGATCGTCGGGTTGCTGGTCGGCATGACCGGCGCCGGCGGCGGCGCGCTCATGACCCCGATGCTGATCCTGCTGTTCGGGGTGAAGCCCGCAACGGCGATCTCGAGCGACCTCGTCGCCGCGGTCGTCATGCGCCCATTCGGCGCCGGGGTGCACCTGCGGGCGCGCACGGTCAACCTGAAGCTCGTGCAGTGGATGGTGCTGGGGTCTGTACCTGCCGCCTTCGGGGGCGCGTACCTGCTGCACCTGATGGGTCACGCCAAGTCTGCCCAGAAGCACATCCAGATGGCGCTCGGAGCCGCTCTGTTGGTCGGGGCCGCGGCCATGGCGCTCCGCTACGTGCTAGATCGCCGGGGCGGAAACGGTCGCGACGCGATCGTCCATGACCTGATCCCCCGGCCGCTGCCCACGATCGCGATCGGAGTCGTCGGCGGGATCATCGTCGGGATGACCTCGGTGGGATCGGGATCGTTGATGATCGTGCTCCTGCTGTTCCTGTATCCGACGATCGGCGCCAAGCAACTCGTGGGAACCGACCTGACCCAGGCGGTACCGCTGACCCTCGCGGCGGCGCTCGGCGCCCTGGCGTTTGGGCACGTGGAGTTCGCGGTCACCGGCTCGCTGATCATCGGCAGCGTTCCCGCCGTGCTCGTCGGCTCGTTGCTGTCATCGACGGTTCCCGACCGCTACGTCCGCCCGGCGATCGCGTTCGTGATCCTGGCCTCGGGCTTGAAGTACGTGGGGGTGGGCACGACCACCCTCGGCTGGATCCTGTGCGCCGTTCTGCTCGCAGGCGCCACGGCATGGGTGCTGAGGGCGCGTCCGTGGAAAGTCGAGCGCGCCACCCCTTCTGTGACGTCGCTCACTTCCACCGTTACTTCCCAGCCGGCGAGCGTACTTACTGAGAACGCAAAACCGCCGACCACCCCGCCTGACGCACCCTAACCGCGGCGGGGCCTCGGCGCGGACCACCACGGCTCTGCTGGCGGTCGCGCCACTCGCATGACCCGACGTTCACCGGCCCTAAGCCGGCGAGCGGCCCGAGTCGGCCCGAAACGAGGAGGGGTGACCGATGCCCATCATCGAAACGGACAAGCCAGACACGAGAATCCCTACGGCCCGGACGCTGCTCGTCACCGGCGCCTCGGTGGCAGCTGCGCTCACCACGTCCATCGCGGTGCCCGCGTCCGTCGCCTCGGAGTCCCCCTCCGATAGTGGCCCCGCCCAGGGCATCGTCGGAGGAAAGCTCGAGCGCCTGCTCCAGCGTGGACCCAACAACTGGCCGAGGCTCTCGGCCCAATCGCCGACGGCCGAGCGATCTGTCGCTTCGTCCTCGAGCTCCACCGGCCATTACTCCATCCCGGCGAGCATCGTGATGTGCGAGTCGGGCGGCAACTACCGCGCCGTCAATCCGAGCTCGGGCGCCGGCGGCGCCTACCAGATCCTGCCCTCGACGTGGGCGTCGTACGGCGGCACGGGCTCGCCACAGGACGCGCCTCCCGCCGAGCAGGACGCGATCGCCGCCAAGATCTACGCCACGGACGGGCGCGGCGCGTGGTCCTGCTGAGCTGACCCCGGGCCCGCACCTTCTCGCGATTGGGCGTCGCCGCCGGGGGTAGCCCATCGACATGCCATCTCAAAAACAGCGAGCCGCCGCCCGCAAGAACGTCAAGAAGGCGCAGCGCGGGGCCAGACAGAAGCAAACGTTGAAGAACCTCTCGGGTAGCACGCGCACCGCGCTCGGCAAAGAGGCGTCCGCGGTTAGGCGCGGCGACCAGCCAACGCGCAAGGAGCTCGAGGCGCAGGCCCGGAAGCTCAACATTCGTGGCCGCTCGAAGATGGGTAAGTCCGAGCTCAAGCGCGCCGTCGCACGAGCGCGCTGAAAGCTTCGCTGGCCTCGCTCGTCTACATCGCGCTTCGAAGACTGGCCCCGGGCCGCAGCGGTTGATGCAACTGGTCGCGATCGGAACCGTCGAGTCATCGCTGTTGGAACCGGCGGACGCACCCAAGCAGGGGAACGAAGGCGCGCCTGACGCTTGGTTGGTGTTCGATGATCGGGTGACCGACGCGCTCGAGGGGATCGGCGAAGGCGACGAGATCCTCGTGTTTACATGGCTCGACCGGGCGGACCGGAAGGTCCTCCGAGTTCATCCTCGCGACGATCCAACCAACCCACAGCGAGGCGTGTTCAGCACCCGCTCCGCCGACAGGCCGAATCCGATCGGACTGCACCGGGTGCGGGTCCTATCGATCGACGGCCGCCGAATGCGAGTGGGTCCCCTGGAGGCGGTCAACGGCACGCCGGTAGTCGACGTGAAACCGGCGCTCGGCGGCCTCGACCGCTGACCGTGGCTGGTGGAGCTGCTCGCTTCTCAGGCAAGCGCGACCCCGTCGGGAAATCTGGGGTAGCGCGGCTGCCAGCCGAGCTCGCGGTTTGCCTTGGCGTTCGAGGTGCCGCGGATCCGGGTCATCATCGACACTCCGACCTCGCCCGCGGCCAGTAGGCCCAGCCAGACCGGGACGCGCAACGGCGGCTTGGCTCCGGTGATCCGCGCCAGCTCTGGCAGCCATTCGGCGACCGGTCGAGGTTGGTCATCGACCACGTTGTAGATGCCTGGTGGGCCTTCGATCGCGGCCACTGTGGCCGAGGCGGCGTCTTCGATCCGAACGAACGACCACACGCCGGCGCCGCTACCGACGATGGGGAGTTGGCGCCTGCGGAGCAGACGAACGATCTGACCATCTTCCGAGAAACCAGTGCCCGGACCGCAGAAATTTCCGTAGCGCAGGGCAACGCCCTCAAACCCGCCGTCCTCCGCGACCGCTCTCTCCAGATGTCGAATTGCCGCCAATGACCTGCGCTGGTTCTTGGGCGGGCTGGGGTCGAGCGGATCGTCTTCGGTCTTGAGCCGATCGCCGCTGCGCTCATAGTTCCAGTTGCCGTAGCTCTGTGCGATCACCCGCCTCGTCCCGACGGCACGCGCGCCTTCCACCAGATGATCCGTGCCCTCGGTCCGGAGCCGGTTGGTGAGCGCGAACTCGCGATCGAAGTTCCTCAAGCTCTTCGCGCCGGCGAGACTGGTTGCCTGATGGATGATGACCTCAGGCTCGGCTCGTCTCACCGCAGCCAGGACGGACTCGCGGTTCAGGAGATCCGCCGTCGTCGACTCGACACCCAGGTCCCGGAGAGCTGCCGACTTGGCTTCCGTGCGCGTGAGCGCCACCACGTCGTGCCCGGCCTCAATCAGGCGCGGCACCAGGCTACCGCCGAGCGCGCCGCCGGCACCAGCGACCAGCACTTTCATCACTGCCTCCTTTGCTTGACTTGCCCCCAAAGACGACATAGCGATTGCCGCTGTGACAGTTGCTACGGGACCACTACTTCGGTGGGATCACCAGGATCCGCTGGTCTTTCATGTAGCGACCGAGATCGGTCGGTGTCGGCGGCGGAGGTCTGTAGACGTCGATGTGGCGTCCCCTGATGGCCCCGCCGGTGTCCTGAGCGGTGAACCAGCCGCCGCCGAGGTTGCGGTAAGAGGGCACGTACACCCGGCTGCCGATTGGAATCAGGTGAGGATCGACCGCGATGCTGTGGTAATAGACGAGCGGGGTCGAGGACTGGGATGCGAATGTCACCCCGCCGTAGGGAAGCGTCCGCACGCCGGTCCCGTTCGACCAGCCGCCGGATGCCAGCGGAAAGGTCACCTGGCCGCGCGCGTTGCGCCAACCGCCGATCAGCCACACGGGAAAGCCGTTGCTCCACTTGCCCAGGCAGGCGGGCACGGTGGGCTGGCCCGCGGCATTCACCCACCCGGTCGATCCGAGCTGGGCAATGTGAACGCGTCGCCCAAACCGATCGACGCCGTCCCCTTCCATGGCCAGACCGCGAGCCGAATAGAGCCAATCCGCCGCGTAGGTCCCGCTCAGGCCCGGTGCGGCGACACGAGCTCCGCCGAACCAGCTCTCCGGCGCCGGGTAGTACTCGGTGATCGTCACCCCGGACAGCCACTCAGGACGAGTGATCTGCTGCTCCGCGACGGGAGGCGCGGCTTTCTGGCAGTGGGCCTCGCTTGAGGGCGGCGTCGCCAGCACGTTGACGTGTTTGCGGCGAGCCGCAGGAGCGCCCGGCGTGGTGGAGGACGCGGCTCTTCCCCCGGTCGCGCGTCCGCTAGCCACCGGCCTCTGCGCATGGGAGCCACCACCCGCGAGCGCAAGCGGCAGGGCTATCGCCAGGCTCACCGCAACCGCGCACGCTGCGCCCACAAGCAACCTACCGCGCATCGAGGGCAATATAGGCCTAGCGACGCGCGCCGTACACGCCAGCTGCGACGACCAGCGACACCGCTACCAACAGTCCCAGCCCGGTGATGCCGTTGATCCCGACGTGGTTGCGGACCCACGTGGCGTACACGAGGAAACCGATCGGAACGATGATCGAGACGCCGAGCGCAGCCCCGTGCGCAAACTGGCGTAGGGTGTGGTGGCGGAGCGCCTGTGCGCGCTCGCGGGCGCGCAGATGGTGCACCTTCTGACCGCCGTAGTGGTAGAGGGCGCCCTTGAACAGGCGCCGCGAGTGGCTGTGACAACCCCACGCCATCGCGATCATGAACGTGAGCGGGAAGAACCAGGTCACGACCCATATGCCGGCGGCAGCCAAGAGTCCGGCCGCGTCGCGCGCCCACGACCAGAAGCCGTGCCGGGGCGTCTCACGTGGCGCTGAGAGAAACCCTCCGAACACCAGCAGGCGCCGGACGCTCCGGGCCCAGAGCCGCAGTGGCCGCCGCCGCTCGGGCTTGGGCGGAAGTTTGGCGCCGTGCACGGCCAGCAGTCCCGACTGCGCCGCATCGACCGCCGGATAGACGCCGCGAAGTGTCAGCACCTCCGCCGCGGTCCGGAAAGTGCCCGGGTCCCGACCATAGAGGGCCGCGAGCCGCATGGTCATTCGGATCTCCTGCCAGAGGTAATTGATGTAGCCCGGGATGAGAGCGACGTAGAACGGAGTCCCGGCGACCGCACCCTCGATCCGCGCGATGCGCGCGGACTGAGATCCCAGGCCCTCCGCGATCTCCAGAGTGTCTCGGTCCGGGTGCGAGTCTCTGACCTTCGCCGCCCACTCGCGCGCCGAGTCGGCCAAGTGTTGGGAGGCGAACAGGGTCATCCGCTCGCACAGGTGCTCCGGATCCCGGTAGGCGATCCGTATTAGCTCTCGGGGAACCGACGCCGCCGCCCGTGCTCGGCGGCCTCGGGACAACTGGACCGCGCCCCCGGCCTGCTCAGCATCCAACTCGTCCGCCACCACCTGGAATTGTGACGGCTGCCCGCCTGCCGGACCTCGGACGGCCCGGCACGGCGCTTAGGATCGTGGGATGACCCTCGCCAGTCAGACCCTCGCGCGGCGCATCGGCCTCCCGCGGGCCCAGACGCACGACGTGCTCTGCGAGCGTGATCTGCGCGTCCCCATGGATGACGGAGCGGCGCTCCTGGCGGATCGTTGGTCCCCGCGCGCGTCGGCGGATCGACCGCAGCCAACCGTCCTGGTGCGCTCGCCCTACGGGCGGCGCCAGGTGGTCGGGCTGCTCTTCGGGCGCCTGCTGGCCGAGCGTGGGCTTCAGGTCCTGATCCAGAGCGTGCGCGGGACGTTCGGATCCGAAGGCCAGTTCAGCCCGTTCGACGAGCGGGGCGACGGGCTGGCGACGCTGCGGTGGATTCGCCAGCAGCCGTGGCACTCCGAACGCATCGCGACGATCGGACCCAGCTATTTGGGGCTCGTGCAATGGGCGGTCGCGCCCGAGGCCGGCGATGACCTCGCCGCGATCGCGATTCAAGTGAGCGCATCGCAGTTTCACGGCCAGACCCGCGCGGGCGGGAGCCTGTCGCTCGAGACGGCGGCTTCCTGGCTGGTTCTCGTGTCCGCACAGGAACGCCGCCTGGCGCCGCTGGCGATGATGTACGGGCTGCGCCGCCTCCGGCCGCTCCTGGACGAGCTGCCTCTCACCGACCTGGACGAGCAGGCCACCGGTGCGGAGGTGGCATGGTTTCGCGAGGCCATGTCCAGCCCGCTGCGCGAGGACGCCTACTGGGTCGCGCGCGACTACTCGGCGGGCGTGGAGAGCGTCACCGCGCCGGTCCAGCTGATAGGCGGCTGGTACGACATCTTCCTTCCGTGGATGCTCGAGGACTTCGCGGCCCTGAAGGCCGCGGGACGTGACCCGCAGCTGATCGTCGGCCCCTGGAGCCACACCGCACCCGGGCTGACGGCGGCCGCGGTACGGGAAGGCCTTGGTTGGCTGCGGGCCGGGCTGCTGGAAGACGATCGGCTTGTCCGGCGGGGCGGTGTCCATGTGTACGTGACCGGAGAGCGCGCCGGCGGTGGCTGGCGGCAGGTGCCCAGCTGGCCGCTACCCGATACCGGAGAGCGACGGCTGTGGCTCGGCGATCGCGGACAGCTGAAGGTTGATCACCCGGTTGATTCCTCTAGGCCCGACCACTACCGCTACGACCCGGCTGACCCCACCCCGTCGCGGGGCGGGCCCGTTCTGCTGGAGCGCGAGCCGATCGTCGACAACCGACCGCTCGAAGCCCGGGCCGACGTCCTCAGCTACACCACCCCGCCGCTCGACTCCGTGGTCGAAGCGATCGGCCCGGTCCGGGTCGAGCTATGGGTTCGCGCCAGCTCAGCCCACTTCGACATGTTCGCGCGCGTGTGCGACGTCGATACCGACGGGGCTTCCTGGAACGTCTGCGACGGCCTGGTTCGGATCACGCCGGGACGGTTTGATCCCGGCGACGATGGCACCCGGCAGGTCAACATCGATCTGTGGCCGACTGCCCACCGCTTCGCCGCAGGACACCGCATCCGCCTTCAGGTCTCCTCGGGCGCCCACCCCCGCTACATGCGTAATCCCGGTACGGGCGAGGATCCCAACAATGCCGCCCGGACGGAGCCCGTGGACGTCCAGATCCGGCACGACGCCACTCACCCGTCGGTGCTCGCGCTCCCTTCGATCAATCCGACGAGGTGATCTGCGCATGTAAGGCCTGCGCCACCGTTCGCATCAGGAGCACGGTGGTTGTGGTCAGACCCATAAAGCCCAACGTCCAGATGACGTCCCTGATGGTTCTGTCGGACGTCAGCGAGCCGGCCACGAGAAGGATGGCAGAGGTCACCGCCCCCGCCGCTCCCGATGTGGCTACAAGGATCCGGTTCAGCCACGCCTCGACGACGGGCCGATCGGCGCCCGCGTAACGCTCTGTTCTGAGGATCATCCGGCCCGAACGCAATTGGGTTGCGATTGCCTCCGTGTGCTCGGGCAGCGTTCGCAGCGCGGGAAGCGCGCGCACGAGTTCTCTTTTGGCCAGCTCCTCCGCCGAGCCGAAGTCCTCTCGGTGATCGCGAGCCACGATCTGCTCCGCTTCGGGACCTAGATTGAAGCGAGGGTCGATGTTCCTGAGCGTTCCCTCGAGCGTGATCAGCGTGCGAGACAGGAGCAGCATCGACCGGGGGGGCCGGAGCCCGTGACGATCGATCACGTCGATGACGCCACTCAGGGCCGCCGCCCCGAATCCGGTCGACTCGATGTCGCCGAGCAGGATCGACATGTCTCGCTCCAGTTGTCGCATGTCGATTTGAGCGCTATCGCCGACGAGATGGCGGACCGCGCGCGCTATCAGAGAGGCGTCGCGCAGCGAGAATCCGAGCGCGATGGCTTGAAGCGATTCGCGCGATATGGGATCGATCCGCCCCACCGCGCCGAAGTCGAGCAGCCACAGAACGCCATCGGCGTCGATGAGGATGTTGCCGGGATGCGGGTCGGCGTGGTAGTAGCCATCGCGGAGGATCTGCGCCAGGAATGAGGCCAGCAGCTGCTGAGCGAGCCGTCGACGATCGACCGGCGCGGCGTCAACCGCCGACGCATCTGAGATGGATTTTCCGACGACCTCATCCATGACCAGGAGACGTCGGCTGGAGAGCGTCGGGTGGACCACAGGCACCTGGACGCCGTTATCGGAACCCAGGTTCTCCCGCAGCCGGAGGCCTGCCTCGACCTCGCGGCCATAGTCGAGCTCGGCCTCGATACTCGTGATCAGCTCCTCAGCGAGGTCGCGGATGCCCACCCGCCGGGCCACCTCGACCCGCCGATCCAGCTGCCGCGCAACGAACGAGAGGACGGCCGAGTCCCGACGGACGATGTCCTCCAGACCGGGCCTCTGCAGCTTGGTGACCACGGGCCGTCCATCGTGGAGGCTGGCCCTATGGGTTTGGCCGATGGACGCCGCGGCCAGCGGCTCGGAGTCGAATGAGGCAAACGCCTTCTCCACGGGCTCGGCCAATTCGGTAGCCAACACGCTCTCGACTTCCTCGGCGGATAGGCGCCTGACGTTGGAGTGCAGGTTCGAGAGCTCACTGGTCAGCGTTTCCGGAAGGAGGTCGCTGCGCGTAGCCGCGATCTGGCCGAACTTGACGAACATGCCGCCCGAGCGCTCGAGGACGAGGCGCACCCGCCGAGCGAAATCCGATGAGGTCAGCGCAGCCGGCGTCCGGTAGCGGATGTGCAGCAGATTCTCGGCCCGGGCGTTCTCCACGACCTCCCTAAAACGACCGAGCGGCGACACCACCGAACGGGACGCCCGAACAGGATGGCGGAGCGCGAACAGTCCCCGCCCCCGTCGCCGCCTGCCGCGACTGATGACATCGAGGACGATCGCCACCGGAAGAGACGCCAGCACCCCGAAGAACACCGAGAGCGAGATGACGAGGGCCGGATGCTGATTCTTGGGGCCGAGGGCGATTAACCCTGCGCTCAGGCCGATCGCCCACCCGAGGGTGGCCGCGACCGCAATTCGCAGGCGACCGATCTGAACCCCGAGTACCCGGCCGGTCAAGACCCCGATCAACGCGATCCACAGCGGCAGGACCAGCAGATATCCCAGACCGAGGTCGAGCTTGACCGTGACTGAGGGGATTGGCGAGATCAAGATTTGGTTGAGGCGCCCCGCCGAGCCCCCGTCAGACGATCGAGGCGAGCGTATGCAACTGGCACGCCGCGGATCCTAGGCAATTCGTGGCCTTTGTCGTGGTGCGGGCGTGACGGTCGCGGGGCACGGCACGACGGCTGGATTGTTCGTAGGTCGTCAGCCGACGATCCTGTCTCAGCGCGAGTCACAGAGCTATCGAGCTGAGCGCCTCGACCGCTCGGGTGTAGTGGTGCGCCTCGAGCCGGATGTGGGACTGCTGCGACATGGAGCGCGCTGCGACGCCGATCGCCTCGACGGGCGGAGCGAGATCGAGATCGGGCACGACTAGCAGCGGTTCGACGGCGACTCGCCACGGCCAACGCGGGTGCTCGACTCGGTAGGGCTCCCCGATCGCCACCACCACTCCGAACACCCGTCGCCACACACTCGCGTAGAGCACGAGATGGTCACCTTCGCTCACGCGTGGGCGCCGGGGAAAACCGCCCTCCCGCAGAGCACTGGTCCGCCCGTCCTCGATCCAGCGCGCGGGAAGCGGGCCGCGCGCATGTCCGACGGCCTTCAGCCAATGAATGTGCATCAACGGATCGTCGCACCGGCTTTGTTCCCGGCGCAATCCCGGAAGGCTCGCAGTCAACGGCTCCGCGTTATGAGCCCCCGGCCGCGGCCACCTGCGCTTGGATGACCGCCTAGCCGCCTGAGCCCGCCGGCGCGAGTCGCACTGTCGCGCCCAACGCCTCGAACTCGATTTTCAGTGCCTCGGCCTGGGCTGCGGGAGTCCCTGGATCACGATCGCATGTAGCCCAAAGCGAAAGCCTTAGCAGCGACCGTCACGGGCCTCAACTGTTAACGTGCGCGAACACCGCGTCTGCGTATTTGGTGAGCGCTGCTTGTGCTGCTTTCAGTGACTCTTGGGCTTGTGGGCGTTCGCTGGCGTTGTGGACGTCGCGGGCGGTGATCCTGTCGAACCAGCGTTCGAGCTTCTCGACCTCGGATTCCTCCTCTTCCAGCTCGGCAGCCGTGAACTTCTCGATGGCAAATTCGTGGTCGATCTCTTCCAGGAATTGCCGGCATTTGCCGGTTAGCTCCTGATATTCGGCGTCGCGTGCTTCGTTCCACGCCTCCTCTAGCCGCTGCCCGTCGTGGATCGCGAGCGGTCCGCCTTGGATCGCGAGCGTCTCGCCACCGACGCTGATCACCAGCTCGCGAAAACGCTCGACCGCCTCGCGGAACGAGTCGGTGTCCGGGAACGCGACGATCGACTGCTGGAGATGCAGCGCGCCGCTGCGCCGCACCTCCCGCCAGACCGCCACGCGGGCTCGGGAGGGATCGCTGGGTAGTTTGTAGGTCAGCAGGATCCAGGCCACGGAGCTAGTATTCCGTAACGCGCGTTACCACCGTGGCGGCGTTTGTGGTGGGAGCGCCCCCTTTGTCATGTCCTATTTGCAAGCGATCGTCATCGCGCTCACGCAGGGGGTCACCGAGCTGTTCCCCGTGTCGAGCCTGGGCCATTCGGTGGTCGTTCCCGCGTGGCTGGGCGGCAGTTGGAACACGCTGGTCACCCAGTCCTCGCAGGCCAATAGCGAGTCGTCGTTCTATTTGGCGTTCATCGTGGCCCTGCACGTCGGGACGGCTTTCGCGCTGTTGTGGTTCTTCCGCGCCGACTGGATCCGGATCATCGCCGGATTCGTACGCAGCGTGCGGCGCAGCATTGGGGAGCGGCAGTTCAGCCTGCAGGGCTCTGACGAGCGCCTGGCTTGGCTGATCGTGATCGCCACTGTCCCGGTTGGGCTCACGGGGCTGATCTTGGAGCACAGCTTTCGGACACTGTTCGCAAAACCGGTCGCCGCGAGCGTTTTCCTGCTCGTCAACGGGATCATCCTGTTGCGTGGTGAGGGAATTGCGCGCCGCGCAGAGCAGCTCAGAGCTCGCGCTGCCCGCCGCGACCGGCAGGCTGGCCAAACCCGGGAGGCAATGCCGATTGCGGGTGGCTCCCCAGAACTTGACGTGCAAATCGAAGCAAGAGCCGGGGATCGGAGCGGTGCTCGCTCAGCCCAGGAAATCGCCGCCGCGTATGCCTCCGACATCCGGATCTCACGGATCCCGTTCAGCGACAGCATCCGCATCGGGCTGCTACAGATCCTTGCGCTATTCGCAGGAATCAGCCGGGACGGCGTGACGATGGTCGGCGGCCTATGGCGCGGACTCGACCGCGAGGACGCCGCCCGGTTCGCGTTCTTGCTCGCCACGCCACCGATCCTCGCGGCCGGTGTGCTCAAGCTCCCCAGCCTCACCGGCAGCGCCGGAGCGCACATCCACGGCCAGATCGCGGTCGGCTTCATCATCACCGCGATCACCGCCTACCTGTCCGTCCGCTTCCTCGTCCGCTACTTCCGCACCGGCCGCAGCCTCACGCCCTTCGGGATCTACTGTCTAGCCGCCGGCCTCATCAGCACCATCCGGTTCGCCGCCTTCTAAAGACGGCGAAAGTGTCGCTTTGATCGAGTTCTTCAGGAGTGTGGGGCAGCGGGCGCCGTGACATTCCGGCCCTCGAGTGCCGTTTCTTTGAGTCCACGCCGGCCTACCCGGCGCCTGCTCGTGGGTGATTGCGGGCGTGCAGGTCGCGTAGCCGGACGCTCGGCTTAGCGCCACGGGTGCCCGACCAGGCCTGGGGGCGGGACCTGCTGTTCGGTTGAGCTGGGTCGGAGCAATGAGTTCTGCGATCGGTGGTGGTCTCTGTCGAAGTGAGGTCATGGAGATGGATAACGTCAGCTGGTCGCTCGCCCCGGCGCCATCGTCGCCTAGAGCTACCGCCACCCCACCCCGAACCAAGGAGCGCCCATGCAAGGTGCGCTCAAGGCCGCGTCGGGCTGGTCCTGAAACGACGAGCCGAGCGCCCAAGTCGCTTCCTTCCCATAGTCATGCGGCGCTCAGCCGAAACCCACCCGAGGTCGACGCGGGATACTGAGCGGAGCCGTGTCGAAGGAGAACATTCAGGTCGTGCAGGCAGCGTTCGACGCGTACTTCCGTGACGACGTGCCGGCGATGCTCGAGCTGATCGATCCGGGCGTGATCGTTACTCAGCTTCCGGATCAGCCTGACCCGCAGACCTTTCATGGGCACGAGGGCCTGCTGCGCGGGATGACCGAGTGGACCGGAGAGTGGGAGGACTACTTGTTCGAGCTCCGCGGTATGCGCGATTTTGGCGACTGCGTTCTTGTCGCGGGCACGCAGCGAGGGCGTGGACGGGGCAGCGGCGTACAGGTGGAAGGCGACGTCTACTTCGTCTTCACGCTGCGTGCTGGCAAAGTGGTCCGCTGGGAGATGTTCCAGTCCGAGCAGCAAGCCCTCGACACCGCTCGCTCTGGGTAACTACGAGGCGCCGGTTCGGAGCCACTACCCCCCGGGGGGCATTCCGCGGCCGACGCCTGCTTACATGGTGACTCGATCGGCATCGTGCTATCCGGGGCCAACGTGTCGACGGAGCGCTTCGCCAGATTGATCGGCGGCTAGCCACATGGACCCAAGCTCCTCTGAAGCCGAACGGTTGACGGCGGCCCCGAACCGCCGG